>CAYTNN010000128.1:0-13691 GCA_964439135.1 uncultured Pirellulales bacterium
GCGAATGGGCAAAATGAGCTTAAGTATCTATATGAAAGGTGATTATGAAGAATTTCATGCTTTGGAGGCGGCGAAAAAACAAAGCCAATTCAAAGCCAAACAAACCCAATATTATTTAGCCCCCAGATTTTCTGGGGGTTGAAAGGCTATTTGAAAAAACAAAGCCAATTTTGAAATGGTGAAATTGGCTTAAACTCTTTTCTGAAAGGAATATATGGCAATAAGCCGACATGCGGGGCACAAAAAAACAAAGCCAATTCAAAGCCAAACAAAGCCAATTCGGTTGTTTTACCGCCGAGAGCGGAATCCGACACGAGAAGCGCAATCGGCACTTTATACCGGCCCTCGATGTCGAGAATACCAGATTTTGCTATCCTTATTGGCATTTTTGGCCATATTTCAAGAAAAATCTTGATATAGATGTAAAATCTGCAAATCGTGACATTTTTAAAAAATTTTTCTTGGCAAGAGGAGCTTTAGGTATATAATGGAGGATATAGACAATATAGGTAAAATTAAAGACGCCATAAAAGCTTGTCATTTGATGAGTAGTGATTCGTAATATAAGGATTATCGAGAAGGAGGAGATCCTCCCCTGGTTTAGAATGAATCATTCGATTCGAGGTTCGTTTTAGCCGGTTGTCTATGTTTCTTTTAGAATAAGATTAATTTGACGAGCCGAACCGTAAGCACTGCTATGGGCTCATTGTTGCACTATCGCTGGATTATTCTGTGGAATCCACGTTAGCACGGCTCACCTGACATATTGTCGTTCTTTCGTGTCATTTAGAGCATGGAGAAAAGGGTGATTAAAATAGAGTCGGAATTGGTGGTGAAAACCAGAAGGTTGACCCTGTTGTCTCTTCTTTTGTTACTATTTCTTCTTCCGGGCAGACTCTCGGCCGTTGACGTAATTGAGGAGTGGGTGGCACGGTATAACGGCCCTGGAAATTATGATGACTATGCTAAAGCCATGGTTGTAGATGATTCAGGCAATGTCTATGTAACGGGACATAGTTACGGCGAAAGCAGTCACCATGACTACGCCACAACAAAGTATGACGCGGATGGAATCGAGCAGTGGGTTACACGCTATAACGGCCCCGGTAATTATCATGATACCCCCAAAGCTATCGGCGTTGATGCTTTCGGCAATGTTTACGTGACGGGATATAGCTACGGTGACGGGACCAGTTCCGACTATGCCACGATAAAGTATAATTCGGACGGCATCGAGCAGTGGGTGGCAAGGTATAATGATCCGGGCAACGGCAATGATATCGTTTATGCCATGGCACTGGATGATTTCGGTAATGTCTATGTAACAGGCGAGAGCGATGACAACGACAGCCGCCTTAACTATACGACAATCAAGTACAATAAAGACGGATGCCAGCTATGGACGGCAACATATAACGGGCCGGCCAATTATAACGATAGCCCCAGGGCAATCACGCTGGACGCTCTCGGTAATGTCTACGTAACCGGATATAGCTATGGCGGTGCCGAGGCACGTGAGGACTATGCCACCATCAAGTACAATTCATCAGGCCGCCAGCTCTGGGTGGCAAGATACGCAGGCCCGTCGGGGCCTCCACATTCGGCGTATGATGTTGCCAATGCCATTGCCGTGGATGCCTCGGGCTATGTCTATGTCACCGGATATAGCGACGGTGGGGATACAAGCTATGACTATGCCACGATAAAGTATAATTCCGACGGCATAGAGCAGTGGAAGGCAAGATATAACGGATTAGGGGACAAGTTTGATTACGCCAATGCGATAGTCGTCGACAAATTCGGCAGTGTCTATGTGACGGGCTATAGTGAAAACTTATGGACCCGTCAGGACTATGCCACGGTCAAATATGATTCAGACGGCAGCCAGCTCTGGGTGGCAACATATAACGGCGGGGCCAATAATAATGACCGCGCATGCAGCATCGCAGTGGATCCTTCGGGCAATGTTTATGTGACCGGATACAGTCATGACAGCGGCACCAGCCTTGACTATGCCACTGTCATGTATGATTTAGAGGGCAACGAAGTCTGGGTGGCAACATATGATGGATCGCCATACTCCGGCGATGTGGTGACGGATACATTAGACGATGACCTGTTGATATCAGATAATAACGAACCTGAAAATGATTGTGACTACGCCTATGCTATGGTTCTGGACAGACTGGGCAACATCTATGTGACCGGAGGCAGTTTTGGTGACGGGACTCGCTATGACTATGCCACAATTAAGTATTCACAGGAAGATACACCACCCGGAAATAGCGTGGAAGTTGCTGACTGGGCAACCGGCACAACATTGACATTTGACACCGTTGTCGGAGGGGGTAACACAACCGTATCCGTGACGCCGGATGGACCGATTTCGCGGGAGGGACTGAAACTTGTGCCTTCGGGCATGGTTTATAAGATGAACACAACGGCCGTATACGACGGCACGATCCAAATCGCCATCAGATACGATGACACCGAACTGACCGGGTCGCAGGAAAAGGCCCTGAAGCTCAGATGCTATGATCCGTCAATTGATGAATGGTTAGATATAACCACTGACAAGGATATGGAAAATAACATCATCTACGGCAAAAGCCATCATCTGTCATTCTTTGCGGTGACTGTCAAGCCCTGAGCGCAACAGCCGTGTGAGATTGGCTTCAGTCCGCCGAAATGTGCTGAATTTCCTTCCGCAGGAATAACCAGACCTATCCATGGCGTTCGGACTCGGCCGGAAGTTTCGAATAAAGCTCGGTCATGCGATTGCGAACCTCCTGCTGCTCTTTCTCGATCTGTTCGAATAGTTCCTTTGTGCGCTCAGGGTCTTTTCCGTACAGTTTCTCCGATAGCGTTCTGTAACGCTCTCTGACTTTTTCCAGCTCCTCTCTCATCCGTTTATGTTCTGCCTTCTGCTCGGGTGTAGGCTCAGGCAAATCGGGCTTCTGGATGGCAAAATCACCAACGAGCAAATCGAGGCGGCCGGCAACTGCTCGGCCTTCGTGCCCTGGCAGATTACCGAAAACCGCAAGAGCACTCACGGCATCATGCTGATGAGCGAGTATACACCGAAGACTTACACGGCCATGCATTACAGCAAATTCATCCGACCCGGAGCCGTTCGTATCGACGCCCGGCCCGGATTCGGCGACGTCCAGGTCAGCGATTTCCTGCATGAGGGCAGCGGAGAGCTGGCCATCGTAGCCATCAATCCGACCGGGCAGGAGCAGCCCCTGAATCTGACTTTCAGCAATCTCAAGGCCCCGGTCTCGCTGAAGGCATATCGCACTTCGGCATCCGAAAACATGCAGCAGGCAGGGCAAGTGACAGTCAATAACAACAAGGCCGCTTTCCGGATGATGTCCCAGAGCATCGTCACGCTCTCGGGCAAAATAAGATAGTGTACCTGGCAGCAGCGTAAAATAAGGATTTTTGCGGATTCTTACCCTTCGTAATGAATCAGCCGCATTGGGTGTATCGAAAACAGCATGTGAGGTGGTCGTTGACCAGGCCTGCCGATTGCATGAAAGCATAGCAGATTGTCAAACCGACGAACTTGAAGCCGCGTTTCTTGAGGTCTTTGCTCATAGCATCTGATTCGGGTGACGTGGCTGGAATGTCTTTGAGGCTTTTCCAACGGTTGCGGATGGGGGATCCGTTGACGAATTGCCAGATGTAGGTATCGAAAGATCCGAATTCGGCCTGGATATCCAGAAAGGCCTGGGCATTCGTCACAGCGGATTGTACTTTAAGCCGGTTGCGGACGATGCCCGGATTATTGAGCAGTGACGTGATTTTGCGTTTGTTATAACGTGCGATTTTAGCCGGGTCGAAGTTGTCGAAAGCTTTACGGTAATTTTCACGTTTGTTCAGGATAGTCTGCCAGCTCAGGCCCGCCTGGGCGTTGTCGAGCAGAAGTAATTCAAATAACTTGCGATCGTCGTGGGCCGGCACGCCCCATTCGGTGTCATGGTATTCGATCATGAGTTTGTTCTCGCCGGGCCAAGCGCAACTTTCTCTCACAGGTCATTCTCCGATCAATTAATCTTTGCTTGATTATACGATCTGGGCTTCGAATTTATTTAGCTGGCAGAAATCTTTCATCTGGTGTGCGTAGTCGCCGTAGAAGAATATCTGGTGGAAGCCGGGGAAGCTGAGCACTTCCTGTCTGCCATCGAATTTTATCTTGACCGAGACGACGCATCCGCCGGAGGGCGGGACATCCATATTCTCCAGAACCGTGCCGGCTGAAATCAGCACTTTCGATGGCGAGCTGCCGTCGGCCTTGCCCGGCAATAAATCGATGCTTGTGGCTCGCCGGCCCACCTGCCAGAGCGTTCGCGGCACGGCGTCCCGATTGCCGTGATGGTGCATTAAATCGAACGGTTCGGGACCTGCATCAAAACCGTTGAGGTTCGTCGGGCACGAGCAGTGCGCGCCGATAATCGAATCGTCCGACGTATCGGCCACGGGGTCCTGCTGGAAGCCTGGCCTGTCGAACAGGTACTGCGTGATGATATGCGAGGCGACAGCGCCGTAGTCGGCTTCGCAGGCGGCGGGGATTCCGTCGTCGTTCATTCGCGACCATGCGATGCAGGGCAGGCTCACCTTGATTTGCCCCAGGGCGCCGAGGCAATCCATCGTGATGGCGTCGGCCTGCTCGGCTTCGAGAATCCTGCCGGCCACGTAGTAGCTTTTGACGCCGTTGATGACATCCTGGCGGGTCGCGCCCGTCACCTTCCGTGCCCGGCGAAGATAATCGTCGGCCATCGCTAAGATATCCTTACTGTCGGCGGTCTTGTTGTACTGCTCGATGAAGGTAGTAGCCGGCACGACTCGCATCATGATTCCCGTATCGGCCAGGGGTGCTTCGGAGTGGCCACTGCCTTTTATCACAACGCAGCGGGTCCGGCGCATCTTTGCCGAGGCGCAGAGCATTTTCATGCCGTAAGCGGCCTGGCTGAAATCGTTCGTCGAATAAATTACGCAGCCGGGAGTCTCGGCCAGATTGATTGTGTTGGTTGTGAAAGATGTGCCCAGCGGCGAATATATAATCGACGGGATTTTGCTGTGAGCGACTTTTTCGGCGCTCGGCCATGAATGTTTCTGGCGATCCAACATGACCAGCAGCAGGCCGTCGGCTTTTTGTGCTTCGGCCTCGGCAATCCAGCCTTCGGCTTCTTCCAGACTATATAGCGGTTCGCCGCGGAGGTCGAACTTTGCCCCGAGTTTTTCGGCGGTGCTTGTCATTTTCTCGGTGTACATTTTTCGAGCGGCCTTCCCGTCATAGACGGCCCCCGGCCAGAGCATACCGTAATCTTCCTTTCGCCGGACAAAGGCCGCTTTGATGGTCGGGACATATTTCGACGCCGGCCCGCACGGACGGATTGGATTCTGAGTTACCATTGGTTCTTTGACCAATGCGTTACAGCCTTGCAAAAGAACAGAACCCGCTACTACTCCGGCCGAACCGCGGATAAACTGGCGACGGCTGAGGTTGTGATTACAGTTGCATTTTAAGGGGCATCTTCCGGAACTCATCGTCATCTCCTGCAAAAACATTTCGATCAATGGTGTGCCCGCCGTAAGGCGTCCCCAAGGGAGTACACACCCAAACTGTTTTATCTTATAAACTGTGCAGGATATGATATGGAGCGTCAAACAGAATTGCAAGGATACAATCCTGTAATCATCGTAGCCGTTACTATTGCTCAGTCTACGGTTTCGGCAACGGCCAAAAGACAAAGTCGCCGTTGTCGCTCCACGTTCGGATATTGCCGCTTCTATCTTTGCCGTATTTGCCGTCGTCATCGGTGAAATTGAAGCCGACGCTGTAGATAATGAAATTATCATCTGTTTTTTTGTAGACCAGAGGCTTGTCGCTCCAGGGATCCATAGGCAACTCGTTCAGGAATCCGGCCGAGACCAGTTCTCCGAGGGCTACCGGATATTGATCCTTCTGAAGCCGCCATCGCTGAAGCGCCAGTATCGCCTTTGTTGTTTCGTGGCCCATTTTGCCGCGATAAGCTATATCGGAAACCCGCCCAGTTGCAGGCAGAAAAAGTTGAATCAGGAAAAACCTATAGCTGGACCAGGATGTGTACATTATCTCGTCAACCGTTTTGGGATTAGACACATGTCTTTGATAAGGGGTCATCCGGGCAAGCTTGCTTTGCAGGTCGTATATCTCGTTTGCCTTTGCTACTGTTGCATCGCGCCTTGCATGGGCCATACTCGCTGCTGTGTAGAGTGGCATGAAGAGTCGCTTATCGTTTATATCAAGGCCGGGGGGATTCAAGTCTGTAAGCTCATCCCACAGGCCGGGTATTAAATGACCTCCACCGGGGCCTCCATCAGTGAATGAACGCTGAACAATATCCATAAAAGCCAGACGCTCGCCTTCCATTTTAATCAATGGGTAGTCTCCGGGGTAAATCTGCGACAACTGCTCCTGCAAACGCTGCAGTTGATCAGCGGAAAGTTTCCGGTCGGCTAAGAGACTCAGTATTTCTGCATGGCCGAGGCCACTTAACGCCATGCCCACTAGTTGTTCGACGAGTGTTCCCTTGCCCTGCCAATGGCCGGCGGTTCGGACGATAGCGAGACAATCCTCTACGCTCTGCTGTAGTCGTCCCTGGTCTCTGTCGATACGCGCGCGCCAAGCTGCCATCCTTGTCAAATCCTTCAGGGATGTCAGAGGCGGCAGGAGGATGCTCCAGACTGATTTGTCATTATTGTTGGGATCATGAGTGTACGGTCGGTAGCAATACGACTTGGCACTGCCGGCCAGAAATTCCTTCCATGCAGCTTCGTTCTGCCTGATCCAGGGACTTATATATTCAAGTTCCATGTCTGTAAGTTCTCCCCGTAAGTCCTTCGGGAGGTTCGAAAATCGCTTGTTGGCCTCATGGAGCACCGCGACCGAAACGGCTTCTATAAAATTGGGCGGAATTTTGCTTTCCTTTAACCACCTTTTCAGCTCATTGTCCGGAAATCCGGGTTGCGTCTGAACCGGCAGGATTCCACGTGGATGAGGATCCAATAGTTCAGCATCATCGTTAAGACACCTGAGAATATGTTCCGCCATTCTGTAAAATGTCGTGGCATACCAATCGTTGTTATTCTGATGGACAATCTTGGGAAATGGTACCCAATCATACTCAAAGCATTTGAGAACGACTGATTGTTGTTCAGGATTGATATTGTCCCAGTACTTCTGGTTCTTCTCGAACCATGCCTGAATCTGCTGCTGGTTATCCCGTAACTGGTCTTTCAGCCGCAGCGCGTTTTCACGCTGCTTTCCACCGCGCCTGTATGAAATCAACTGTTTGACGATCGGGCTTTGGGGTACATACAGTTCGATTGCCTTTTCATAATGAGGCCATGCATTATCCTGGTTGCGGACTTGCGGCTTATTCATCTGGTTAAGCAATTGGACATAATCCACACGGATCGACGGTTCGCCGAAGGAAAACCAGATTATATAAAAAATAAAGCACACAATTAACACGCCAATGGCCTGAAATGTCCTCGCTATGACGGTTCGCCAGAGCGGCCGGCAGCGTTTCTTGGCCCGGCGTAAAAGTATCGCCAGCAACTTCAGGTCGCCGAAGTCGGTGACGATTTGCCTGGCTTTTTGCTCTTTTTCCTCGCTGGTCTTGCAGTCTTTCAGCTCATCCTCAAAATGCGTCTTCAACTCGGCCTCGATATCATCCCTAACCTTCCGGCGATAACGCATCTTTTTCAAAAGCCGCTGGACATACTCGACCGCACAGGCGGGAAGACTTTTTGGATTGCTTTTTCTATCGGACATTTTTCTTATTCCTCTGACTTCTGCATAGTACCAAAGCTAATACCAATAATCAAATCTCACAAAACGATTTAAAACAAACTCATTTCCTACTATCGCTCCACAATAAACGTTATGTCCCATGGTGCCGGCTTTCCCCTCGGACCTCGTTCTCCCTTGCCTCGTTCGGCGCCGCCGTCATCGGAACGGTCATCGCCGATGCTGTAAACTACGAATCCGCTTTCCAGCGTGCGGTATTTCAAAGGGTGCCCATCGTATGGATCGGCTGGCACCGCCTCGATATAGGCCGGGACCAGATTGTTCAGGGACTGCGGCAAACGTCCCTCGGCCAATCGATATCGCTCAACCGCAAGGCTGGTCTGCGCCGCGCGCGAATGGGCCAGATGACGGATGTCAATATTGAGCGTGAATGCCAGGACCGGCCACAGAATGCGGGTGAGCAGACCTCCGCGCCGTCTATCGTGAACCGACTTCTGGATCGCCTCGTATGCCGCCAGCCGTTCATACTCAGGCAATTCCACCGCATCAATCGAGTCCTGCATCAGGTCGATAAACGCCATCGCATCCCTGTAGCAAAGTCCGAGCACCTTCCAGGGAATGAGCATCAGGAACAATCCTTTTCCATATCCGGTTTGGCTCACAATATCCCGGATGGGGGCCTGTACGACTTGTAGTCCGAGACATTGCTCTGCAACCAGGGCCCGTTTGAAGCCATCGCTCATATCGGAGGTCGTGACCAAGCCTGCAAGAGTCCGCAACTGTTCATCTGTCAATGTGATTCTGTTGAGCATTCGCTCAATAATTCTGTGGGTCCGGCCCCGCGCTGCTACGTAAGTGAGTCGATGGGTCAGCAAGAGGCCGTCGATGGATCGTGCAAGGGCCAGGCTCGCCCGAATGGACTCGATGGTTTTGTCGGGATCCTGGTTCTCACATTGGATCAGGGTATCGAGAGGAAGCAATCGGGAACTCTTGCGCATATTATCGAGCCATGGAGTGGCCGAATCGTCCCTGCGGGTGAAGTCGACAGGATACCGGCAGTGCTCGATGGAAGCCGCTTGGTATAATAACGATAAGGTTATTTGATTGTCGGACAGAAACTTCTCCACAAGCTGCCGGGCTGAAGCATCCATGGATTCGGTTCGTGCCGGCGACGATACCTTACCAAGAGCGCTCATCGCGTTCTTGTCCCATTCTTTGTAATTCGCGAAGGCCGCAAGATAGATATCGGCGGCGTTGCGCGCGCCTTGCGGCAGGCTGTAGGAGCGGTCCAATTCCTCTAAGGTTACAGGATGGCCCCGGCTTTGCAGGGCCTGAATACTTTTTTTCAGTTTGTAGCTGCCGGATATATGAAACAGCACAAGTAGAAATAGCACCAGGGCCGCAATCACGTGCCACGTCTTAAAACGGCGGCGAGTATGTTTGTCCTTGCGTCTCATATTAGTATCCTGCTGTCTGGGCTTCGAGCCCCTGACTTTCCATTTTTGACTCGATCTATGTGCGAAACTTATCTTCATTTTTCTTCAAGCTGCAGGCCGGCTTTTTTCAGCGCCGCCGATGCACGCTTGCCGCCTTCTTCGTAGCCAAACCATGCGTCCACGATATTGCCTTGTGAATCGATGATGTAATTCAGCGGTACGGTCTGCGTTTTATTTTTGTAGCTCCGAAGCATAACCTTTTCAGCTTCGCTGGCCGAATCGAGGACGTTCGGAAAGGTCACTGAGTTCTCGCGCATATAATTTTGTGCAATCCGTTTGTTGTCGGCGCAGTTGAAGCCGAGAATCACCAGCCCTTTGCCTTCGTACTTATCGTGCAGTTTCTGCAGATTCGGTATAGCTTCACGGCAGGAAGGACTGCCGGTTCGCCACATGAACAGCCAGATGGTTTTGCCTCGATAGCCCGACAGCTTGATTCTGCCGCCATCAGCCGAGAGCAGATTGAAATCCGGCGCCTCCTGTCCGCTCTTAAGAAGAACATCATCAGGACCGGGCGCGTTCCATTGCCTCCAGCCTTCGGGCACGGACCAGGCGAACTTGAATTGAGGTATCTCGGTGTTGAGTTTCACATCCGACCATTCCTCAACCCGGACGATATTACTTGAGAGTCGATTAATCTCCTTTACCTGGCGCAGTAAATGGTCCTTTTTGGATACCCAGAAATAACGCGTCAACTGGGCATCCATGTAACTGACCTCAATCACGTCACACTCCTGGTCCCCGACATCATCCGGCCCCCGGCTCCTGATTCCGTCTATATAGGAATCGAGAGAATCCATGTAACCGTGGAAAATGCTCGGCTCAAGGATTGTCCGGTACCAGGTTATTCCGAGTATGGAGATTTCGTGTCCGATGGAGTTTCTTCCTGCTGGAGCGGCCTTCTTTATGTAAACATTAGATCGAGTCTTTGCGTGGCTTTCGGCATCATCAAAGTTAAGAAACGGACGACTTGCCTCCCAGTAAATCCACAAGCTATCATCGTCGCCGACAAGTATACTGCTATTGCTCAGAAGATTGGCTGCCTCCACGCGTGAGTAGTTGGGCTTCTTAAGCCAAACGCTATAGGCGGAGGTCCGCTTGTCCGGACCGCTGCAAATGCTGTTGTAGGACAAGCTCTCAGCCTCCCGTATCGTCTTGCTCATCGTTTCGTAAAGGGCGCGTGCGGCGGGCTCATCCTTTACGATCATCGAAGGCCGCCAGTGCTCCGGTGAAGCGCCGACTACGTATAGCGCCCAGCCTTCCAATATCAGGCCGGCAACGGCGATTGTGGTTCGCATATTGATTTTGTTTCTTATCTGCATACCAGTGACATTCCGATTTTCTGACGCTTAGTCACGCTGCCGTGAAAACTGTCGTCTGCTGAGCAGGGCGATTCCAGTAATGCTGTACATGGTCATCAGTATCAGGCTGTGCACGACACAGGCAACACTCTTGGTTACACTGAATCTTCCGACAGTCAGGCTGTATTTTCCGTATTCTCCACTTGCGAATTTATACAACAACTCGAAAGGCGGCCAGCAATATTTGATGAAGCCGGCTAATACTCCCGTTCCTCTCGGCTGTCGCATGGAAACCAGCAGCAAACTCACGATGAAGTAGCCGGTGACGACCACGGCAAACAGGAGCAAAGAGTTGTAGGCCCGTCCTACTACGATAGAAAGAGAAGTTGATAGTGCCGCACACGTATTGAACAGCAGCCATGTTGCAAGAAGCCACAAGCCGAGATCCTCCGTGCTGCCTTTGCCCGTAAAAAAATGAAGGACTAACACGATGCCGCCGGCCAGGATGAAGTTTACGGCAGCTTGCAGCGACAGTCCCAGCAAGCGGTAAATATACAGTTCGCCAATCCAGAAAGGCTTGGTGACCAGAACGCATATTCGCCCGGAGGAGATATCATCACCGAAAATGCCTGCACTCAGTGCCATGGGAAGAAAGAAACCACCCCAGATAAAAATAAACCGGCCGAATTCTTCTCCACTCGGAAGAAACAGCCACCAGAAGCTGCCGTATAATACCAACCAGACGATGTGTACAATCCAGATATAGCCCTTCCTACAGCACGTCTCTTTCATCAATTCGTACGCTCTCATCGACTAATTCCTCTCGTTGTACAATCGCAGGAATACATCCTCGATATCCTCAATATCCTCTCTTTGCAGCAGCACACCTGTGATTCGGGCGCCGCCTTTTACAAGACCGGCGACGATATCGGGCACTTCATTATCGTCTCCGACGGCAATCACCAGTTCTGTTTCGGAACTGCTGAGAAGTTTAGACGGCGGCAATAGTTTTTTTGCGATCTGATTTCCATTCGATACAAGTTCCACGCGCAGCCTGCCGACCTGGCCGGCGGTAATCTTCTCGCCGAAACTGACAACTTCTCCGCGGTACAGGAAAATATAATCTTTCGTAAGCTTCTCCAGCTCTCCCAGACGGTGGGAGCTTATCACGATGGCGGTGCCCGCGTCGCGAAGCTTCTTTAGCAAATCTCGAAGCTGGATAATACCAATCGGATCGAGCCCGTTGCTGGGCTCGTCCAGCAGCAGAAAACTTGGATTGCTCATCAATGCGATCGCCAAAGCCAGGCGTTGTTTCATTCCCTGAGAGAAATCCGCGCACGGCCTGTCGATGTACTCATCCATCTGAAGCTGCTCGGTCAATTTGTCTATCTGGGCGGTAATAGCCTGCCCGGACAAGCCTAACAGCGCCCCGTGATATCTCAGGGTATCCCAAGCGGAATAGCGGCCGAGAAATGCGGGATGCTCCGGCATGTAACCCAGGCCGCTTCGGGCTTCGATAGACCGTGCCGGATGTCCGCAGACGCTCACGCGACCTTCTGTGGGGAAAATCAGTCCTGCCATCAGGTTCAGCAAAGTCGATTTTCCGGCGCCGTTCGGACCGATCAAACCGACAATCTGACCTTTGGCCACAGATAGCGAGATGCTCTGCAGGGCACAAACGTCTTTCGACCGGCCGGCCAACAGTTTTCTGAACACCTTTGTCAACTGCTCACATTCTACGATCATTGTTTGCTTGTTATCGTTACAAATCATTTTTTTGTTCGCTTCTTAAAATCGTGATTCATGCCAATGCGATTGTTCCGCCGAAGACGAGATTCAGGCCTGCTGTCAGTTCTTTAAGCTGGGCCTTTTGCTTTGCCAGTTCATCCTTGCCGTTGCTGGTGATTGAGTAGTATCGTCTGTTTCGGCCGGTTCCGGCTGTTTCCCACTTGCCCTTGACCAGTTTCTTTGCCTCGAGATTGTACAGCAGCGGGTACAGCGTCCCTTTGCCGAGCGTCAAAATCTCGCCGCTCCGCTGTTCTATCGCCTGGCTTAGTTCGTAGCCGTACATCTGGCCGCCGGAAAGTATCTCCAGCACAACAACCGGGGCTACACCTTTTAACAACTGACTTTCAAACTTCATTGCAATCTCCCTTAAAGATTATGATTTCAAAGATTTAACATAAACATCTTCTGTTTAGCTTTGCATATTATGTAATGCAAACTATGTAATGTCAACTAAAAAATAAATTTTTTTCAGGTTTTTTTGAATGTTAAAATGTTATTCCGAGCCTTCCGTTTTGTTTTGATACAGTCGCCCCTAAGAAAAGTAGAAAATATCTTCTTTTTTACATACACCGAATACTTCGTCGGGGATAATAATAAGTTTTAATCCGCACACCAGCCTCGAATGGACCAACTCCCTGATAAAATTTAGAAAAAAAACGTTACACTCGGCATCAACAGTGGCACCTAATTATAGTTTGTACCGATTAGTTCTCCAAGGAAGGAGGCGGTATAGTGTATTGAATACACTACGAAGTAAGCCCCTGTTTCAACCATCCCTCTCCTCCGTGGAGCAGGGGCTTTTTTTTCGATGCTTCTATAAATAGCACCGCAGCCCTAATTCTTGTCCATCCACAGGTTATAAGCAATATTTGAGGCCAATTATCCTTGACTTTTGTACCCGTGGGAGGTTATCATTATTGTGTTTCTTAAATACGTTCAACCTAATGGGACAACAAAGGCCGGTCGTTTCGTTTTTTTATGGCAGTGCCTCTGTGTATAGGGCGTTCGATATACTGAAAGTTTTTTTGAGGATGGCAGAATGGCAAACAGAAGTTTTGCAATTTGGGCATTAGCAGCGGTGGTTTGGCTGACTCCGGGTATTTCAAGCGCCGACCTGGTCGGATATAAGGCAAAGCATTCGAGTACTAACCTCACAATTTCTTCAATCGCGGAGAAAATACCTGCTGCTCCAACCATTATTAGTTACTTGATGCAGTGGAATGGGATTCTATCCAATCGACCTCAGACCGAACGTAAAAAGCCAATACTCGGCGAAAAGCACGAACCCATACTCTGGGCGATGAACGC
>CAYTNN010000129.1:0-5926 GCA_964439135.1 uncultured Pirellulales bacterium
TCAGGCTCATCTCATCAGGCTCATAGCCCAGACCGATCGTACTGTGGCCCTGCGGGTCAAGGTCGATCAGCAGCGTTCTGTAGCCTTTCTCTGCAAAGGCTGCCGCAAGATTCACAGAGGTGGTTGTTTTGCCGCAACCGCCTTTTTGATTTACAATTGATATAGTTTTCATATCCTCGAGCCTAAATCTTTTGCCGGGAACTGATCGGCAATTTCCTTTTCCTTTTCTTTTTTGACAAAAGTCGCTACTTCAAGAGTCACTTTATAAGCTAAATCATCTTTGGTTGAGCGAGCTATTGAGAATTCATTTACAAAAAGGATCGGCTGATGCCTCTCCAGGGCGTTCACAAAAGTAGCAAACTGATTAAATCGGGCATTAAAGCTGATATCGATGTGACCCTCGCCTATACTGTTAGCATCTGGTATTTGCAAGCCGCCCCGCTTGTCTTTATTTTTAATGCTGAACAAAGATAGTTCTTTGTTACTGGCGATTCGACCTATATCAAATGTCAAATTAGCTGAATCCTCCTGTTCAACAACAAAAACCTTCAGTTTGTCTCGGAGAGCCTCAATTTCTTCGTTTAATCGGATTTTGGTTTGCTCATCTGCTGCTTTTTGTGCAGATTCATACAGTTGTTTTTTCTCAGTGAGCGCATTTTCTAAGTTCATCTTGCTTTTAATCTGCGGTTTCAGCAGAATTAGATAAGCTATGATAAACAGCACTATACAGACGGCCCAGAACATGGCTGCTCTCAAAAGATATTTTCTATACATTTGTATTAAAGCTTTGATAAAAGTCATGCTAAACTCCCGGTCTGAGAACGCAACTGATCTCGTAAGAGACAACATTCTGACCTTCGCGATTTTCAGCCTTTTGCGAAACTCCGATGTTTTCGAGCTTCGGTCCGAGAAATGCAGAATCGCGAATACGATCCCGGAAGTCTCTGACCGCTTCATCGCAGTTGTTCTGACGGCCGCCGCTAACAATCATCCGCAATACTCTTACGGGGACATCAATCTCTACCATTTGCTCCGGATCATCTTTTTTGGGAGCTTTTCTTTTTACAGAGCTGTGATTTACCGCAAGAGATGTCAGCACTACCGAATCTGGTATATTCTCCATCAGTGTCGTCAATACAGGCGACCATTGAGTGTGTCTCTTAATTGACGACTTAACTTCCGTCAAGTAACCAACATAAGTCATTTTCTTCTGCTCTAATGCGTTCTTCATCGCAACAGCACCCGATAATTCATCAATCTCCGCCTGGCTTTTGTTTATTTCCTGGTTCTTTATTGATAGAACGATATTGTTTTGCATATAAAAGCTGACCAGTCCCATTGCCACTGCAATAGGTATTACAACTGTTACAGCAATGATAGCAAGACTGCCGGGCTTGCTCTTAAGCGGAATTGCCTGTCCATTTAATAAATCTATCGTAAACATAGCTTTGCGTCTTGTTTCTCTTACAACTTTCAGTTCTTATAAATAATCGATTAGATTGATCTCATCGCAAGACCGACCGCTACTGTCATTGCCGGGCCGGTTTTTGAGTAAATATCTTCATACTCGCGGTTTGAGTTGCGACTTATTTTGTCAAATGGATTCCATAAGACAACCTCGACTCCAAGTCGGCGGTTCAATAACTCAACGAAGCCTCGGGCCAAAGAAAATCCGCCGCAAACAAATAGTTTTTCAACATTTGCCGAAGCAGACTGGGCTGTATAATAGCGCAATGTTTCGCCTACATCGGTAATCAATTTATGGGAGGCTTTTTCGAGGCTGTCACTGAGCCCAGCCTCATCCGCCGACGAATCGCCGAACAAAATTCCCCTGACAGTTTCCTCTGACGTATCATTCCTGGCAGCCATCTGCGCAACAATATCATTACCGGCATAAGTCATATCGCGGATGAACGGCCAGCCGTCATTGTCCATAATTGCCAGAGTTGTATGCGTGCCGCCAACATTCAAAATAGCAACTGTCTGGTTCGTCTCGGACTTCTCAGACCCATTGGTCAGTTCCTTGAAACAATTCAGCAGCGCCAATCCATCAACGTCCATCAGTACACATTTCAGACGGGCCTCTTTAGCAAGCTGCGCCTTGTTCGTTACCAAGGTATTCATCGCTGCAACTAACACGCCGCTTGTCTTATTATCGTCGTTAGGCATTAAATGATAAGCAACAGCGCTATCTGCCGCACTGAACGGACAAACCTGCGAGGCTTCGAGTGAGACCGCGGAGACTATCTCTTCGGGTAATAACGAAGGAAATTCGAAATCGCGCACAGCAACTTCCTGGCCGCTCACTCCGCAAACGACTAATTTCGTTTTGATCCTGGCCGAATCGAAGCATTTACGAACTGCCTGGACGGTGTTTGCTCTTCGCTGAATATCATCTTCGCTTGCTGCAATTTCGGTAATACCGGCTGCGGTGGTTGTGTAACCCTTATCGCTCTTTCTCAAAGCGACCATCTTTACGGTACATGAGCCGATATCCAGACCTATTACGTCTGTTTTCTTCAATTCAAACAAATGTTTCCAATTTTTGGTCATTGATCTCTCGTTCTAATTTGACATTCGGCTTATGGATTACCCGTCCTGAATCTTAACTATTACACATTCATCGACTCAAAAAGGTTTTGTCTTATTTAAGAATTGCAATGGTGTTGGGTTTTTCAAATATAATGGGTGTGAATTTAAGGTGTAAGTCCTATAAAGAAACTGCTGCATGGGGCATGTAGCCCATTTTTTTTAATCTTTGTATGCACTAACCTGGCAACAGAATACCATTGATTTAAGGGCCCTTCCCGGCGGTTATGGGACTCGCCGGGTATTGCAGGAACAAGGGGAATTTCGAGCTTGCTAATCTTGTGGAATTGATGATTGGATGATCCTGTTGTCAGGCGGACCAGGAGGATCTTTGGAAGTGGTCATACCAATTGTAATTATTTCTTGCGTCACACTGTCATTCCCGCGATAGCGGAAATCCATTTTTCACCTCCAGGAGTCTTAGCAAAGAGTAAATTGCTGATACTTAGCAAAATACCATCACTACAAGCACACATATTAAATACAATTGGTATGAAAGTACGGGATTAAAAAGGATTGTGCATAGCCGCTCACAACTCGTCTTATTGTGTGCCGGGCAAAGCGTTTGTTTGTATACCAGGCCGACAACTGAAAGTTATGTGAGAAACTATGGTTTTAGTTGTCCGGTCGATAGTCGTGCCAGCCGGCGGGGGCAGGAATATATTTGCCTTTCAGCCAAATATAGCCCGCCGGATGGCTTCTGCCCCGGAATTCTTGATTATGAAGCGGTGATTGCGTGGCGGTAATAAATCCAAAGTTAGGAATTGAACTGCAAAAACTCCATTCGCTTTCTACTATTAGCTTGGGGGCAATTCTTCCCAGTTTGTAATCCCATTGAAAATAATTCCCTCACCTCTTGGCAGACCCGGCGGCTGTGTATCTGAACTTCGAATCCGGTCATCATAATTGACTTTCATCTGATAATGTCTGACGCTGCTAATTTCTGTCGCTGAAAGCAGGATCCCGGTTTCCAGGTCTACCCACGTTCCGCTGCCTATGGTCGGATCGAAGTATGCGGGCCTTGCCAGCCCACCTCCGTCCGGATTATACCAATCCCGCTGGATGGAGACTTGATTCAGAGCATTAAGATTGCCATTAATGGTAAAACCAGTTTCAGGCTCTGCTGTATCCCTGCTAACGGCATCTATATTGTATAAGAAGCTGTCTGCAGCGAACATTAACGCAGAAACGGTATAAGTCGTCCCGAAACGGGGGTCGCCAAAGTAGATATTGCCGCCGTTTATAAGCTGGCCTGAACCGTCATATTGGCCCAGAGCCACCAGGCCCAACAGACTATCGCTGTTTGCATATTCGATATTGTCGGAGATATGGATGTCTCCTGTCGCCACAATAGTCACTTTACCGTCAACCAAAAATCCATAAGTGCTTTGGCTGTGAACCCAAACATCTCCGTCTACGTAGTAAACCCTGTTATCCCCCATGTCTAAAGGAGTCGCTGCATTTTTTGGGGTTCCCGCTATAAAGCCGCCTGCCGGCTCCAGGAAATAATCATCCCCTGTGGTAGAGGCACACTCATTAGCCCTGTCCCCAGGATTCTTTACAACCACATTGTATAACTCATTAGCTGGTGGCAGATATCCCGAACCAACGCCTGCATCTGTAAAGACTTGGCTCACATTATGTGTATTATTTACCGCATAGTTCATGCCTGCTAAGTTGGGAAGATCCGGAGCTGCAACCTGGCTAACTGTTCCAGAAACCGTGGCAGTGTCTAAGATATGAGTCTGACCCGTAGTGCCAACATCTCCAGCGAGCTCATAGGTATTAGGCAGAGGCGCAGGATTAACACTGCTTTCTTCATACAGATAGACGTCTCCATTAGCAAATAAATTTCCGTTAATTATGTCTTTCCCGCCAACCTCTGATCTCCAGTCTATTGGCAGGGGAACACCTTGCCCCCTTAATGCAAGCGACCAGTTTAATGCACCCGCACCGGAATTGCCGGCATATATTGCATGTTCATAAGGAGTAGCCAAAAAGGACATCTCCACCTTTATCCTTTTCTGTTCGTTACCTGCCATGCCGGTTGCAATAGCGTACCCAGGGTATACAGAAGTATCAACATCAACCCAGTAACTACCAGCTCCTAACGTAGTTTCGCTAATGTTTACAAATTTCCCGTCGTATCCGTTTGCGACGAATCTCGCTACTCCTGCTTCAGCTAAATGAAAAGCCCTCGTTCCCTTGACAGCCTTCTGAGCCAATATTTTCTCAGATCCCGCCAGCCCGAGCACGGAGAAACCTATAATGGTAAAAATACAACCGATGATTACCACTATAACAAGTGCGGCCCCTGTCTCTGATTTTTTTAATATTCTCATTTTCATCTCACTATCTCCCGTAATTGCGCATCAGGACTGTTGAGACAAGATTTATCTGTTGATTGTCTTTTTTCAACTTGAGGTCTATTGTTACTCTATTGCCTACTATATTGAATTGCAGACCTTCCAAATTACGATCGATAATAATTCGAGGGCTTTGTCCCTCAACTTCGCATTGAATTTTGTCAGCTCCGGATCCAAGGGAGAATAATTCCCAGGCTCCAAGGTGGTCGTAGATCCTTATTGCTTTGCCATCTGCCTCCACTGTCGCTGAAGTGCACGCCCTGATGGAATGGGTCAATTCAAGCATAGTATAAGAGGCATCCCTCTGAAGATTCACATCGTCCCAGGCTTTATTCCACCGTGTATGGCTCGCAACCAGGACCGCACCCCCAGCTAAAATTACGATGGCGGATATGCCCATCGCAGTAACAACTTCCATCAGTGTAAAACCTTTTCGTTTTTTTGCTTTCATTGTATCTATCTCTTTACATACAAAGTGGCCATGTTCACATTATGTTGCTTGCCCATCTGCATCCATTTAACAGTAACTTCAACCTTTTTATATGAGCCGAAATCTTCTGGCACTGTCGTTCGCTCGTAAGATAAGTCTCCCAAAGGAATATACTCTGTCGTTTCAACAGTCGGGATGTCGATACTGATATTATTATCTGCTCTTAAATGCTCCAACTTCTGGTTAGCTAATTGGACAGCTTCCCGGGCATGTTTGCTCTGGCTGATTTGTCCTGCGCCATAGGCAAAAAGAGTAGCGCCTCCAAGCACAATAATTACTAAAATTGTAATGGCTAACATTATTTCAATAAGGCTTATTCCCTTTTGTGACTTTCGAACCGTAAGTCGATATTTCCTTTTTAGCACTTTTTGAGACATTTTCCCGTCCTTTGATTTCACCAAAATACCTAAGCAAATTTGTGCTGCTTAATAGTTATTATCTACAATCCTTCTCTTCGTAGCTTTACAAACGACAGGGCTTC
>CAYTNN010000129.1:6026-12477 GCA_964439135.1 uncultured Pirellulales bacterium
TCTATCCTGGAACCGCGGGTGTTTTTAATTTCGAAAGTGGCTATGGTCCTTTTCGACCATAGCCACTGTTATTTCAACCAGACTCACTACCCCCGCAAGCACAGGCCCATAGGCGATCCTCCGCGTCCGCGTATTTGCCCATGAACGTCCAGGATAATATATATAAGTGAGATCTCAACTTTCCAGGACGCATGCCTGCCGCAAAGGTGGCTTCTGAATTCCCAACTTAGCAGGATTCATTCTTACGGACCCCAGGAACCATCATAATCCAGTATATATGGTCCGTCGGTCGGTGCATTGCCACCGGGGGCGGTGCCGTTTTGAACCGTAATCTGGGCCATACCGTTAGCATTGATACCGGTAATGCTGTAATCAGCGGTTGCGAAATAAGTACCTGCTAAATCGGTGGCGGCAAAGCCCAAGGCAGCCTGCGTGCCTGCATCACTAAGAGCTGGAGCCAAAGCCACAGCCGAAGCAACGCTTGTCTCGGCACAATACGCGCGAACAGCCGTACGAATCGTACCTGCCGTAGCATTCGCTTCAGACCATTTGGCCTTATCGATGCGGCCCTGCATCAGCGGAATCGCAACTGCGGCCAGGATACCAACGATGAGAATCACCACCATCAGCTCCACCAGTGTAAAACCTTTTTTGCTTCTCATTTTCATCTCTCCAAATAAAAGTTTGAAAAAAGTTTGGGCGCCAAGTGCGCTACCTGGCTTTTTATCCCATTCGGCTAAATTAATAAACAACTTCACTATCGATTCGAGACTTAAGGTTCACCATCTGAAAATCGACAATGACTTATATACACCCCTACATGTCCGACATTGTGAAAATCGGCAGATACAGTGCAATCACAACAACCGATACAATCGCCCCGACAGATATAATCATGATCGGCTCAAGAAGACTCAACAACATAGTGACAGTAGCATCGATCTTGCGTTCATAATGCTCGCTGGTCTTTTCGAGCACTTCGGGCATTGAACCACTTTCCTCTCCGACCTGTATCATTTTTATGACCATATTCGGGAAAAAGCCGGCCGAGCTCATACTTAATGAGATGTTCGAACCGCCGACAATGTTTTCTCTGGTCTGGACGATGGCCGACTTGATGATATCGTTATCGGTCATCCCCGTGAGAATATTAAATGCTTCGAGCACTGAAACGCCGGAAGAAAGCAAAGTTGATGTCGTTCTGCAAAACGTTGCAACGAATGCCTGGCTCAATATACCTCCGAACATAGGCAAAGACAGGGAAAGTCTGCTGAATAAATAGTGGCCTTTTTTGGTCCTGGCAAAGAGCTTTGCAAACACTACCAGGACAATGACAAAGCCAATAATATAGTGAAGATTGTAGTGCAGCATATCATAGAATCCCATAAAGCCACGGGTGAAAGCAGGCATTGTCCCGCCGATTTGATCGAATATTTTTCGGAATCAGGGAACAATGAAAGCCATTATGAATATGACAATTATGATAATAAATGAGAGCACGAAGATAGGATAAGCCATCGCGCCTTTGACTTTTTTCGCGAGCTTGTCACGATTCTCAAAATACTCTGCCAGCTTGCCTATTGCCTTGGCGAGATTACCGCCGGTTTCGCCGGCCAAAATCATGGCACAACAGAGCCGATTGAAAACTTTCGGATATTCCGCAACACATTCCGAGACGGGCTGACCTTTCTTGACCTTTTCCGATATCTCCTTGAGAATACTCTGGAGCTGCGCATTATCCGTGTCTTCACTAATGATGTCCAAGGCTGTAGTAATAGGAATTCCGCCCTCGAGCATCGTTGCCAACTGCCAGCAAAGTGCCGCCAGGTCCGCTGATTTGATGCGTTTACGATGACCTTTTTGCCGGGCTTTCGCGGCACCTTTCTTGGATATATCCTTAACAGAGATAGGTGTTAGCCCTTGCTCACGAAGCTGGTTAAGCACCTCATTTGAGTTAGCCGCTTGCGCGAATCCCTTTATCTGTGCCCCAGCCAAATCTCGAGCGACATACCCATATTTTTTCATTTGCTTAACCTTCTAAAAGTACCCTTTTGTTTTTGTTATAAGAGCTATCACCCTTTGTCTGTGAAAGCTATCCTAATGACCTCTTCGGCGGTTGTTAAACCCTCCAATACCTTAATAACACCGCTGTCGAGCAGGCCGCCATAACCTTTTTTACGCGAGGTCTCCCTGATCTCGGATTCGGTTGCGTTGGCAATAATCTTCTCGCTGATAGCGGCGTCTACATCCAGGAACTCAAATATGGGCAATCTGCCCAGATAACCGGTTTCTCCACAGGCGGGGCATCCCCGGCCGTGATAGAACACCGAGGTCTCGGCCTTCTCTTTGCTTATCCCCAGATGTTTGAGGGCTTCTTCATTCAATGTTACCGGCTCTTTACAATGATCACATATTTTTCTGACGAGTCTCTGAGCAATTACCAAATTCAGTGCCGAAGCCAGCAGGTACCGCTCAATTCCCATATAGAGCAATCTGCTTATCGCGCTCGGCGCATCGTTGGTATGGAACGTGCTTAAAACCAGATGGCCCGTCAAAGCCGCTTTTATTGCTATCTCGACCGTCTCTTTGTCTCGAATTTCACCGATCAGAATAATGTCCGGGTCCTGTCTTAAAATTGCCCGCAGACATCGAGCAAAATCGAGATCGATTTCCGACTTGACCTGAATCTGGTTGATCCCGGCAAGACGGTATTCGACCGGGTCCTCGACCGTCGTGATATTTTTCGCCGGATCTTTAAGGTGGCTCAGCGCCGAGTACAATGTCGTACTTTTACCGCTGCCGGTCGGCCCGGTGACAATTATGATGCCGTGGGGCTGTTGCAGCTTATCTTTCAACTCTTTGAGGCGTTCCGGTTCGAGCCCAAGCATATCCAGGTCGTGCTTTACCGCCGATGCATCCAGAATTCGCATCACGACTTTTTCACCGTATATGGCCGGAATAGTCGAGACGCGGACGTCTATGGCCCTGCCGGATATTTTCATTTTGAATCGGCCGTCCTGCGGCAACCTGCGCTCGGCGATATCCATTCGTGCGACAATCTTGATTCTGGCTATGACCGCCGCCTGCATCTTTTTCGCCGGCGGAACCATGTCCCGAAGAATGCCGTCAACTCGCATGCGCACAACCGTCGAATTCTCCTGGGGCTCGATGTGAATGTCACTTGCCCTGCATTTGACCGCCTGGCTCATGAGCAAGTCAACAAACCGAATCACGGGAGCCTTATTGGCGGCATCTTCACCGATAGTATCAGGTTCTACGATATCTTCCAAAAAGACATCATCATCTTGTTTGTTTTCATTCCCATCTTCGATCTCTACCAGATTGCGAAGCTGCTGTTCTTCCACATCCGAGCCGTGATAAATCATCTCTATCGCCCGGCGAATTTCCCTTTCCGAGCTGATGGTCGGCTTAATCTTACGCTTCAACTTCAGCGTGACGGTATCTATCGCAACAACATTAAGCGGATCAGCCATCACAATAACAATGTTGTTATTATTATCCTCGTCGATAGCCACGAGACAAAATCGCTTGGCGATGCTTTCCGGCAGCATTCGAGCGATGTCCATGTCGATCTTGTCCAGCTTGCGGGCATCGTCGAAGTGGATGTATTCCATCGAGAAATGTTCCGCCAGAGCGGCTGTGACGTCCTTATCATCCAGCTTTTTAAGCTGCAGCAGCACCTCGCCGAATCGACCGCCTTGCTCACGCTGTGCGTCAAGCACTTCCTGCAATTCGTCCCGGCTTAACATACCTTTGGCGACAAGCAGCTCGCCGAATAGAAGACCGGCCTTGGCTTCTGCTGTATTAGAGATAGTTTGTAAAGAATCCATCCGCATACATTCTAATCATTTATATTAAATACTTCGTGTTTGTCCGTTTTTTTATATTTGTAGACCGAAAGCTACAAAACAGCCCGGGGCGGACTCTGCCCTGCTTAAGAAAGGGTAGGGAACCAAAACTTGTGGTTGTTCTACTCACTCTCTTCTCCCTGTCATAATATTCTATGACTCTTCATATAAAATATACTGCAAAAAAACACAAAATCCAAAAATCACAGTGGTTTTAGTCTCGGACAATTGGTGGCAATAATTTAAGAAAATCTTGTTAATCCTCAAGCAAAACACGCTGGAGCGGCGAATTCGCTGATTTCGTATATCATTTGACTATTTATGGGACGCTTAGCGAATTTCTAACGAGCGGGCTAAAATCCTTGACGAAATGCAGAAAATTGTTAATATTGGCGTTAATTGAAACGTTGTTCTGCAGAAAAATGCAAATAGAAATTTTGCGGATGTGGCGGAATTGGCAGACGCGCAGGCTTCAGGTGCCTGTGCCCTTTGGGGCGTGGAGGTTCGACTCCTCTCATCCGCATTAGATTCCTTGTATACGGCAGGAGCGGTCTTTTTATGTCAAAATCGACGGACAGAGGAACGATTTAACGAAAACCGTAGGGATAAGTCGATAAATAGTAGTAACGAAGCAACAAGAATTAATCGGCACCTTTTTTAAACACGGAGTCGCATTAGAAATGCTAATAATGGCGTTATGATTGAAATTTTCCAAAACTTCGAACAGGTGACAGGCCGGTTCAATCCCTCGATCCTGATCGGCTCAGGAGTGGTGCTGCTGCTGTTGGGATTGTGTATATGGCTCAGCGGAATGGCCCTTAGAAAAATCTTAATCTCTATAGCCGGCATGGCCGGCGGGATTGTGATTGGGCTCTTTGTCATAGGACGAAATATTTTCTCCACATCACTCTTTGCTGGTCTTGCGGCGTTGATTGCCCTGATATTCCAAAAGGTATTGTGCGTACTGCTGGCGGCGGCATTAGCGGCAGTGATTGCTTTTACCATTCTTGCCGAGCCGTACTTCGAACAAGCAGAAACCACCGAAGTCCGGAGCGAAATGTCGGTTCAGACCACAACAGCCGGCCTCGACGAAACATTCGAAGAGCTGAAAACATTCGCACTCAATGCCGGCGAAAAAATAAAACAGGCCGGCACAAAAATCCCCGTACAGATATGGGCGATAATCGCCGCACCGGCGGTGATTATTCTCGTCTTTGGCGTGCTTCTCTGGCGTTGGACCACGGCGTTGTTCTTTTCGGTCACCGGAACAATGGTCGTCTTTCTCGGGATGATTTTACTGCTTTCGTACAAAGGGACCGAACCAGTCAGCCTTATTCGCAGCAAGCTGTTCATCTCTGCCGCTGTTTTTCTCGCGATGGCCGCTTTCGGCACGATTGTCCAGCTACTAATTTGCAAAAGCTCAAAAAAGGAAAAGATAACAAAAAAAAAGCCCGGCAGGAAAAAGAGTAAGGACAAGGAAGAGCCTGAAGAAATCGTAGAACATGACTGGCGTTCGGCGTAAAAAGAAAAAGAAAGATCAAGGAGCCGAATAATGGATCACTTTACAATCCTTGCACAGGCAGCCACGGAGACGTCAGAAGAAGCAGTCGTCCCGATAGACATATTCTGGGAACAAATAACTTCGCTTGGTCTGCTCGAAGCATTGACCTTTATCTCTTTCGGCGTGGTTTGCCTGTTCTACGGCTGGCGCGTCTTCAAGGTCCTTGTCGTCATCAATTTCGCCCTGCTGGGCATGATGATGGGAATGACAATCACCGAGAAAATCGTCGGCCTGAACAACCAGTTCGTCGGCGGAATCATAGGCATGATAACCTTGGCGGTCCTCTCCGTGCCGCTGATGCGATGGGCCGTTTGTTTATTAGGTGCGGCCGCCGGTGGAATACTCACTTCGGGAATATGGTACGCATGCGGGCTGACCGAACAGTACATCTGGGCCGGCGGGCTAATCGGGATTATTGCCGGCGGCATGATTTCCTTTATCGTTTTCAAAGCCGCCGTCATTCTATTTTCCAGCCTGTGGGGCAGCGGCCTGGTAGTCGTCGGTTCCCTGGCGCTTTTATATCTTTATCCGAGAACCTCCGCCAAGGTCGAAGACCTGGTATTCTCGCTCAAATGGTTTTTACCCGTTTTGATCATCGCCCCGACAGCCATAGGCTTCATCCTCCAGCACAAATTCCTGAAAAAGTCAAAAGACTGGAACCTGTAACGTTCACATACCTTCGAGTGCACTAGCCCGTCGCCCGGGTCTTAGCCTGCCTTGAGCCCAGCCGAAGGAAGTCACGGGTCACGAGACACGCTTAACGCTATCCCCTGAATGCTATTTTTGCCATCAATGTGAAGCTGTCTTTAGTTTTTAAGCCCCCCCCTGTGGGGCAGGCGTACCTTTTTAATTTACCTTAGGCCGGCTGCTATTTGAGGTACTTAAGGTTATTACGGACCGTTTGAGTATTGGGGTGGTCGAGGCCTAAACTATCCTCGAATATCTTCAATGCCCTCCTCATCAAAGGCTCGGCTTTATCAAGACGGTTGGTATCCTGAAGCAATTGAGCCAGATTGTTGAG
>CAYTNN010000129.1:12577-13637 GCA_964439135.1 uncultured Pirellulales bacterium
AATTGAGCCAGATTGTTGAGGCGGATGGCTACATTCGGGTGGTCCGGGCCGAAGGAGGCTTCATCTATCTTCAATGCCCTTCTCATCAAAGGCTCGGCCTTATCAAGACAGTTAGTAGCCTTAAGCAAAGAAGCCAGATTGCTCAGGTCTATGGCTACATCCGGGTGGTCCGGGCCGAAGGAGTCTTCATCTATCTTCAAGGCCCTTCTCATCAAAGGCTCGGCCTTATCAAGACGGTTAGTATCGTTAAGCAATAGAGCCAGATTGTTGAGCTGGGTGGCCACATTAGGGTGGTCACGGCCTAAACTATCCTCGAATATCTTCAACGCCCTTCTCATCAAAGGCTCGGCCTGATCATATAGGCCTTTGTAATGCAGATAAGTTCCCAGCACACTCATCAGTCGAGCTGTAGGCTCTGTAATCTTTGCATGGTCTGCTGTTTGGGCAATAAGCTCGGCATGTGGCCGAAGGACATCCAATACAGGCCATGTGCGGACATCATCACAATCCGTTGGCGCGAAATTGTTTACGATTTTAAGGGCAATTTCCAACCAGGATTGTCGGTCCGCTTCAGGTATACGCGGCCGTATCACTTCCTGAACGATTCGATGCACCGTGAATCCTTTTTGCTGCCTTGTTATCATAGAGTATGCGGCCAGCTCCGCGAGGGCTTCTTTTAATTCGAACCCGGCTTTTTTCACTTTCATCTCTTTGCACTGAAGCTCTGCCGCCTTATTCACAATCTCGATGCCCTCTCGAAACATATCAGCCGGTATCATCTCCGGCGCCAAAAAGGCAGACAAACGCAAAAGCGTCCGGGCCGATGGCTTAAGCTCATCGAAGGTCCTCTGCCAGGTCACCGCCACCGATACGGGATATTTCATCACGCGCTGGTCATACCATTCCAGCACCTCCTGGCGCTCGTTTTCCCATTCTTCGATATATTCGGCCAAACTGCATTCATTGTTGGCGATATAAGCGGCCGCCTGTTCCAGGGCCAGGGGAAGATAACCTAATTCTTTTGCCAGCTTTTCGGCCGTCTCTTCATCGGAATCGGTTT
>CAYTNN010000130.1:0-13623 GCA_964439135.1 uncultured Pirellulales bacterium
TCCAGCCCGCGTCGAGATTGTAGCCCAGATCGTCGTCGCGAATCTGGTCCCACAGCCGCAGGAACGACGCCGCATCCGGGACCAGGCAATGCGTGTGCTGCTCGATGGAGAACTTCATGCCGTGGGCTTTCGCCCGTGACAGGCAGGCTTTGGTGGTTTCCACGTATGCGTCCCACACACGGTCCCAATCGAATCCTTCCGCAATGTCGATGTGATATTTCTGGCCTGGTTTGGGATTCGCGATCTCGTAGTAGCGGGGAAGATAGTCCGTCGGCCCTTTCAGCTCGCGCGCCCAGGGAGCCACGATATTGATCATCGGCGCGCCCAGCTCTTTGCCGATTCGGCAGCCCGCCTCGAAGTAGGCAAGTGCCTGCCCGCGAGCGGCTCGATCCGTGCTCGAGAGGTCCTCGACCACCGGCTGGAAAATGACGAACTGCGAGACACGCAATTTGTTTCGCTGGAGCTTCTGGTTGAGCCGATCTATCCGGGCGTCCGTCCAGAATTGCTTGAGGTCTCTACGTGCCGTCACGATCAATTCGACGCCTTCGAAGCCCAGCTCACCGATGACATCCAGGGCCGGCTCGGGATCCGCGGCGGGGCCCAGACTGTGAAAACACCAACTCAGGCAGCCAATTCGGGGCTTGCCTTGCGGACGTGACGGCGGTTCTGCCGCCGTTGCCGGCAGTGAAAGTCCGGAGGCCGCGATCGCGGCGGTCTGGAGAAGCTGCCGGCGGTTCAAATTATGTCGATTCTTCATAAGTGTACTCCTTCTTGTTATGGTGGGTGGCGACGACACCACCTGTTGTTTTGCTTCGTATCGAAAATTCACAATACCCAACTCACCGTTCAATTTCAATAATTTTCCGGTTGACCCAATTAAAGTTTCGCGCGGGGAAAACGGAATTCGCCCACCCTATATTCTGCCTTTGTCGCCGAGGGCATTGAAGCGGGCGGAACATTCAGATAAAATACCATAGTACAGCGTTTAGGAACATTGTTTATGAAAATATAATAGAAGGGGAAAGATATTGAAAACCTGTGCGTATGTATTGACCCTGCTTGCAGTTTCGGCGGTTCTTGCAGAAGCTCCCGCTCCGCCGAGTCCCGCCATTGCCGGCGATGCATGGTACCCCCGGTCAACTGATACGCACCCGACCGACGTTGCCAGGTCGCATATCGAGCAGATCACAGCCCCGACCGGCGGGACACATAAGTATACGGTCTTCCAGGGCGGAACGATGGATGGCCGGAATTGCCGGTTGCCCATGGGTTGCGGGATAGCGAGAGAAGGGGCCTTCCTCCAGACATGGGAATCTAACCGCTCGGTTCGAATGGAGAACGTCGGCGACGTTGACGTGGTCAATCCGTGGCTCTCCAACGGCCGGAACAATTTCCGCAGCGTCGAAGAAATCGTTTCGTCGGCTGTCTCGCCCGGCATGACGGATGCGGACAAAGCCTTTGCCCTCTGGTTCCAGGAAATCCGGTACCGGCACCATTCCCCGGGTGACAACAATGAGCTGGGCGATCCCGTGAAGGTCTTCAATGTCTACGGGTATAACACGTGCGGTAACGACTCCATCAGCCTGGCTACGTTGTGGCGAGAGGCCGGACTTAAAGTGGCGCCGGCCCGGACCCTCGGCCACTGCATCTCCCAGGCATTCTACGATGGCGGCTGGCACTTCTATGACGGCGACATGCACTGCGTCTACCTTCTGCGGGACAACCAGACCGTGGCCGGCGAGCAGGACATCGTGCGCGACCAAGGAGGAGATGGCTGACTGGAATCCATGGTTCCCGGCGAACTTCATCGCTGAGACCACAGCAACGGAGAGGGCGGGATTCGAACCCGCGGTAGGGCAAGCCCTACACAGCCTTTCCAAGGCTGCTCCTTAAGCCACTCGGACACCTCTCCAAAGCAATTTACTATTTTCTATTGACTATTTACTATTAGTTTTCCAACACAGCTATCTAATTGCTCTGATTTTGAGTCAATATAACATCATCGTGAGCAGTTTGCAATGATAAAGCGCGAAAAGAACAAGCTTCTCGGCACAAAAAGATTTTTCGGAAAAAATGAACCGCAGGGCGGGGAAGTTAGACTATTATAGATAGAGTGGATAGGCCAGTCGAACAACTTGTTGACGGGATAATGATTACGCAAAGGGGATAATGAAAATGGAACTTTTAGAAGGCATGACTCGGCGAGTGAAAAAGCTTGGGATTATAGATTTGAAACTGGCTCAAGGCGCTGCAATGTTCTTTGCTCTGGTCATAGCCAAACTAATACCTGACGTAATGGACTTGAGCGTCTGGTGGTTTGTGGCCTTGTTAGTAGTATGTGCGATAAGACCATTTTATGTGTTTTGGCTTATGAAATAGTGTTTTTTATCTTGACTTGAGTTTATTTGTATGAGGTTATTAAAACCTGAGAACTCGATCCGGCGAACTCTAAACCGCTGAATGCTCGCCGGAGTCGCTGATTACTGATATTAGCTGAGAATTTGTTTTTTGCGGTTAAAGGAGAAGCTATGAAAACACTTCGAACAATTGGCTCGCTGGTCTTCGTGCTGGGCCTGTTTACTGTAGTTTTTGTCGGCGTGCCATGGAATGTGATCGTTGCCGACGATCCGGTCGTGCCATGGTGGCTCAGGATGGCGATTTTCTGCCTTATGGGCGGCATCCTGGTTGTTCTGCTTACATTGGCCCTCGAACAAAAGATTAGCAAAAAGCCGGCAGAGGAGCCGCTATCGACCGAGTCTGATAGCACGATTTTACTATTGAACTCGGCAGAAGTGCCCGGCCGCCGGACGAGTGAGATTCTCGGCATGGTCCAGGGTCACACGGTATTTGCGATATGGCTTGGCAAAGACCTGTCGGCTATCGCCAGGCTGATTCTTGGCGGCGAACTGACCGAATACACCGAGATGATGGGAAAAGCCCGCGAAACAGCGACGAACAGGATGATCGCGGAGGCCGCCCGGATGCGAGCGGACGCAATCATCAATATTCGCTACATGACGACAAGCGTTGTGGGCAGTGCCGCGGAGCTTTTAGTTTACGGCACGGCAGTTAAGCTCGGCGAATAGGTCGTCCTGTGAGTTGCTCACAGCTCGGTGAGATAGCCTTCTTGTTACTGCTGATTGTTTTCGATTCTGCGGCGTCGAAAGAAATGCTGCAAAAGGCCGCTGGACTCTTCGGCTAAAACGCCGGAAGTCACATCTATTATGTGATTGAGCCTTTCGTCGGTGACGATATTGTACAGGCTCTTGATAGCACCGGCCTTGGGATCGTCGCAACCATAGACGAGCCGGTCTATCCGTGCCAGAACAAGCGCCCCGGCACACATCGTGCACGGCTCTAACGTGACATACATCGTGCAGCCGTGCAGACGCCAGCTCTCGATAAATGCCGCCGCCTGCGTAAGGGCGATGATTTCCGCGTGGGCGGTCGGGTCCTGAAGCTGCTCTCGCTGATTATATGCCCTGCCGATTATCTGGTTCTGATAAACAATGACCGCCCCGATGGGGACATCGCCATTCTCCTCGGCGATTTGTGCCTGCTCGATCGCCACTTTCATATATAACTGATCTTCTTTGCTATCATTCATAACTCAAACAGAGCATACAAAAATAGAAAATAATAAATCAAAATAATTATCCTGAATTACGAGAACTTGTCAAGGTCTTCATACTTGCCCGGCAGGGGTAGAAACCGGTACCAGGTGTATTTTAAAGCGAATACCGCCACAATCGCTAGTCCAAGCCATATCACCGAATAGAGATACCAATGGCCAACGAGATACATTGGGAACAGGTAAAGGCCGGCAATCGCCAGCATGGCAAGCAAAACGTTTACGATTGTCCGTGACATGCTTTCCGATTTGGAGGACAATTCTTGCTTAGATAAATCGGCTTTCGCTGCAATCGGCTTCCATAACCCAAAAGGCCGAACCGATTTGTAAAAACTGACAAGAATTTCATCATCCGTAGCCCGGGTTGCCAGGGACACTGCGATACTGGCAATCAGCGAAGCTGCACATATCAAAGGGAACGTATAATACGCCGGAGCGTCCGGGAAAAACAATGCCACTAACGAAAGTAGTATGCCGCCCAATGTTCCGAACGCATAGCCCCAGCCGTTCATGCGCCACCAATACCACCGGAGCACATTCGGCACGACTACACCGGCGCCCAGGGCCATCATCATCCAGCTCCATATTTGAGCTATCGAGGTGGCCTGAGTACCGATGCCGATTCCGATGAGAACCAGCAGGATTGTCGCGATGTAACTGAATCGCACGGATTGCCTCTCGCTGGCGTTGGGACGGAAGTAGGGCTGCCACAGGTCGCGAACGATAAAGGAAGCCCCGCTGTTGACAGTAGAGCTGAAAGTGGACATAAATGCCGCCAACAATCCGGCAATGACAATGCCCCTGAGCCCGGCGGGCAGAAATTTCAGCAGAACGAGCGGCATTACTTTCTCCGAATCCGTAACGCCGGTGACTCCCGTAATCGCCAGCAGGGCAATCCCGATGGCCATCGCCCAGCGGACGACAAGAAAAACGCTCCACGCCGCCCCGATCTTGGCCGCGTCGCGCGCGTCACGGGCAGCTAAGAATCGCTGGAAGTCATACATCTGAGCAGGCCCGCCGGCATTGAGCAGGAGGCCCTTGACGACCCAGACAATGACGAGGGCACCGAAAAGCTCGAACTGTGCATTCTCCGTCCCGGCAAATTCTTCGATCCGCCACGGCACGCTCAGTGAACTCCAATTTTCCGGCAGGCCGGACATCAGCTCCGGGGTCAGGTGAGACCATGCGATGCAGGCAATGATTATACTGCCAAGCGTCAGAATAATCGTTTGGATGACATCAGTGACGACCACGCTGTAAAGTCCGCCAAGAACAACGTAGAGGGTCGTTATGCCGATAATCAAAACAGCCAGGCAATCCGGTTCATGTGCCGTGAATATGTGCCGAAGCCAGGGGCTGGAAGTGTATTGGGCAAGGGATTCGAGCGGAACGTACACGGAGGCAAACTTGCCGATTCCCTGATAGGCGTATCCGACAAAACTGGCCAGCGTCAGCACCGCCATCAGGGCGTAAGCGGTCCGGGCCTGCCTGCCGCCCGCGTCACTGCCGAAGCGGGTTTTCATCCACTCGGCCGCTGTCATCACATTCGAGCGGCGGACCCATTTTCCCATGTAGCTCAGGAAAAATGCGCCCATCAAAAAACCCCACATCCAGTGGTGCCACATCGACTTGAATCCCAGGACGTACAGGATGGAAATAATCCACATCGTCCCGGTAATATCGAAGTTGGATACCGAGCCGGACATTGCCAGCGCAAGCCAGTAAATTCCTTTGCCGCCCAGAAAATAGGCCTGCAGGTTCTTTGATGCGCGCTTCTGATACCAGAAACCCAGCCCAATCACAACAGCAAAATAGAGCAGGATTATCACATAATCGATTGGGCTCATGTATTGATTCTCCACTGCCTGCTTGCCCGGTATGCGTGAATTTGTAGGTTATCTGATTGAGATTGGGTGGCAGCCTCAAGCGCAGCTTGGGGATGGCTAATTGGGTGTTGACCATCCCCAAAGCCTTCGGCTTTGAGGCTGCCACCCTTTTCAGATACATCCATAAGCTCGATTGTCATAATGTATTATTGTGAAGCATTCACCGCGTCAAACATCGCCGCAATATTCTCCGGCGGTACATTGGCCAGGATGTTGTGCACCTGCTGGAAAACAAATCCCCCGCCGGGGCTGAGTGTCCCGACCTGTTGTTTGACGTGTTCGGCAACTTGTTGCGGCGTGCCGTTCGGCAGGACATCCCTCGTGTCACAGCCGCCGCCCCAGAAGGTAAGTTCGCTTCCGAACTCGGCCTTGAGCTGGCCGGCGTCCATTCCCGAACAACTTATCTGAACAGGATTGATGGCGTCGAGGCCGGCTTCGATCAGGTGCGGCAACAACTCCCGGACGCCTCCACAGCAGTGGAGCATGACCTTGACATCGGCCAGAGTTTTCGCGAGGTTCCAGAGCAATTTGTGCCGGGGCTTGAAAAATTCGCAATACATTTTGGGTGACATCATCGGCCCTGTCTGCATGCCGAGATCGTCCCCGAATAGAATAATGTCGATATGCTCGCCAACAGCCGTTAAAAACCGCTCCAGATTGACTATATGAACTCCAATCAACTTATCGAGGAAACGTTGAGCGTGTTTAGGCTCAGCAGCCAGCATCATCATGAACTGATCGTTGCGATAAAGAAACTGCCCCACTTCGAAAAGGTTGCCGCCGAAGAGGCCTATGATCGCGCGGTCTGTCCCGGCACGCAAACGCTTTGCGCCTTCCGACAGTTCCTTACTGTCAATCGGGCCGGGCGGACTGGCAATGCCCGTCCACATGGATTCTCCAAGGACTTCCCGGATCGCGCCGAGATCGTCACCTTCGAGAAAAGGGAAATACGTCTGCTCAAAATAGAGTGATCCATCGGGCATGTGGGCGAGAATTCTGCCGGCCTGCGAGCGGATTACCCAGCGTTTATCCTCCCTTTCAATTCCCGTCCAGGCTGGGACAAAACATGCTGTGCCGTCCGGCAAAGTCCAGGGCGTCCATGATTGTTCGTCTTGTGCAAAGCCCCGGCCCAGCTCGATGGTATCAACGCCAAATCGATCCAGCACATCGTCATCGACAACGGCCATTTGCTGAATGATGTCATAGACACGAATCGGCCGGGGCGGCAGGCCCAGGAATTTACGCAGCTTCGGATATGCAATCGCCGCGATGCCCGAAGACCGATGCCCGGAAAAATCGATGGGAACCCGGTCCGTTTCCCGATGCTTCAACGCCGCCAGAACACGCTCTCTTGATGTCATTGCCATATCCTTATTTCCCAGGTAATGAAGCTCGCAGAGTGACAATTTCATACGCGGCCATTTCCATCGGTCCGTCTACTTTGTCGATCTTTTCTTCCGCAAAGTTACTGAGCCATACTGCATCCGGTGCCGGTTTAGCCCAGGTGACAGTGGCCTCCTCGGATTGCCCGCCGGCATTGAACAGGCGCACAACCCAGGCCTTGCCGTCCTCGCTGGGTCTGAAGGCCGTGACGATTATGCTCGCTGGCTCGACTTTCATAATTGAATCCGGGATGGGCGTCTTTTTATCGACGGGCACGACGATGAGCGGCTGGCTTCGCTCAGCGCCGAATTTTGCCGCCTTGCCGGAATCGAAGCTGCGGTGCGGCTCGATTGAATAACGAAATGACGTCGGGCCCTCCTGTCCGGCCTTGTAATTTGTTTCCCAGTAGTTGTTCATCACGTAGGAGTACAGTGTCGTTGATGGTTCAATGCTCTTAATCCATCCCACGGTCCTGCCCCTTGGATCGGAGGTAATAGCACCGACTTCGATCAGCGGCGCATCGGGCGTTGCCCATGTGACGCCGTAATCGCTATTGGAAACGTCCACCCATCTTTGAACTGTGAAGTAGTTCTTGCAGGCACCGGGCAGTTGGTCTGTTTCAGGCATGACAACGGCCCACGGGATATCCATCCGCATCACACCATCAGGCACCTTAAAGGGAAAGGCCAAGTGCACGGCTTCCTGTTCGTAGATGTTCTTCTTGTCGATAATATTAATGATGTCTACGCGGTCGATGCCGTCAATGACGCGAAGCTCACGAACCAGCTTATTGCAGCCCGGCGCATCGGATTCGATCAACAGCGAAGCAACCAGCGGGCCCTTCTCCTTGACACTGATTTTGACCGGTCCGTTACGCTTCGGCTCTGTCGGGTCCCTGCCGGCCACGTAGAAATAATCGTTCAGCCCCAGCCCGGCCTCGCTGTCAACCAGTTCGATATTTTGCTGCTTCCACTTCATGCTCTCGGCCGCACCGGTTTTCTCATTAACGGTAAGCGATAACGCGGCGTTGCTTAGTTCGGCATCTTTCGCCGCAGCACTGCCGGATGTGGAAGCCTCGCCGGCGTCGAAGGTGAATCGTTTGGCGGAAAAAGGCGCGATGTCCCGAGCGAGAAAAGCCAACTCGCCCGTAGAGAGCCGCTGCGATTTTACGCTTTGCCCTTCGGAATCCTTGACAACGTCACCGGGTACTTTCATGTCCTTCGGCAATATCACCAGGTCAGTTCGTGTCCAGGAGGAAGTGTTGAACACGTCTATCGCCGTGACTTGCTTTGCCGCCGCTCGATGTCCGGCCAGTGCGTTGTTCAGGAGATTGCGAGACTGCAAATCGGCATTTAGAGCAAAAGCCTGTTTGATCTTCCATTGGGCCTTCGTGAAATCGCTTTCGGGCTGGCTGATACTGCAATGTGCCCCCCATGTGTGTTCGTCGTAGAGGATGACATTGCGCCACGCCTCCCGGAACTGCTCGGCGGGATAGCTGGCCGGATTGAGCATGGCCCACAGCGTCTCCGATTGAACCAGACGCTCGGCGGCATCACGGTTTATTGCGGTCTCCGCCGCGGACGAGCCCGCCCCGTCTTCCCAGTACGGCGTGAAATCGCCGCGGACTTTGGGTACCTGGCTGGCGTATCGCCGTTCAAACTCCCGGAACATTTCTGTCGTTGTAGCGACAATCAGCTTCGGATAGGCGTACTTCTGGTTCCAGTCCTTGACGAAGTCGCTCATGTTCGGGTCGGGCGGGCCGTTATCGCCGCCGATAGAGTAGCGAAGCTGAACCATATCGTAGGGGTACTCAGAATCACCAAGACGTTTGAGATAATCAAAAAGCCTTCCGGCGTCGAGCCGCCCGCTGTGGAAGAAGGAATAACCTTCGCCGGCCACCCAGCAGAGAATTTTCTCGGAGCCGGACGGCGACTGCCAGTAGAAAGGTTTGTCGCCCCATGTCGATAGTGTATATCCGATACGATGCCCGCGGTTGGGACCGACGGAGAAATATTTTACGCCGCTCTGGGCCAGGACCGGCACGATGCCCCACGTATAGCCGGGGACATCGGTAATCATTGCTGAGTCAATTGTCACATCGAAACGCCGCCTGAGCATCCGGGCATAATCCACCAGGCGAACAAGCTCTTCCGGGCGGCACAGGGCCGTCAGCTCGTTGCCGTACAAAGCATCCAGGCCGATCCAGCCCTTTTTCACGGCATCGACGAAGGCCTGGCTATCGGCCGGCGACGCCTGCTTCAGGAAACTATCCACCGCCCAGAGCACCTCGACGTTCCATTTAAACGCCGAGCCTGCCGGGTAATCCGCCGTCTTGCGTGCCAGATCGATGACCTGCTTATAGTATTGCCAGTGTTTCTGTTCGACCTCGGTCTGGACGTGCGTGTAGCCGATGTCCACATGGGAGTGGTGCAGCAGATATACTTCCCACTTCCGGACGGGCTTTATGGTCAGCGTCTGCTTTCCGATAGATTTGCCCGCGACTTTCGCTTCGATCTGCACTGAAGTCGGTTCCTTTGCCGCCGGGGCGAATCCTTCAATGACTTTGTAGCCTGGTTTCAGCGCCTGTCTGGTAGATTCGACTCCATTGACCACGACAACAGCCTCTGCCGGCTGGCCAATGTGAAGGACCGATACCAGCACAGGTTGATACATCTTGCCATCATCATGCCTGAGAAGGTACGGCTGGCTGTGAACATTCAGGAACTCGGTCTGGGATTCAACCGGACCGGCCTCGAAACCGGACGGCACAGCCAGAGCCACCTGGTCGTACAGGACCCAACTGCCCTCCAGCGATGTGATGGAAATATGATTGCTGCCCCCTTTAAGCGCCCCGGCGGGAAAGTCAATAACGAGCCGACACTCACGGCCTTTGTCCGGCTGGCCGTGAGCCGAATCGTCACCGGCACCACGCGGCAATTCACGAATAAAAGATATGTCATTGATTTTGATTTCCATTTTCGGCGGAAGAGCGCTGTGCGTATCGACGAAGTCCAGCACAATCTGGCCTTTACCCTCGGTTGACGTCATTTTGAGACCGAAAAGAATTGTAAAAGTGTGGCTCTTGCCGCCCGCCCAGACATCCGCCGGACCAGGCTGTATGTAAGGCCAGTCTTTTTTCGGATCCGACTGCCCGGCAACAAAAAGAGCATCGTTGGGGAAACTCGTCGAATACTGGTTGCTCCGGTCCGGTCCGAGAGCAAATTCTGCCGTATCATTGTCGGCTTTGCCTATCTGCCAAAGCAGCGTATTATCCCCGGCAGCCGACACGCTCCGGCACCAGAGCAGCAAAAACATTAACATCATAGTTTTAGTTAGAACGGAATGTTTCATTTCGTGCGCTCCATTTTATTACTAATATCTTTGCATCTTTTTGCTCGTAATTGTACCTGCTATGGCCAATCAATTCCACCAGAGTTTTGCGAAAGTTTATGAGCTGGCCTTGAAAGCCTGTAAAGAATAAGTTATCATTCAGGCTGCTGTGTGTTTTTAGAGACTATCGCAGTTGATATTTCCGGCCTGCGTCGTAGCGGCCTGATTGTACGCTATTGGATAAGATCGAATAGGGCAATATCATGAAGCATTCAATCTCAAGAAAGCTGGGAGTATCAGTTTGGACTTTAATCTGTTTTACGGCAATGGTTCCATCCGGCCGGTTGGAAGCTGTGGATTCGGCCGCTGTAAAGAGACAATTTTCCGATCCGCCGCGAGAGTATCATTCGTCGCCCTTGTGGGTTTGGAACGACAATCTGACCGACGAGCAGATAGTCGGCACTTTGCGGGACCTGGCGGGCCAGCAGGTAAAGCAGGTCTTCGTTCATCCCAGGCCCGGGCTGATGACGCCGTACCTTTCGACGGAATGGTTCAGACTCTGGAAGGTCGCTCTCGAAGAAGCCGAACGGCTCGATATGAACGTTTGGATTTACGATGAGAACTCGTATCCTTCGGGTTTTGCCGGCGGCTTAGTACCTGAAGCTATGCCTGAATCGCGCGGCAAGGGCCTTTTCCTCAACGAGGTCAAGACGGCCCCCAGCCCTGATGACAACATCGTGGCCGTTTTTCAGATAACCGGCGATGCATACGAGAACATCACCGAGAAGATCCGAAAAGGTCAGACCTTCGATGACGGCCGCTATCTGGTGGCATCAATCCGCCTCGCTCCAACCGGCGGCTGGTTTGGCGGCAAGTATTACGTCGACCTGCTCAAGCCGGGCGTCACGGAGAAGTTCATTGAGGTCACTATGGAGGAATATCGCCGTAACATCGGCGAGCACTTCGGCAAGCGCGTGCCCGGCTGGTTCACCGATGAGCCACACCTCGCCCCTGCCGGCGGTCTCCACTGGTCGGATCATCTGCCGCAGTTGTTTCAAGAGCGATGGGGATACAGCCTGATCGACCATCTGCCCCAGCTTGCCCGACCCGTCGGCGACTTCAAACGCGTCCGCCACAACTACTACTGCCTCCTGCTCGAGGAGTTTATCGACAGGTGGGCCAAACCCTGTTATGAGTACTGCGAAAAGTACAACCTGGAATTCACCGGCCACTACTGGGAACACGGCTGGCCCGGTGCCGGTCACGGCGGCGACAATATGGCGATGTACGCCTGGCACCAGAGGCCGGCGATTGATACCCTAATGAATCAATACAGCGAGGACACACACGCCCAATTCGGCAACGTCCGGTCGGTCAAGGAGCTGTCGAGCGTGGCGAACCAACTCGGCAAAAAGAGGACTTTGTGTGAAGCATACGGTGCCGGCGGCTGGGACCTGCGTTTCGAGGACATGAAGCGAATCGGCGACTGGCTTTACGTGCTGGGAGTCAATACGCTCAATGAGCATCTTTCATATATCACGATACGAGGTGCGCGCAAGCGCGACCATCCGCAGTCTTTCTCCTATCACGAACCCTGGTGGAAGGCATACCATGTAATGGCCGAGTACTACGCAAGGCTGTCGCTTATTATGTCGCAGGGCCGGCAGGTTAACCGGATTCTTGTGATCGAGCCGACAACGACCACGTGGATGTATCAGGGCGATTCGATCCCGAAAGGCAGACTCGGCGAGATCGGCAGCAGGTTCCAACAAATGATAGTGTCATTGGCAAAGGCCCAGGTTGAGTACGATATCGGGTGCGAAGATATTATCGCCCGGCATGGCTCGACCGAAGGGCCGCTCTTTAGAGTTGGGCAGTGCGCTTACAGTACGGTCGTTCTGCCGCCCTTAACGGAGAATCTCAACCGGCGAACGATGGCCCTGCTCGGTGAGTACGTGCAGGCCGGCGGGGACGTTATTTGCTGCGGGCAGCCACCTTTGTACATGGACGGCCGGCCCTCGAAGCACGGCACCGAAGCGGCAAAACATTCCGCATGGAAGCAGGTCGAGCCGGCCGATGTGCCGCAAATGCTGCTGGCCGCTTCGAAGGACGCATTTGCCGTCGAGCGGAACGGGGGTGACAAAGGCATACTGTTCCATCACAGGCGAACGCTTGAGGACGGTGAATTTCTGATGCTGGCTAATACGAGTATCGACGCACCTTCGGCGGGGCTGGTAAAATCGGCTGCCGGGCGCATCGAGCAATGGAACCCGGCTACGGCGGAGATTTCAATGTATCCGTTTGAAAAAACGACTGCCGGCGTAAAAGCCCGTTTCGAACTCCCACCGTGCGGGAGCCTCGTGCTGTTCTTATCGAAAAAATCCCATGCCCCTGTGGCTGAGCCAAAAACAACGACCATGATTGTGGACTCGCAGGGTGAGCTTGAGGTTAGCCCGATAGAAGATAATGTGCTGACGCTGGATTTTGTCGATATCACCTCCGGCGGCGAGACGAAGAAGAATATTTATTTTTATAAGGCATCCCAGTTTGCATTCGCGCAGAACGGGATGGAGCGAAATCCGTGGGACAGTGCCGTTCAGTTTCGCGATGAGCTTATCAGCAGAACGTTCGGCGCCGGCACCGGCTTCGAGGCGACGTATAAGTTTACCATCGAGCGGCAGGTTCCCGGGCGGCTTTGCATTGTTATCGAGCGGCCGGACCTCTACGAGATCAAGTGCAATGGCAAGGTGGTTTCGGCGATGAAGGATACATGGTGGCTGGACAAGGTGTTCGGCAAAATCGATATCGCTGGTGCCGCCAGGGTCGGCGAGAACACCGTGACAATCACGGCATCGCCTTTTACGATTTATCACGAACTCGAGCCGGCTTATGTGCTGGGGACGTTTACGCTTAAGCAAACGGATTCGGGCTTTTTGATTGCCGGCGGTTCGGAGCCTGCTTTGAAACTCGGCAGTTGGAAAGAGCAGGGCTGCCCGTTTTACGCCGCGGGTGTCTGTTATAAACAGGCATTCAATGTCACGCAACCGGCCGGTCGGTATTTAGTCGAGCTGGACAAGTGGTACGGGAGCGTCGCGGAGATTATCGTGAACGGTAAATCCGCAGGGCATATTGCGTATAAGCCCTGGCAGTGCGACGTTACGGATTTGATTAAGCAGGGCACGAACACGGTTGAGGTTATCGTCATCGGTACGCTCAAAAACACCCTTGGACCGCACCACGCGGGCAAAGGGCTGGGCAGTGCATGGCCCGGCATGTTCCAGCAAGGCCCCGAGACGGGCCCACCTGCCGGCAAAGATTATCACACCGTGGACTATGGTCTTTTCGAGCCGTTTGTTCTTAAACAAATCATAGAGAAATAGTGACAATCCGATT
>CAYTNN010000131.1:0-13493 GCA_964439135.1 uncultured Pirellulales bacterium
CGGAGCCGACGATACTCCCATTCAAAATCCAGTTCAACGTTCTGACCTTTCTGTATCAATGTCGGCTTCAGCCGAATAGTGGTACCCAATTCAATACGATTGGATTTTGATTCCGGGGGGGATGTTAACCTGTAATGTTCAGAATCAATGATTTGCATTTCGCATTTCATCCCACTCTTTGCAAGCACTGGGAGCGGATGGAACATTCGGATATCTTTGTCAACCCGTATTCGTGCTGCAACTGTTCCAAGCAGTAAATCTTCGTGGAGTTGGTCGATGACGAAGCTGACCGAATCTTCGGTAGTATGGACTCGATAGTTTGACCAGCCTTCCGATCTCACCGCCGAATTCGGATCGAGGCCTATGTATTTCAGGAAATCATCGCTGACCGTCAGAATCTTGATGTCGATCATGATTTGATCCTTACCGATGCCCCGATCCTTTTGTTTTCCGGGCTTGATGAACTCGACGCGGCCGTCATTGAACAAGATGTTCGTGCCCTTTGTCGCTGCCGCCTGCCTGTTATCACGGGCCAACCACATATCCTGAGGATCGGCAACCGTCCTTCCCTTGCCGTAATACGTGACATTTTGCTGAGCCCATGCAAATTCCTCAGTCTTCAGATACGGCTTTACTTGCGCTACCGAATCAGGATACTTGCCATCGTGATCGTTCGTATAAATGAGAAGTGCTTTGCCTAATTTAGATAGTTTTTTAGAGTGTTCGACTTGCATATCGATTTCTGCAATAAGCTTCTTGACCATCTGGCGCATATCCGGCCTGCCGAAGATTATAATTTGCCTTGTGCGCTCTAACGGCTGGATATGAACTCTCTCGCGTAATTCTTTCTCCGGCGGCTGTTGCAACACTTTATTTATATGTTCTGCCACTTCCATTACATCGGCATATCGTATTAACACTACTTCGGACTCTTTATTAACTGTGGCTTGATCCTTAATATCAATTCCATTTTGTTGATTGCTGGCGGTTTCTACTATTGTCGGCGTCAGAATGACCAGTATCTCTGAGGCAGGCACTTCCAATTCCTTGGCGGCCTTATCGGGCTCAGTGAGAAGTCCTGCTTGTTTAATGCCGCTGATGATCCCGCTTTCGCCGGGGCTAAGGCGAATCTGAGTGGAAATTTCGAGTTTATTGGTAATGGGTGCTTGTTCGTTGTCCCGACGTATCGATTCTGAGCTAAGGGCTGCCTCGACCTGCAAGATTATATTGCCATCCTCAAGAACGTTCGGCGTAATCTGAATTGAGTCTTGTGTGCCCGTAATCTTTGCCGTTTGGCCATCGACGACTTCCAGCGTCGGGCACATCAGGATTTTCACATAGCCTTTTGAGGTCATCATATCAACCAGGACCTTAAACATCTCTTGTGTCACTCGTTTGTCACTGCCTGATTCGCCCTCGAGTGCTGCTGTGGTATCCGCAGCTTTTCTGAGCAAATCTACTGCATCGGTGGAGCTACCGAAGGTTGGGCCCAGGAGATTCCTGGCCGCTATGGTCATTTCCCTATCCATTTTCAAATCAGAAATAACTTCGACCACAGACAAGTCAATCCGCACTATCGTTTTATCCACACCGGATGGTGCGGCACTTTTTGCCACTACAGGTTCGCTTGGATCAAATATATTTGCTCTCGCGCCAGACTCTACATCCGAGGCGGTGATGCCGGCTTTCTGCGTAACTTTGATGGTTCCATTCTCACTAATGAACCATTTCTCGACAGGTTGTAGAGCAACTTCAAATTGCAATTCGGTTTGCTTGGTAAGATTGGCCAGGAACGTCTTTAGTTTCCCAGTTTTTTCAGGGCTGCTTTTCATCTGTCTTAGTTCACGGGAGGAACGGTGAAGATAGTAAGGAATATTGTTTTCTTCGGAAGGTTCGGTTCTGTCAACGACGTAAATGTTGGCTCGATTTCCTATTTTCTGCAGTAACTCAGCAACCGAATGGGCTGTTCCCCCGCCACTCATGCTAAGCTCATCCACATAGAGATGAACAGTATTTTGTTGTTGAGCTTCAGGGACAGGATGGAATTTATAACGGCCTGTGGCCACAATTATTTCTTGCTCGACGATGCGTTTTTCGAATCGGATGAAGCGGACAAGTTCATCTGTTAAAAGCTGCTCCAATGCCTTTAGTTTCTCCTCTTGCGGGGCCTCATCACGCACAATCCAGTCGCCGGGCAGTTTCAGGCTTAGAAGTTCATCGGGCCCATCGTATTCGAATGTATTCATGCGAAGCACACCGCGTAATGTTGAATCAATATCTGGCGTGTTTATAAATCCATAGCCCCATTTTTTTAGTTTTCTATCCCAATGAAAAATGAACCTGTCGGGCGGCTCGGAAATTATTGATGCCTGCTGGCTTTCCTCGTTAAAGTAATAATCTTTACGTTCAGGGATAAATGGCGGTGCAATTCGTTTGAGTATCTGATCATCTTCGAGTCTGTAGATCGAGTAGAACTTTTCCTGCCAGGAGTTAGGATCAATTTCTTCCGTCTCGGCTGAAGGCTTCTGGGGTTCATTGAGATCATACACGCGCTTTGAGCCCACAACATATTGCTTGCCCTGCATATTATCCCTGACTGCCGTTCCCTCTGGCATGTCCACGTCAAAGTAATTCTCGTTGAACGCTGGATCGTTTATCCTGGTTTGACTTGATATAACGGTGGATTTGCGGCGCACCGAGCCGTTGGGGGTATACTCTTCTCTTTGTCCGCTAATGGGGAACCAGATGCCCTTAGTTACTTCTTCGTATTTTGCCGTGCTGCGGCTGTTCAACTGTCCATTGTAGTAGTTCTCTCGCAGAGCGCACGTGTAACCTTGGGACGAATCAACAATAGCCACTATTCTACTGGTCTTGTAATCAAATGCTATGCGGCAGGTGTTGTCCTCTAATTTTTCAACGCTCACGGGTATTTCAGCCGCGATTGTCTCTCCCAAAAGCCCGCAGAAAATACCCGTAAATGACTTCCATGGGTGCCCTAATCTCGTAGCCATCTGTGGCATATCCCTGATGGTTGCGCTTGCAGGCAATCCACTGCTTTGGTGCAATTCGGTGGCCAGTATCCCGTTCCATGCCCAAATGTGCTTATCGCCACGGGGCACTTTCTTACCGGAGGAATCATAAGTCCCGCCGGTTTGTTCGATTTTGACACGCTCTTCGTCATCGATGGTACACCTTAGAATCTGGTAGCGAGATTCGGGAGCCTCGGTTCTTGATTGTCTGAATCTCTCTAACTGCCGCTCTGACATACCACTTTCTCTCATACTTTTTATCTGGTCTTCGATTCTGTCTTTTTCTGCGGCGGCATCCCGCCAGATATTATTTTCTGCAACGTATTGAAGGTTTTTGACACGGGAACGATGTTCCAGCATTTTATTCAAGAGAAATTCAGCGGTAGGCTGAGTCTTATTCTGACCTGTCAAAGCGAGAGTTGTCGGTATAACCATTATCGCTATCAGCAGGATAGTAATTGCCGACGGTATCCAGCTTGTCCGGCTTGATTCAGTGGACTCCTTATCGATTAATCTGTGGATGCGTCCGAACAGGTTGCCGCCGGATGCTGCTACTGCTAATTCGCCGCGCCTGCCCCGGATTTCTTCCATTGAGGTTAGGGCCCTGGCGTAACGAATTCGGTCGCCGGAGATGCTAACGGCAAGGTCGTCGCAGCAGTTTTCCCGTTCGATGCGAATCTTGTGTGAGACCCACCACACGGCGGGGTGATAAAAGCCAAGCGTTTCTACAATCGTTTGAATGATGTTAAAAAGGTAATCGTACCTTCGGATATGAGCTAATTCGTGCGCCAATAGCGCTTCGAGCTGCTCGGAAGTTAGACCTGTCAAGGTGCTGGCCGGCAATAATATTATCGGGCGCAGCCAACCAATTACAGTCGGGACCTGAACCATCGCCGATTCGGCGAGTTGAACCGCGCGCTTTACTCTTAGGCGTTGGGATAACCGGCGCAGCTTGGCATAGAGCGATTCATCGACCTGCCTGACCATTTTTTTCCGCAGTCGCTGTAATTGAGTCCAGCCGCCCAGGTGCCAGAGCGATAGCCCGAAGACGCCGAGCAGCCATACAGAGACGATATAGGGCAGGGCCGGTTCGAGCAGATCGGCGGCTTGCTGCTTCCAGGAGTCTTTATAAGCTGGGCCGGCGTTTTCGTACTGTACCGGTCCTTCCGGGATGGTCATCTCTACCGCAGGTATTTCTCGGAATTCCTGTGCCGGCAGGATAACAGGTGCCGGCGTCGGTTCGATGCCGGCTATCGGTTGCGGCGTCGAAACCGGAACCAACTGAATCGTAACTATGGGCAGTAGGACTATCAATCCCAGTGCAGCACAGGCAACGATGTAACGGACGTTGGCCGCGGCTTTTCGTAGTAAGGCCAGCAGGATTGCCAGAAGTAGTGCCACGGCTGCCGCCTGCCAGACGAAATGAAGCAGGGTCCAGCCTAATTTTTGGACAATTTCCTGTGAAAGAATATTCTCCAGTGCCATTTTGATTATTCTCCCTCAAATTCATCGATCATTTTTCTGATGCTCGCCAGTTCTTTTGCCGAGACCTTCTTCGCCGAAAGGGCCCGCATGACCAGCTTTTCCGCCGAGCCGCTGAATGCCCTGTCGAGAAGATCGCCGACCAATTGCTTCTGGGCCTTTTCCTCGGTCATGGCCGGTCGGTAGATGTGCTTGAACTGCGATTCATCTCTGAGCACAAGCCCTTTTTCCGTCATAATTTGCATCAGCTTCAAAGTGGTCGTATAGCCGGTATCTTCGTCCTGACTCATCGCCTCGTTGACTTCTCGAACCGTGCTGGGCCCGTTGTCCCACAGAATTCGCAGGATTGTAAGCTCTCTATCGGTCGGCCGGGAACTTTTGCGTCGCGCCATCATAAATCTCCTTTAAAATCTCTTTCTTTATCCTGTATCGGCAATGATATACGAATATCTTCGTACAAGTCAACGAAAAAATTCGTAGTTTTTGAAAAATTTTATTCGCCGTTCTTTCTATGCCTCCTGAAGCAGCAATCCCGCAACGAAAACTTCCATCCACGGATAAAGTCATCATTAATATCCACATGCTCAATCGTACAAAGCTCGTAGTCCTTTTGATTAATCAAAAGGACTACGAGCATTTATTGTGCCGGCTTGAAGAGATTCTCGAATGGATTCTACTGACCGGCTTGGATCATCGTTGCTCAGCAGTTCGTTGAGCATCGAGACCACTGGCTATGGCGAAAGCTTCCGGAGTTCGGTGACGGCCTTTGGCGGCAGGGCACAGGCGGCCGAAGATTAGTTATCCGTTTCTTCGGTGACGACCCACATTTCGGCCGGCCGGCTTTCGACTTTGAATTGAAGCGACGTCGTTTTGGCAAGATTGTCCAGAAGAATATTGAGTTTCCAGCGTCTTTCCTCCGGATATTTGATCCACCCGAGCAAGCCTCCGGATTGTCTGTATCGGATCGTTGTCTTTTCCATCGGCTCGGTCTCATCCGCGACCTTTATTTGGAGAGAGCTCTCAAGATGGCTGAGAAATTCCGGGAGTGAATCGGCCGTTTCTATTTTGGCGCTTTTAGTGATTTCATCCTCTGACGTGACGGGAATGTAGTCCGGATATTTTCCGCTGGGGTGCGGCTTGAATTCATACCGACCACTGGCTACGATGACCTCTCGCTCAGCTATGCGTTTCTCGAAGCGAATTGCCCTGTTTGTCTCGGCATAAATAATCTCTTCCAGACAGCGGAATTGTTCTTCTCTCGGCGAACCGGCGCGGACAATCCAGTCACCATAGGGTATTTCTATGTTCAGCTCTTCGGGAAGGTTGAAATTATAATGTAGCATGTGCAATGTCAACAGTAGAGTATTTTCAAGTCTGGGCTTTCGATGGGTATTTGTCCATCCCGATAGTGACGTTTCCATCAGAGCTTTGCCATCCCAGAGTAAGTAGGCTTGAAGCGCACCTTGAGATTCCAGAGATTCAAACATACGGGGGTAAATGGAAGTCGGCTTTTGAAAATACTCCTGGCGCCCGAGTACAAATGGCGGCTTGATGAGTTTGACAATCTCATCCTTATCAAGAAAATAGAGCTTGTGAAACTCTTGGGCCAAATCCGGATCCGCATACCGCTCTGCAACTGCTGGTTTGGCTCTATCTTGAGGCTGCAGGGTAACCGCACCGAGGTCGATAAGTTTTTTACTCTTATCTGTCCCATCAACGATGATTTGCCGGGTCTGGTAGCCTTTGGCCCGAACAGTCAGCTTATACTTTGCCCCGTATGGCAATGGCGACAACATGCGATCCCACCATTTTCCTCTACGGGTGCTGTAGATTAATGCCTGACACTTGAATTTGGTAGTCAGCGAAATAGTTGCCAAACATTCCTCTATTTCCTGGCCATTGGGATCGACTACTTTTCCTGTGATTGCAAATGCCGGCTCAAGTCGAACGGTCACCGGTGATGTCGGGTCTTTGACCTCGACCAAAGCAGCCTGGCTTTTGGGATCTTGTACTACTGCCATAAGATAAATTGGCTGGCCCTTCTTGATCCATGTCGGTGACCATGGCAGTTCGAAATATCCTTCCTTATTCTTACCCCAAGGCTCGATATAGTAGCCCCAGGATGTCACGGGCAGAGCGACAATGCGTACATCGTAAGCAGGTTCATTGTTCGGGTCCAGAATCCTGCCTTTTATCATGGTCACAGGGAATGCGGGTTGTTCAATAACTGCTGATTTGCCGAGTTTGGTTTTTACTGTACCGGTTGACCGGGCGGGTTTGGTTTGTGCGAAGGCGATTCCTACAGCGAGACATATTGCAATGGCGCTCGCTGTCAAGGCCCATGCAGCTCCGGTTCGCGGATTGCCGCAGCTATCCTTCAGGATGCGGCGGACTCTGCCGGGCAGCCCTTTCTTGCTGGTGACCACCGCAGGTACAAAAGCCATTTGTCCTTCAGGTGTCAGATTGAGCAGCGATTCTGCGTAGTCCATGCCGGGCTGGCCGGAGGCTACGACCCAGTCATCGCACGCCTGCTCGCTCAGGCTTATCAGTCGCGATTTCGACCACCACAGAAGCAGGTGCCACGGCAGGAAACAAACCGTCAGTTCCGCCAACAGTCCTGCGATATGGTCACGCCGTTTGTAGTGGGCTAACTCATGACATAGCACGCCGGCCCAGTCGATACCATTATCGAATCTACCGGCAGCGCTCGGTACAAGCAGGACAGGTCTGCGACTCCAGCACCATATCACGGGACTGTGAATGCCATGACTGATGTGAAGGCTTACATCCTTGTCAATTCGGAGTTTTGCCTTTACCATATGTGCTGCTTGTTCGATTTCCCGGCAGTCCAATGGCATCGCCCGGCCCAGCAGGCGAGCGCCCAAGACAAATGTCACAAGCAACCGCGCAGCTAAAATCAGACTTGCTGCAATCCAGGCGCATAACAAAACCGCAGCCCAGGGGAATTTTGCAGTTCCCGAACTGGTTATGGCTGTGCGCATATCCTGATTAATCGGGGCAAGGCTGAGTTCTGGAGCTTTGTTGGAAATGATACCGGTTGCTTCGTGTATTGCGCGGTTTTCGATTGGTGGTTGGATTACGGCTGGTTCGGCTACAAAGAGACCTAATTCGTAATGTTTTACCAATAAACTGGCAGCCGGTACGATAACTGCTGCAATCATTGCCAGAAAAAGCACGCGATGCGCCCTTGCCGAGTGACGCCGCAGTAGAAAGCTGCCCAACAGGCCAGCCACAATAAAAATCGTGCTCTGCCAGAGACAGCTCCATAAAAAAGATTCTGCTGAAAATATCTGGCCTGTCATTTTTTCCTCTCCTTTCTTTTTTTATCGATCATTTTCCGAAGCTCTTGCAGTTCTTCGTCGCTTAGTTTGCTCTGCCGCATGAGATGCTGGAACATCAACAGGGCGTCCCCGTCGAACATCCGCTCCATGAATTTGCGTACCGAGTTGGCGCCGGCTTGCTCTCGCGTCCGCGTCGGAGAATAAATATAAACCTTGCCCTGAGTGCGATGCCGGAGCCAGCCGGCCTTCTCCAGCTTCTGCATTGCGGTCAGAACAGTCGTGTACGCCAGTTTCTTCTTGCGAGCCAGCTCTTTGCGCACCTGGTGGACACTTGCCTCGCCAAGATTCCAGACCACCTCGATAACCGCACGCTGGAGCTGCCCTAAATCGTCAAGCAATTTCCCACTCATAAGACGAATCCCCTTATCTTAAAATGAACCTTGTTTGTTCCTACTCTACAACAAAGTACTATGGAGCATAGTATTTGTCAACAAAAAAAATAAAAATTATTTTAAATACTTTTTGTTTTCGCCTTTACTCGCGGTTTTTTCGCAAAAAAAGCACGAAAAGAGTCTATGACTAATCTTCGAGTAGATGGTAGGGGGTTGTTATAAGGGCATTTTGTAAATTACAAGTTTCCTGGATTTCTTGTGTTCGTCCACCCATACTGAATATTCTTCTTTCGCATTTCCGACAAAATCCGGTTTTTCGTTATCGTTCTTGACAATGATCACGACATATTCGGCCTGCGTGGTGGGCTCGGCATCATAGATGAGTCCCTTTCTCTCGGCGTAGAAAGTGATCCGGCTGTCCGGCGAGGCGATCAGGTCTTCCTGGGCGGTGTTTTCCCTGAGCCACGCTGCGGCGGTTCTATAACCTTGCTTGTCTGAGCCGGAGAACCTCAACAGCTTGGGCATGCAAATAGCCGTACCGGTTATCAACAGAATAAAGAGCCACAGCCGACGGTCATGATCCGATGCCGGCCGGGATTTGGAAAATCGATCCGCGAGCCAGCCGGCCGATACTTCCAGGCCGATGGGTACATAGAAAATAGTGAAAGCAACTAACGGGAAGCAGTGCCTTCTGCTGATGTAGCCCCATGAGTAATATAATGAGATCAGCATAACGACATTGAGCACTACAAAAGCCGGCACGAAAAATCTTTCTATTTCCGTCGCTGGAGATTGTTTGCGGAAACGAAAATAAATGCCGATCACCAATGCCGGCACAAAAAAGTACATCAGATCCTCGCTCATTGCTCCGGCGAGTTCGCCAATTGCTTTTGCTATCTTACCTGGTATGCTGGAGGCTATATATATGTTATTGTCGCTATTGGTTTCAGGTTCCTGGATTTCCCCCGATTCCTGATGGTCGGCAGAGCTGATCAAGGCCTTCAATTTTTGCGGCAGTAATTGCCCCCTTGCTGTCATGTATGGAGCGGCAGGGATTGCAAAGCCGATTAGAAGAACGGACAATGCACAGAGCAATTTGGGTCTGCTCATGGGCGGTTTCGGCGAAAAGATCCTGATAACTATCCATAAAGCTCCATAAATAAGCAATTGCCCGCATTCGGGCCGGATTATATGCCCGAGCCCGGCGGCTAAACCGGCCGCTCCAAACATCCAGCATTTACCCTGTTTTACTGCCCAGATCAAAAACAAAAAGCCCGAAGCCAGAAACAGAAGGTGAGGCCATTCTCTCAATACGTCACTTACAAACTCCGCAGGATAAGGCAGAATTATGAGGATAAAGATTGCCTGGAAACTTCTCTTGCTTCCGACCAGAAGTTTTCCAATGAAATACAAGGGGATTAACGCAAGCAGCCGGCACAACAATGTGATACTTTGAGCCGAGTATATCCACGTAAACAATGATGAACTGCCGCTTAACGAGCTGACAAGTTTATGGGCCGCGAAGATAAGAAACGGATATCCGAAGGGAAGAAATCCTTTGATAACATCCTGCGGCTCGCTCGCAAACATCCTTGCCTGCTGGATATACCATACACCGTCCTTGGTGATCACAACGGTTGTGGCAATCAGGTATAAGCCTATTCCAAGAGCGATGACTAATAAAATCGCAAGGTGGATGAGGTCCTGCCGTCTAATAAATGAATTTACGGTTTTGCTGAGCGACATTCTCATCCCTGATCATATAGAAACCTCATCGCCTATAGACACCGAGCTAACACTGTTTCTCGCAATCTTACAAAGGCGGCGCTTATCCCTTGAAGAATAACAGGAACACCAAAATAGATACCAGTGCTATCCCTGCAGGCACCATGAAGATCGTACTCCACTGGAACTTTCCTTCTTTTCTGAATTTGTCCATAATTATGCCGGCGAACTGCGTGCCGAGGAACAGGCCGATACCCGTGGTTGCCGCGAAAAGCATCGCTTGTGTAGAACTCTGTATGTCTTCAGAAGCCTGACTGTTTGCGAATATCTGGCCGACGATGACGAAGAGCACATAGGCCATGCCGTGGAAAGACTGGCCGACAACTATGAGCCATCGCGGTTTCCCGCTGATATAAACGAGATACAACATGAACCAGAATGTTGCTCCGATGAGCAGTGTCCATTTCGGGCCGAGTTTATCGAGGAAAAAGGCCATCAAGAAGAAGGTGCCCGCCGCTTGGACGGCCTGTGCGATGGCCATTGCGGCCGGGACGTTCTTGCTGAGGATGCCCATGTCCTGCATAAACGGTGCCGTGCCGAGAAAATAGAATTGCATCAGGCCGAAGAAGACCATTGAGATTATTATAAAGAGCAGGAAGTTGGCATTCGTGAGAAGCGCCATAGCCTTAATAATTGGAATCTCGCCCGTTCCAGACGGTGTCATTGCCGGCAGGAGCACGAGGCATCCGATTCCCATAATGACCGAAAGAATGGCTCCGAGGTAGAGGCAGTCGGCTCCTTTCTCTCCGGTCTTGAATATCCATCGCCAGCCGGTAAGGGACCAGCCGATCAAGGCCCATGCAACCGGTGCCCAGAGGAATATTTTTCCCTGGGTGCCGACGTCCGAAACATTTGCAAACAGCACCGCGTTGACAAGCGGCAGGGTGGCTGCATAGCATAGGCAATAGAGAATCATAACTGTGAAGAGGCCCTTGAAAGTTGTCTTTCGGGCCGCCAGAAACAGCATAACGGCGCCGATAAGGTGCGCACCTCCGAGAATCCACTCTGTGTTGAGATATTTATCGGCGAGCAGCCCGGCGACGAGCGGCGAGACGATACAGGCCAGCGGCAGGGTGGCATAGATCCATCCGGTTTGTTTGCCGCTCATTTTCAACGGTCCAACAAGCCGTGCCGCGAGCACCGGCATCCAGGCGCCCCAGATCGCGTACTCCATGAACATTACGAAGCTCAGGGCGAAGTACAGTTTCCATTCCATTTTGATCTCCTTAAACTATATTAGGCTATGACTGTAGTTATTGGTCGGCGGTTGCCGGCTCCGAAACCTGCTTGACATCATCTCGGAAGACGGCACACAGGGCTACTACCAGGATGGCCGAGAGGATGGCATTGATAACGAAGACCGGATTCCAGTTACATACGCCGTCGGTAGTGTAGCGTTCGATCAATTCGACATTGAAGAAGGTGCCGATCAGCATGCCGACGCCGAAACAGATCAGGACAATCAATCCTTGTGCCTGAGCGCGGATCTCCGGCGGAGCCTTCTTGTCGACATAGACCTGACCGCCAACGAAGAAGAAGCCGAAAATGATCCCATGCACGAGGATCGCTATGTAATATAGGGAGGTTTGGTCGGCCGCGACTCCGCCCCATAAAGCGAAGTAGCGTACTGCCAACGCCCCCAGTCCGGCCACCATCGTCCACTTGACGCCGAACCGCAACAGGGCCAATGGCACGAGAAGCATAAGGAATATCTCAACGAACTGCCCGAGATTCATAGTTGCCGTGACCTGCTTAAATCCCTGGCTTTCGAAGAACTGAGAGCCCAGCGAGAAGTACATGGTGAAGGGAATCATGACCAGCAGCGAGATTATGATGAACAAGGCGAAGTTGCGGTCTTTGAGCAGAGTCATCGCCCGCAAGCCGAGCGCATCGACAACCGAGGCTTGCTTGCCCTTGGCCGGCGGGGGCGTGTTGGGCAGTGTCAGGTTCAGCAGCGCTGCGATTAGAGCTGTGCCGGCACCGCAATAGAGGGGAATTGCCGTACCGTCGAGGACATTGCCCCCGAACAGGCTCGTGGCGGCGATGAGGCTGAAGACGGCGGCGGCAACCCAGCCGATTGAGCCGAAGACGCGTATCTGCGGGAACTTATCCCGCGGGAAGTTTGCCATAGCGATGGCATTAGTCAGGCTCCACGTCGGCATATAGCAGAGCATCGCCAGGAGCAGGATCACGAACAGCGCCGCCGGACTCGTCTGTCGGGCGCCCAGGAAGAACAACAAAGCGCAACCGAAATTCAGGATCGTTAGTACCTTCTGACTGGCGAAATGACGGTCGGCCACCATACAAAAGACGGGGGCCAGCAGGCAGCCCAGCGGCATGACGCTAAGGATCCAGGCCTTGTATGTCCCTTCAATTTCCATATTCGTAAGGTAGGCCGCCAGGGGCACCCACCACACGGCAAACATCATGTATTGGAGGAACATCATAATGCTCAGGCGAATCCTGACGCTTGTCGAGGCCTTATCCATTTTGTTCTCCTTAACCTATTACCCAATTCTTACCGCCGGGGTCTTAATCTCCAGCGTGTTTTATTGGCCGTAACTGCCGAGTTTTTCGGCTGCGAGTTTGATGTCCCCGAACCGGTCGTCGCCGGCTTCACGTTCGATCGCCAGGGTGCCGTCGAACCCGATTCCTTCCAGGGCATTCAAAAAGGCGCCGGTTTGTACCTGTCCGTCGCCCCAGGGGACCTCAGCGCCCCATGTGCCCGGCTGTGTCGTTCGGTTCGCATCCTTAACGTGAATATGCTTGACCCAGGGCGCCAGTACCTTCACCGCCTCGATGGGATTGCCCTTGTCATAAAGAATTATATTCGCCGGATCGAAATTGACTCCGATAGCCGGGTGATCCAGTTCTTCGAGGAAACTTCGCAGCTCTTCGGCCGTCTCCTGGCCTGTTTCCAGCAGCAGCATAATATCCTTTTCGCCCGCAGCGTCGGCCAGAGATATGATCCGTTCGTAAAATATCTCGGAATATGAGACATCGCTTTCGTCGATAAAGCCGGCATGCATCGAGAGGTATTTTACGCCGAGCTTCACTGTTACATCGGCGGCGCCCAGAAACAGCTCCTGGTTTTGCTCCCAGTATTCATCCGGCCCGACGCCCCCGGTGACTTTGATGCTGTCGAGCGTCGTATAATCCTCCTGTGGAAAGTCGATCATCGTCGCACTGATTGTCCAGTTTTGATTCTGCACGGCTTTAAGGAAATCGCTGCCCCCCGCTCCCAGTGCAGCTCTGACTCCCAGGTGGATCGTGTCGATTCCGATCTTTTTCATTACATCCGCCACCCCGTTGACATCCGTTTGTAACGACCAACTGCAAACTCCTACCGGCCAATTTTTGCATTTCATTGTAAGATTCTCCAATTCAAATTCTTATCTTTGTATCGTAGGGGCAACCCTATGTGGTTGCCCAGGTCAGGCACGCGGGCCTGCCCCTACGGAAATCCTCTTTCCCTTGTTTGCCGACTGCTTTTCTGCCTCGAC
>CAYTNN010000132.1:0-8278 GCA_964439135.1 uncultured Pirellulales bacterium
TACGGGGAAAAAAATTAAATAATCGTGATTCCAACCACTAACTGCGAAAGTTGGGTTAGTTTCCGGTTCCCGACGAGGTGCTGGACCTGCCTGCCGGCCAACGCGCGCACGTAGTTGCCGAGGCGCGCGTCTCCTGCGGTGATCTGACGAGTATATCCCAGGGGCAGATCACACTTGTGCCGGATAGACGTTTGCTGGCGTCGCGGGCGATCCGCATCATCCGGGCCGTTGCACTTGTCGAGCTTGCTCCTCCCGACTTGAATGTTGGGGGGATGGAAGAGGAGTGGTGGCGTGTGCCGATACGGCCGACCGAGAACAGGACAGTATCGGTGCATGTGGAAGCCGATGGACTCCGCGGCCGGCAACTCACTGTCCAGGCGCGGCTGTGGAGTGGCGATAGTTGGGTAACCGCCGCTTCCAACGCTCCGCCCGGGCACCGCGATGACCGGGGACGTTTTGTCAGCCGGTACACATGCCCGGTGCAGGAAGACCACGCCGGTCTGTCAGACATCAGGCTGCCCGTCCCTCGAGATGCCCTCGATCTGCCGCGCGACCGCAGCCACCATCCAAGGCTGGTGTGCACTGCGACGTGTGGGGGATTAACGGCCACATGGAGCAGCGTCATCGAGTTGACAGCGTCCCGGGCGGGGGCGGTCGCGGCTGCTCCTACGGGCACAACGGCAAAGCCGCCCGAGGAGTCACCGCACCTTGCCGTGACCAGGGCCCTGCTGGCCGCCGGCAGAATTGACAAGAACAGCGAATTGCTCTTAGCGGCCGGCGCCGGCGACGCGGCTACGGTACGATTCCTGCTGAGAAGCGGAGCGGATCCTCAAACCCGCGGCGGCGCTGGCCGAACATCGATGCACCTGGCCGCTGCCAACGGACATCGCGACGTCGCCGAGGTGCTCACCATCGCGCAGGCGGACGCGGACAAGCCGCCGGAAGGAACCACGCCGAGCACCGAGCGCATCTCGCCAACGGAGGACATTTTCAGCTCGGACTTCGGCAAGAAGCCCGAGGAAGTGGACACCAACAAAGCTGTGTCGTTCGAAGAATACACCGAGCAGCTCTCCTTCGACCGTTTCATGCAGGTCGACGCCATCGTCAATGCAACGGATGACCGGGGAATGACGCCCCTGCACCTGGCTGCGTACGGCGGACATGCCGATACCGTGGAGTTCTTGTTGGCCAATAATGCAAACGTGGAGGCCGGCGAAGCCAACGGCTTGACGGCCCTGCATCTCGCGGCTATGGGCGGTCATCTCGTTGTTGGGCGGAAGCTGCTCGCGGCCGGCGCCGACGCGCTGGCCACCAGTGCCGACGGTTTGACACCGTTCGACCTGGCATCTCGCGACGACATCAAGGCGCTACTCCGCCAGTCCATGCGGGGCGACAGGCCCGGCGAGAAGGCCGTCGGGCAGGTCATCGCAAGGTTCATGGAGGCCGTTCGGCAGCGCGATGCTACCGGTGCCATGCTTCTGGCAACACCGGAGCTGGCCGGAAAACTGCCCCGAGAGATTCTGCCGGTTGAGTTTCAGTATCGCGTGCTTAGCATAGGGCTAAGCCGGCCCCGACCCAGGGCGGTTGTGTGGGTGCAGGTCGCTGATCTGCCGGCCGGGCAGAACGAACTGGCGATGACATTTCATATGGAGCAAAGAGGTCAGGCGTGGCGGATCTTGGAGATTGAAACGGACCCGTATATTGAAAAGGTGCACGGACGGGAGGTCAAGCAATGAAAGCACGCAATGCAGTCATCGGCGCGCTGCTGGTCGGGTTGCTGTCGATTTGTCCGGCTGCCCAGGATGATCGCCAAAAGCAGATCGCCCGTATCGAGGGGCAAATCAGAGACCTGGAGCAGCAACGCCAGTACTTGGAAAGAGAGAATTACGAAACTGCTCGCACGATCACCTCGCTGGAACAACAGATCAAGGACAAGCAGTCCAAGTTGGACAATGCCGTAACGTTGAACCAACAACTATCCAAGTGCGACCGGCGAATCAATGACGCAAAGATAAGGCGCGGGCAAGCATGGAAGGATCTCGCGCGGCAGTTACAGGATGACACCGAAACAGCTTACATAATCAGTGCCGGAATCAACTACCCCCTTCTCCATTTGCACCACCGTGTACGGAAGCGGTGGAGCCAGATGTGGAACGTGCGGGTGACGACCGTGTCGGCCATTGACGACGAGATCGATGCCGTTAACGAGGAACTGACCGGCCCGGTGAGGGTCTGGCCGGACAGGGAGCCGGTAACACTTTCCGGCCTCGAGGACTTCCGCCGGGTGGTGCGAACAGAACTGCTCCGAGCGCAGATGGTCCAGGCCGACATCCAGGAACTGCGCCGTCGCGTTCAAGACATGCAGCACCGGCTGAAGCCGATCGACGTTCAGAGGGAAGACGCCCGCCGCTCGATCGACCGCCTCAAGCGGAACGTTGAGCTGTTGAGCGGCGAATCCGGCGAGTCGCCTCCGGATACAAGCACCACAGAGGAGCAAGTCTCGGCGGAGGACGTACAACGGGACAGGGACCGTTCGACGACGGAATCTCGGACAGAGCCCCCGCCAACCGAATCCGCGCCCAAGCAACCTCGCGTGACTGGCCGGGTCGCGGATGTCACAGCCTCGCGGGTCTTGGGCACCCCTCCGCAACGGCGCTGCGTCTGGCGGTTCTACATCGAGCTGGAAGAGGCGAACGACGCCCCCGTCGAACTTGTGTTCAAACAGGCCATTCGGAAGCCCAAGGCCCAGGACCCTGATGCTTCGAGCTGGCACGGCTCGCCACCAATGCGCCACGCCCTAAGACTAGGGGAAAAAGTGATTCTCAATCATCGATACGTGATCGTCACAGGTATGGAGATACTGACATATCTCCGGGTGGATCCGAAGAAAAAAATCGCCAACAAATACACAATGAAGGCAGAGCGAAAGCGGAAGTTCGGGCCCTTCTACTTGACCGTATGGGAGACGGACGACTTTGCCGGAGAGTTTCGAGCGGTCTTCGAGAGCGTCTGGCCGACGGCCTTCGCCGGGGAGATTACGAAGGTCACCTTCAAACCCAAGCCGCCGCCGTGGGACCGCATTCGGGGCACCATGAGGGTCGTGCACCCGACGGACAGCGAGATGGCGTCCGGTTCGCTGGGCGGTCAGAGCTACCAGCCGTACATAAAGGTAGAAGTGGACGTGCCTGATCTGGCACCGGGAATGTACCGCATGCGCGCGGAGGTAGACAAAGCCGGCACGCGATACCTCTGGGGCCGGTTGAAGAAAGGCAGCAAGAAACTGGAGTTTGAGGGCGGTGTGCCGATGCTGCCGGGCCGACAGAAAGTCACCCTATCCATGCCCGATCTGCCCCAGGTCACGTTTGCCAAGTTGAATCTGAATGTTGTGCCCCCGTCCAACGCGGCGAGCCGCGCGTCCATCCGCAGTTTGCAGACACAGATCCAGCAACTTCAATCTAAGCAGGCTGCGAACAGCTCGGAGCAGGCACGCAAGTACCATCAACGGCGCTTGGCCAACAGTTTTTCACAGTTGGCGTTCAAACATATTGAGCGCGGTGAGTTCAGCACGGCCAAGAGCTACATCGACCAGGCAATGGGCCATTTGCAGGCGGCCGGAGCCGCCGACGAACTGACGACCGGAGGCTACGGTAGCGATGTCACCCGGGGTACGCTCCTGGGGCACATGGCCACTGTTGCATACTTCACGAGCTCGACAGGGGAGGTCCGCAAGAACCTCACGGCGTTGGCCGAGTACTACGAAGCCTCCGCCGCAAACTGCATCGCAAAGGGCGATAACCGTACCGCCAGTCAACTGCGCGGCGAGGCCGCAAAGTGCTATTGGAAGATGGCCGACCAGCTACTGATGCTGGGCGTCTGCGATCCGGCCGAGGCCGCGGCCGTCTGGAGACGCGGTGAGTCCTACTCGAAAAAAGCAGGCGCCAGAGGAGACCGCAGGAAGCCCAGTTGGTGGCCGGAGTAGTCCGGCTGCACCAAATACAGCTTGGCGCTGCGAGCGCTCACAGGACAATCAGGGGTCGTCCCAGGAAGTACAGCGGTACCCAGCATGACAGCAGCAACAGCAGCGCCGAGACCACGATCATGATGACCCGCGACCATCCCTTTCGACCTCGCTTTCGCGTGGAGCGAACCACACCTACGCAGGCCACTGCGTTATAGCCCACAGAGGCAAGCCCGAGCGGCAGGCCGACAAGTGGCTTGGTGCCCATGCTCAGAGACGCCGAGAGCAACTGAAACACAAGCATACCGAGTACCCACGCGGCAACGTGAGCCACCCAGAAAGTACCGGCCGGGCTGAGTTCACCGCGCCATAATCTGATTATTATAAATCGCATTGCTTTGTCCCATCTCAGGAAGATATCGAGAACAGAATGATTCTCGTAATCTGCCCTCATTTTTCGATCCGGTCACCATGAGAGTATTTCCTGACAATTCTCATTATCTTGAACAAGGCCGGGTGAACCGGAGTCTCGTTCGATTGTGTTTAATATCTAAGTGGCGTCGCTCATAGGTAGTCTTTAGCCTCTACTGATTCGCTTTGAATCCTTCTTTTATCCGCCGGCCGGGATTTGCCGCCTTTGATTCCGATTCGTAAGCCCCGACATCATAGGGCGGCTTTCTTGCGGTATGATTGAAATCCAGCTCGGCAGCGAAATCCGAATCAGCGTGATCTATCAGCACCGAGCCGGGCCCGGGCCAATAGTCATGTTCTGCGGGATCTGCAAAGGCCGCCTCAATCGTCCCGCCGTCGCAAAACGCCGAGCCGTTCAGAGTCGCGCCAAGAAGTCGTCCGGTGACATAGTTGGCACTGAACGTGCTGCTGCCGATTCCGGATGTGTCTATGGCCGTCGAGCCGGGGCAGTAAACGGCGTTATTTACGAAAACCATCTGCTCGGCCTTTTCCCAGCGAAACACGACGCCCCTGGGATGATTGACGATTGTATTATTGACGATCTTAACGTTCCGAACGTGCGGGACGGCGGCGTGTGGAGCTGCCGTGATGCCGGTTGCCGAGCAGTTGAAAATTATGTTATTTCTGATAATAGCGTCGGAAACCACCTGGATGCCTTCGCCTGCGTTCCAGATGACGTTGCCCTCGACGATGTTGATGCCTTTGCCGCCGCCGTACACGAAAATGCCGGGATATTTCGTGCCGATATTCGTGTCGTGGATGACGTTGTCACGAACGGTGTTCCCGTACGAGCCGTACTTGATTTCGATGCCGTCGTTGCCGCCGATACTGGTGCCGCGCGTGTGGTGGATGTAGTTGCCCTCGACAAGAGTGTTCGTGGTGACATACGAGCCGTCATGGCCGCCGATGTACATCCCTTCTCCTTCGGTCGAGCCGCGTTTGCTCAAGCCTGTATGGTGGATGTGATTCCTTCGAATAATAAAGGCGTCGCAGTTTCCGCTGTTCATTGTCAGGGCGTTGTTGAGGGTGTGACTTATTTGGCAATCTTCGAATGTAATGTGGTGTCCCCGGATAAAACGCACGCCCGAGCTGCCGCCTTTGAGCCGGATTGCCCGAATGGTCAGGTACTCGCAATCGGCGAACTCGATATTATTGTATCTTGCTGCGACGTCTTCCGGATGCGTGAGTAGCGGTTCCTGCCCTTCGGCGGCACGAATCGTTATGGGTTTACCGGCGGTGCCTTTGGCGGTGACGGCACGGCGGGCGGTTTGTGAATATGTCCCGCCGTACAGGATAAGCTCGTCGCCGGGTTTGAGCGAATTGGCGATGGTCTCGAATTCTTCCTGTGAGCCTGCGATTGCCGGATGGATTTTATACGTAACGCCCGGACTGATGCCGCTGCAGACCAGCAGCAGCAAAATCACAGCAACACATTTTGTTCGGCTTATACGATTCATGTGGTTCAGTACCTTATCCTGACAACAAGAGAACGGCTGAAATCAGGCAGGGAAATTCTATTGCCTTCGGCCTTGCCCGGCACCCATTTATTTTTCCATGGATCATAGAAATTGACGTCGGCGCTATTCAAATCCTTGCCGCCGTCCGGCAATGAAATAATTGCGTTATTAACCACAGCGGGCGTTTTGCCCTCGGCCAATTCTGTCCGCCACGTGTTCTGTTTGTCCCGGCACCATGCAAGCAGCGTGTGTTTGCCCCTGAGTGCATAGATACGCAAACGCGGATGATCGATCTCGACCGGCTCGAAATTCTCCGCCGGCGGGTCGATTCCCCTGGTCGCCTCGGCAAACCGGCCGAACTGAAACCACAGGTTCATCGGCGCGACATATTGGTCCCAGTGCCAGTTCTGGCCCGTGCCGGCGGCACCTGCGAAGAATGGAGCGAAGATAATATCATGGAGTATAATGCCCGCCCTGTCTTTCTTGTACAGTTTAAACGGCCCCGTGTGGCTCGGCTCTACGGCGCCGCTCTCGGCAAGGAGAATCGGCTTGTCATGCGTAAAAGCCTGCATCTCTTTGACGGCATCGACGGCGAGAATGTCCACCGGACCCTTGCAGATATCCAGCGAAGCGCCGAGGTCCAGGTAACGGTGCACGTTGGCGAAATCGTTGTCTTTCATCAGGCAAAGCCGGCGGTATCTGTCCCTCTTACTGTCGTGGTCGAAACTGCCCAGGCTCTGCGTCACCATGTTCTTCGGAAAACGCTTTTTCAGCTCAGCAAGCATTTCCTCGGTCCATTCCATGTAGCCTTTACCGCTGACCGTATCCATCTCGTTCCAGAGTTCCCATGCGAAGATCGCCGGCTCGTCGCCGTACCTCTCGGCGTACCAGTCGAGCTTTTTTCTGAACTGCTCTCGGCTGCGCTGCCCCTGGAAAAAATCATCCACATCTTTTGCCGGTCCACCCTGTGAAACGTGATGGATAGGCTTTGCCGCCCATTGCTGTGTTTCCCTGAAAAAATGCCGGAAGTGCTCGATTGTCATCTTCACGCGAATGTTATGCCGGCGCGCCATATCCAGCACGGCGTCGATTCGTTTTGCCTTTTGCTCATCGTACCGGCCGCTCTTTTCGTGCTCGACGTCGAAGAAATTATGGCTGAGCCAGATTCGGATGTAGTTGCCGCCGTTCTCGGAAAGGCTTTTAATCCATTGCTCCATGCGAGCGAGGGCTTCTTCCTCGGTGTCACCATATGGCGCAACCATGTTCAACCCGATTGGAATATACGCCCTGCCGTCTGAAAGCTCGAAGTAACGCCTGTCCCGCGGACTTACCCGCACGAAGGACTCACCGGCATCCTTTTTCCAGGCCCGCAAGTATTCGATGCTGTACGTGGACGGCAGGTCACTGTCTTCGGGAAGGCCGAACCACTCCGGCATGGTCTCGCTGTCAAAGTTCAAGGTCAACGGCTGGTGCCAGTGGGTATTGACCACCCACCTGACGAGCACGCCGTCAAAATACCATTGAATTTTGTCCTCGTCCCACTGGAGCCCGTAAGTGTGATAGTCATCGGCCAGCGCTGTTGGAGCAATCCATACTTCGCCTATCGACCAGTGTTTATTCTCGGTGGGAGTTCGGAACACGTGGACGTTCATGTTGTATTTCTTCTCGAAGCCCGGGGACCCGCCGCCAATCTCGAAGACGTCGATTTCCGTCCACACTTCCGGCGTGCTGTCATAGAACCAGAACGAGCTTGAGCCGGCAGAGTTCATCGGTTTGCACTTTACCTCGAAATATCCGTATTTGACCGTCGTCTTGCTTTTGACCGCCGCTGATGTGTATGTGTGGTAGCCTTTGTCACGGGACATTTCAGGAACTTCCTGCTTTCTCATGGCCAGATGCAGCTTGCCGTCACTAAGCGTCACATTGCCGGGATAAAAATACGCCGGCTGCCTGCCCAGCCACCCCGGATTCCTCGGATGCCATTTGCTCGAATCAAGCTGGATTCCGTCGAATTCATCGCTCATCGATTCATACTTTGTCCAGTTGCCTTTGTTGGCCTGATCGGACAACGGCAAAGCATCGGTAACTCGCTGAGGCGTGGTTCCCAACTCGCCGGTTCTTACCCAGCTCTGAGCGGGTTTGCCCTGTCCGGCAGGAGAATCTGCTGCTGCCAGGCCAGTCAATAACAGGCACACACAGATTTTTTGAATGTTCTTTTTATTCATATTGAAATCCTAATCCAGTAGGTTTACAAACTCCAGCCTTCCCGGTATTGGGTGCGGATGTATTTATTGGCTTCCGGCAGGTTTGTCACTTTCATATTTTCAGCGTCCCATTCGATTCTGGCGTCCACACGCCTGGCCACGTTGCCCAGCAGGCAGACTTCGGTCAG
>CAYTNN010000132.1:8378-13209 GCA_964439135.1 uncultured Pirellulales bacterium
TGTCCCAGTTTCAACGCCCAGAAGACCGGATCCAATGTGTGAGCCCCGCGGTCGCCCATCATGCCGCAGCCGAAATCCCACCAGCATCGCCACACGCCCGGATGATACGCCGGATGATATGGCCGCTCGGGCGCAGGGCCCAGCCAGAGGTCCCAGTCCAGAGTTGCCGGCACGGGCGGCGTTTCCTTCGGACGCCGGGACCACTTGCTGGACCACCACGCATGGCCGAAGGGATAATAAGACAAGCTGCACCAGGCGTCGACCTCGGTGACTTGGCCGATGGCGCCATCCCAAATCCACTCGCAAATAAGGCGTCCCCCTTCCGCCGAATGTCCCTGGATTCCCATCTGGGTAGCCACGCCGGTTTCTTTTGCCAATTTGGCCAACATGCGCGATTCGTAGACATCGTGCGTCAGCGGCTTCTGGCAGTAAACGTGCTTTCGTCGTCGCATTGCTTCGGCGGCAATAACCGCGTGCGTATGGTCCGGCGTGGCAATCATAACAGCGTCGATATCGCTCTGCTTGTCCAGCATCTTCCGAAAATCGGTATAGATCTTCGCTTTCGGATACCTCTTGAACGTCTCGGCCGCGTACTCGTGGTCCACGTCGCACAGGGCCACGATGTTCTCGCTTTCGAGTTGCATCATATTGCTCTTGCCCATGCCGCCGACGCCGATACCGGCGATATTGAGCTTCTCGCTGGGCGGGATATTTCCCGCTCCTCCCAGAACGTGCTTCGGTACGATAGTGGCTGCGGCGGTCATCGTTGCCCCGGCAAGAAAACGACGCCTGTTTATATTCTTTCCAGACATAATAATCTCTCCTGATATTTGACTTGTTGACAGTACATTGTAACTGCTCAACATTTATAATACATGCCCCGATTCGATACGGCCGGGCATTCTTAATTCCTGATATTACCAGATATGCCGGGAAATGATAAGGGATTTGAAACAAATAGTACGGGCCTGTACCGTTCGATACAGGCCCGGAGCTAATACTAATCATCTTAATCAACCTGCTCTCGCAGATTTAACTATGTCTGCCGCTAAGACGGGCAGCAGGATTTATTCTCCAGCAACATTTCTCGGCCGATACAGCAGGATATCATCGAAGTACATATTGCCGGAACCGCCGGGGATTGTCATGTTACCCCTGGTACCAAGACCAATCGCAATTCTGTCTACGTCGGTCAGGATGATGCCCTGATCTGCAAATGTCTGTAACGGAATGACCCACTCGGTCCAGGTGTCTATCGTTGCCGCGGCCGGATCATCATGGATCACGACTGCAGGCGTGCCGGTAGTGTTGGATACGGCCACATACAGCGGCTCAGCGTCGTTGCTGATTATGCCGATGTCCTGGTTTGCCCATTGCTGACTGACCGTCCCGGTAGTCGTAACGTTGGTGAATTTAGCCTGGCACGTAGCATTATTATTGTGGCTGGTCACCGCCAGGCCGATGTAGACATTCGAGCTCATCTGGATGTTCTGCGGATTCCATGACATCTGTTGCCAGGTGGTTCCGTTAGCAGAATAGTAACCTCTGAAGTTGCCTGCAAAGTCGCGCTCTAATTTGATCCAGTACGGTGCAGTGATTGCGGTTTCCTCAGCGGTCACGACATCCGTATCGCTTGTGGCGGCAATATCGGTATCGGAACGTGCCTGATATCGACATCCGTTACCGGGCGTGATATATATCCCGGCAAATTTCGAGCCGGTATTGAGAGTCTCGCGAATCATCACGCCGGCCTTGGCCCACAGATCCGTGTTATCGACGCTGATCACCTGGGCCTGGATCGTGCCGACACCAGTGAGCATCTTGTAAGCAAAGTGGAACTCGTCAGTCTCGTTCCAGATATCCGCACCGGAAGCTGTCATCGTGTAGGTGCCGACCGGACCTTCGACAAAGCTGCCGACCGACGCCGGATTGCCACGAAACCAGATCGACAATTCCGCAACACCTTCCTCAGTCCAGTCACGCGAAGCCGTCAACGTAAACTCTGTCTCTGAATACATGGCGAAGAGCGGCTTATTATTGTCGTAGAAGAACGGCATCGATTGGCGCCCTCCATGAACAATTGTTTCCTCGGTATAAGAAGCGGTGGTTTCATCGCCCACGGCCGAGCCGGTGCCGTTGCCGCCGAAGAAATCGGTAGTACCAAGTGCTCCGTAGCCAAGCCCGTCATGCCAGGCGTACCATATCTGATTATCGCCTGAATCGTAGGTCTCAAAGTTGTCCACTACAAGGAAGTCGCCGGTTTTAAACGTCCAGATGTTGCCGATCCACGGACTGTCGGAACTGGTGCTATTGGCTTCGTCTATACGCCAGTAGTACGAGGTATACCAGGCAAGTTCGCCCGGATCGTAGCTCTCATCCCCAAGTGCCTTGGCGCCTTTGTACTCGGGCGAGGCCTGAGTCGCATTCATCACGGCATCCGCGTCCGTGCCGAAGTATACTTCATGCGAAGCGGCATTATCTCCCGAGTTCCAGGTAAGTGTGGGAACCGTTCTCGTTCCGGTAGCGCCATTGCGCGGATTCGGGCCGCTGGCCCTTACAGGCAGTAAAAGAGCTGCTTGCGGAATAATTTGCTTGTCCGTCGAGGAATTTTCCCAGAACAGTTGGGCCACCGCGTTCCCACCGCTTTCATAATATTCCATAACAATTGGACATCGCTGCCCGCCGATCAGGTCGACCGTACCCTTTGCCTCGGTCGGCGCCCTGCGGTCCACCCACCTGTCGATGACGAGTTCGTCATTGACCCACAGGCGCACGCCGTCATCCGTATTGGCGTAGAAGGTGTAAGTCTCGGAGAACTCCACTTCCAGCTCGCCGGTCCATCTGACCGAGAAGCTATCTGCCTGGAGTGACGAGTCGGGCGAGCCGTCGGCCCAGTCAAAATTGATCTCAGGATCTACACGATTAATCACGGCTTCACCGCTCAAGTCGCCGGTCCTGTAGTACATACCTCTGACACCGCCGCCGGGACTCACCGTCATGAAGCTCCAAACATCCCCTCGATGCGTTGTGAAGCCATCAAATTCATCTACTCGCCAGTAGTAAACCTTTGCTTCCTCAAGCGATCCGGGATTAAAAGACGTACTCGTCTGGGATAGGCCATCAGCGGCGCTATTCACATCGTCGAAACTGTCGCCGAAGTAGACGATATGCAATTTTGCATCCCGGCCCAGGCTCCAGCTAAGGCTGGAATTCGTATCTACGAATCTGGCGCCGTCACGCGGATTGGGCGAATAGGCTTTCCTGGGAGGAACCGTAAAGCTCCAGACATCACCTTTGTTTTTTGTCACCCCGTCTGCTTCAACCTCATCGATTCGCCAGTAGTACGTTGTGCCGGGAGTAAAGCCATCCGGATAGGGAAATCCGAGGAAGCCCACGACAAAAAACGCTCCGGTCTGATTTACCTGGAATGTATCGCCGGTGCCCTCGTTCACGTCGGCGAAAGTCTCGCCTAAATATACATCGTGCGAGGTCGCAGTATCTCCCGCTGACCAGGTAAGGGTGGCCCATGTATCCAGATGGAGAGATCCGTCCTCCGGCAGCGGGCTGTAAGCCTTCAAACGCTTCAAGGAGCCAATCATATACTCAATCGCATTAAGGAACAGCTTCTCGCCCTCGGCGTTCAGGTTATACTCGCCTCTACCGTAACCTACACCTTCTCGAGTTCCCATACATAGTAACATACGCCGGCCCGAAGCGATCTGGCCGGCCCCGTCATAAAACTCGACGCCGGCTTCCCACTCGGCAATAGAAGTCCAATCCTGGTTCGCTGCAGTGGCTATCAACGAGCCGTTGCCGACATTAAGAGAGCCGTAAAATGAGACTGTGCCCGTCCCCACGGACTGGTCGTAGATATCTGTTTGATTCTTGTTGTCGATAGTCATGCCATAAAAAATAGGATGGGCCCCATCCACAGCCTGAATCTTGGGCGTGCCTCCGTCTTCTGCCAGAGTCGCGTTATCGACCCAAAACCACCGACTGTTCCGCGAGAGATAAGGACTCAACAGTATCAGCGGCGCCGTGACGGAGTTCCATTGATTTACCTCATCGTCGTTATTATAATTGCCGCTGTCGCTGTTTCGACTTACAATCACAAGGTCCGCGGCATTCAGGGCCGCTACCTTGTCGGCATCCATCGTACGCCAGTACCCGTTCCCGAATCCCGGGCCCACTGTGTTGTCGACTGTGTGCCCGTTAGCTTCGAGAAATTCCACCCATGCGAAGTCATCCGGTTTCTGGTCGACCAACTCGTCATATTGGTCCGAGACCCAAACGATATTGGCGGCAGGCATCGACGATGCGAGGCAAAAGACCAATACCAAAACAAAATAATGCAATTTTCTACACATAACAATACTCCTTAAAAAAGGATTAAATTATGAACGGCCTATAATACAACTCTTGATTTGATTATTTCTTGATTTGAGTATGCCAAAAGACATTCTTACTACGATTTGACAATACCACCTTCCTTCAACAATCTACCACTATATTATCAAACGAGAGTTCTATTCCCGGAGCATACGGCCCCGGCGGCCTTGTTTTTTTTGCAATTCAGCGTTCTTTGGAACGTCCTGAAAAAACTGCGGAAATTCCTGCTTACCAGAGCAAAAAGTGCACAGCTTTATCTATCTTATGTATACCAAATTAGCTGCCCTTTCGTCAAGAAAAATATCCGTCGGCTACGCTCAGGACGGCGTCTGTTTGCACAGTGCAGAAAAGGGAATGCCGTCTCACGGAGATTTTTCTGGAATTAGCCCGCCCTTTTGCGTTTAGATTCGTATAATACGTAAAGAAGTAAAAAGGTAAAAGG
>CAYTNN010000133.1:0-11856 GCA_964439135.1 uncultured Pirellulales bacterium
GCTCAATGCTCGAAATTGTCTTACTTCTATCATTAATCAATAATCAATAATCAATAATCAATGACATGGTCTACCCCCTTTTTTCATTCAAAATACTACATACGATATACGATATACGAATTCGTTAACTATTATACGAATCTTGACACAAAAAGGCGGGGAAAATCTCAAAAAATCTCCGTGAGACGGCGTCCATTATTCATCCACAGAGACCTCAGACAATTAATCAATAATCAATAATCATTTTTTGGAATGCGGATTCTGATTAACGCAGATTTTTGAGGAAATTCTTGCTTTTTTGTCCTTTTTTGCTCTTTTTTTGCTTTTTTTTCAATTTTGTTGACAACATTTTGTCATCGACAAACGCTGTTATTAATAAAAGAGCAATAATATGTGCAATAACGGCTATATGGATCAGATTGTGGCCAAAAGTATTTGTTCCCGGCTCGGAAAACGGATATGATATGAAACAACAACCTTGAGCGAGCTTTTCAATTGATTCCAGTGGAAGGCAGGTTTTTGCGTGTAAATAAATTTGATAAGGACGTGTGGCGTAGATTTTAATGGGTGAATGTCCCTAGTTGTTCCCTAGTTGTTCGGCACGAAATCTAGAGATTAGCGAAAGGGAGATACCGTGAGAGAAAAATCGGAAATCATAAAGTTGATTGAGACTAGATCGCATAGTAAACTCCGGGCTCAACAAGAAGAAGAGGACATTCTACCCCAAGTGCTGCAACTGATGGAAGATGAAGACAGCCAAGTGCGTGCAAACGCCGCTTTCGCTTGTGCACAACTAGCTGCAGATTTTCCTCAAGATGTTGAGCAGGCAATTCCAAAGCTGACGAACCTGCTTGACGACAAAGACAAGGATGTTATCCAGAATGCCTGTTCCGCTCTCGGGGAGTCAGGTAGATTGGCCCCGGAAATAGCCAAGAACGCAATCCCAAGTTTAATCCGCCTTCTTTCAGATTCAGAAGTCCAACGCATGGCAAGTTTTGCCATAGGAAAGATAGGAGGTGAGATTCCTCAAGACGTTGAAAGAGCTGTGCCTAAGTTGGGAGAATTGCTCGATAGCGACGATCCGCATGTCCGCTTTGAGGCCTGCGAAGCATTAGCTCGAATAAGTGAAAAATGGCCTGAGGGTGTTCGAAGTCTAGTTCCCAGATTTGTCAAATTGACTGACGATTGGCCCCGGGACTCCGCAGAACGCGATCTACCGGGAATTTGTGGGGATGCAGTTAAGGCCTTGGGGCGAATAGGAAGAAAGTACCCGGAAGATGTCAAAGAGTGGATACCCAGGTTGGCATACTTGAGTAAGGATGAAGAACACAATATCAGTGAGAACGCCATTGAAGCGCTTCGTGCGATCGAGAAGGAGCACCCGGAAGTTGTTTCACAGGCAAGAGATGAGATGGAATCAATGCTGAAGGAGGCGAAAAGAACCATCTTGTGGTCATGGGTCATGGCCGCTGTGTTTGGCGCGATTGCTCTCTTTGTCATTTCGCAGGGAGGTGAAGATGTGTCGCTTCTTGACAAGATCGTTTTCTTCTTGGCTGGAATATATGTGCCTTGGTCCTGGTACTGGGGACGCACATTTATCCTAGACCGATGGGGAGACAAACTGGCGAAATATACTGCTGGGGAACGTGGCTGGATTCTAGGATGGGTCCTTATTCTCTTTGTGTTCCCCACAGTCGGCTTTTGTGGTGGTGGTATTTACGAGTATGTACAATATCGGAGAGTAGCAAGGCTTGCCGAAGACAGAACAAGTGCAGGCTCGGATACAGGTACCCTTGAATGAAGAGATTGCCAAGATGTGTAGGACGGCACGGCGGGCAGTTCAGGAGGAATTGGTTGGTTGTCACATGAGATCATTGCAGAAAAACAGCAGAAAATGAGAGTTGAAAAGAAGGGAGATTGACATGGCAACATGTAAAGCATGTGCTGGCAAAGGGCATGTGAAATGTCCGACCTGTAAAGGAAAAGGTAGAATAGTTGACTTGCTTCTACCCACCTACACATGTAAAAATTGTGGCGGTGGTGGTGATGTAAAATGCGGTGTTTGCAATGGTAAAGGCCGAGTTTAGACAATAGGCATCAGTAAACACGACTTTAATGAGGAAAACTAGGGACAGTGGGGCTGTTGAAAAAGTTAACGCATTTCCCGTCCGGTGAGTTTCGCATTAGGTTTGATTAACCATGGAACACCAGTTCTTAAACGGCTGCATTCGACTACTATCCGGCAAAGAGACCTTGATCTCTGCGCTTGAAGCTAAACTTGCTACCAAGTTTGAAAAGAAGCTCTTCGAGGCAGCTATTAACAATCTATTGGATGCGTACAATCCTCTTCGCTTCAACAATTTCGCTTATGCTACAAGGGAGTTAGTCAGGCACATTCTTTTTCGTCTATCACCTGATGCCGAAGTATTGGCCTGTGGATGGTACCGTAACGAAACCAAGAATGACGGCGGCATTAGCAGAAGGCAAAGAATAGTATTCGCTATCCAAGGGGGGCTCACAGATGACTACGTCCAGAATACGTTGCAGATTGATACTGCATCAATTAGCAAACAGATTAGAGGCGTTGTGGAGAACCTTAACAAACACACTCATATCCAGCAGGATACTATTGACATAGACATCGATAAACAAGACAAATATGTAACGGAAACATTGGAATCAGTAGGCGAATTGTTTAAAGTAGTAGAGAAGTCAAGGCAAGCTGTTTCGGAATCATTGATTGATCACATCGACCGAGAAATAGTGAATACAGCAATCAGCGAAACGATCATCGAAATAGATGAAGTTGCAACGCATCATACAATCGAAGAAGTATTAGCGGAAGAAGTGCAGATTAAGAGCATTGACAGTACTTACATAACTTTGACTGTTTATGGAACAATCAGTGCCGAGTTGCAGTATGGGTCTGATGGTGATATGCGTCGTGGTGACGGTACTACCTTATATCACGGATTCCCCTTTTCATGCATATTGAAATCGAGAGTCGAAACACCTGACGATTTCCTAAGTGACCATACCGACTTCCAAGTGAACAACGACGACTGGTACGAATAGACCTAACATGCTGGTGCTAGGGACCGCTTGTACCTCGGGGCCCCAGAGGAAAATAAGTACATGGCGTATTATACAGTTTTCTAGCACTTATAATCTGGAGCCGCGTTTTATGAAAACACCTTCAATTCCAGTCAACCATGATTGCACTAAGGGAAAAACTAGGGACAACGGAGCAACCGACAAGGCCGCCATCCAGCGGGTGTGAGTCCCGCCGTGCCAATTGCCCGATTCAGGCACGTAGCGATACCACAGCTCATGATTTTATTAGTGACGTTTATCGCTTTATGAGGTTTAAGGAGAAAAGGGATGGCAAAGCCGTATAGAAGCAAAAGAAAAAGAACTTCAATACACGAAATCGGCAACCATCCAGTTTTTGTAGTTTTTTGCTAGATTTTTAATCCCTGATTCTGTTTATTCCCGCTCCTGCCACTGTTCGTTCTTTATCGTCGCCGAAGTAATCGGCACATATACGACCTTATCAATCTTCCTTGATAGCATTGTTCAGATGCGTATAATTATTACAATTGGATTTTATAATACGTCGAATCTTGCGGTTTGTTATTCATCGGGTCCAATCGGTGTGGATCCGGGAAGTATCGAATACGGATTTTTAACGGAGAGATTAATATGTTCGAGCAGACAAATAAAACACCAGTGGTTGTCGCCTGCAGCGTTCTTTTGGTATTGGCCAGTACGACTGTTTACTCTACAACCTTACAAGCTAAGCCAATTGAACTTCATCCGGATAATCCGCATTATTTTCTATGGAGAGGCAAACCTACGATATTGATAACGTCCGGCGAGCATTACGGAGGCGTGCTCAATAGTGCTTTCGACTACAGGAAGTACTTCAAGACTCTCGAATCGCTCGGTTTTAACCTGACTCGTACGTTCAGCGGCGCTTACTGCGAGCCTGTCGGGGCGTTCAAAATCGAAAACAATACCCTGGCGCCGGCAAAAGAACGATTAATATGCCCCTGGGCGCGAAGCGATGAGCAGGGCTACGCCAACGGCGGCAATAAGTTTGACCTGACCAAGTGGGACCCTGCTTATTTCAAACGCCTGCGAGACTTCGTCGGTGAAGCAGGCAAACTCGGCGTTGTGGTAGAGCTGGTGCTGTTCTGCCCTTTCTACGAAGATAGTATGTGGCAGCTCAGCCCGATGAACGCCGCTAACAACATCAACGGCATCGGCAAAATGGAACGTACCGAGGTTTATACGCTCAAATATCCCAGGCTGTTGGCCGTGCAGGATGCGATGGTGCGCAGAATAGTCGAGGAGCTGAAGGACTTCGATAACCTTTATTACGAAATTTGCAACGAGCCGTACTTCGGCGGTGTCACGCTCGAATGGCAGGCGCATATCGCCGAGACCATTACTAAAGCTGAGGCCAATTTCAAGGCCAAACACTTAATCGCCCAGAATATCGCCAATAAATATCAGAAGATTGCCGATCCCAATCCACGGGTGTCGATTTTCAACTTCCATTACGCCAAGCCTCCCAATACGGTGACCGACAATTACGGCCTGAACCGGGTCATCGGCGACGACGAGACGGGATTTGCCGGCAGCGAACCGAAGCCTTACCGACTTGAAGGCTGGGATTTCATTATTGCCGGCGGAGCAGTCTACGATAACCTCGACTACTCGTTCAACGTAGGTCACGAAGACGGCACGGCAAAAATAAACGCCCCCGGCGGAGGCGGCCCGGTCCTGCACAAACAGTTAGGCATTCTGAGCAACTTCATCAACGGCTTCGACTTTGTTAAAATGAAGCCGGACAATTCGGTTATCAAGGACGGCATCCCGGATAAAGCAACCGCCCGAGCATTGGTACAAAAGGGTCATGCTTACGCCGTTTATATCAATGGCGGCAGCGAGGCACAATTGCAGGTGGAACTGCCGAAGGGCAAATATACAGCCGAATGGATAAATACAAAAACCGGCAAAACCGATAAAAACGAAACGTTCGACCACCCCGCCGGCAATCGAACACTGGAATCGCCGGAGTACCAGGACGATATCGCGCTTCGAATACTTCGCTCGGACTAAAACCGCCCTGTTTCGAGCTTGCCGCCCTATATCCGGTGCTGGACTGTGGATACACATCAATAAAACTGTAGTTGGACTGTATGCCGGCGGAAAACCTCAAAAGCTATAAAATCGTTGATATTTCTATGATTACGATGTATAGTATTGTTCTAAGGATAAAGTGAAATATTCTTGTCCTGAAGGAAGTGTTTGAAATGAATTGCTGCTTTAGCGGGACCGACGGTAAGAAACATTAATAGAAAAAATGGAGGTTTTCATTGTGCGGATAAATAAGGCTATATTTGCGATAGTGTTTGCCGGCATGATTCTGGGCAATTTGAATGCCCAGCAGGCGGACTCTGATGATATCTCAGAATATTATGGATTCGAAGAAATAGAGATCATCAAGTTGGACTGGGGCATTAAAGACCTGCGGGTGGCCGATTTTAACGGTGACGGCCGAAACGATATTGCCCTGACCAATAACAGAAAGGCCAGAATCGAGCTGCTTTTGCAGAAAGAAGCGGTTGGGCCGGGCGAAAAGGACGTCGCTGTCGATTTCAATGACATAGACATCAATGCTATTACCCCCCCTACCCGGTTCGAGCAGCAGAGCATCGCCGTTTCCGAAAAGCTGTACAGTCTGGTCTGCGGGGATTTGAACTCTGACGGGCGGACGGATCTGGCTTATTACGGCGAGCCCAAAGCCCTGTATGTGCTGCTGCAAAAGGCCGACCAGGCTAAGTCGGATAAGCCGGAATCGCTGAGTTGGCCGATAAGGAAAAAGATTAATATTGATGATGGCCTGCCCACTTCCAATGCTTTGGCTTGTGCTGACCTGAGTAATGACGGCGCCGATGATTTGGTTCTGGCCGGTCGTGACAGTATTTATCTTATCGTACAAACAGAGGACGGCTCATTGGCCGAGCCTGTGAAATATCCCACATCCGCGCAAACACTGGGTATTGAGATTGGTGATTTGAACGGGGATAGCGTCAACGATCTTATCCTTGTCACAAACGATATGGAAAAACCGCTGCACGTTCGATTCGGCCTGAAAAGCGGACAGTTGGGTCCGCAATTGCAGTTTGCTATTGAGCGGCCGTTTGCATTGATGCTGCACAACATAGATAAGGCTGACGGGGATGAGGTTTTGGCTGTCGATAGTTTGAGTGGACGGCTTATCTGTTATCAATTTGCCGCTGAAAGCCGGAAAGATGACGACTGGCCGATTTTGTTTTATCCTCTTGCATCCGGGCAGGAAGATACGAAGCGTGACCTGGCTCTCGGGGACGTCGATGGTGACGGCCTGGCCGATGTGACGATAAGCGATCCCGGTGCGGCCGAATTGATTCTTTACAAGCAAAAGGCGGGGCATGGGTTGGCCGAGCCGGTGAGATTTCCCGCTTTTGCTGATATTACGAACTTATCCGCCGTGGATATCGACGCCGATGGGAAAACTGAATTGGGCGTTTTGAGCCTGAAGGAAAAGGTCATCGGCATAAGTGAGTACGAAGATGACAGGTTGTCGTTTCCGAAACCCGTCGGCGTGACGGGTGAACCGGTGGCGATGGAACTGGCCGATGTTGACGGCGACGGCAGTATAGATTGCCTTTACGTATCCAGAAGCGATAACGACCTTAGAACTCTCAGGGCGGTTTATGATCTCGCTGCAAGCGAAAAAGACCGGGCGGATTCGGTCGAGGCAAATACTGAAAAATCTGAGACAACCGAAAAAGTCCTTGCATTAGAGCTTAAAAAGCTGACCTCCAATCCTGATGGTTTGAAAGTGCTTGACGTCGACCAGGACGGCTTGCTGGATGTCCTGATATTTGTCAGCTACGAGCCGCCCATACTGGTTCGCCAGGTGGAAAAGAACAAATTCGAAGTCGTTGACTCACCGAAAGCCCAGAGCAGTTTGATTAAAGATGCCAACCTGCGATCAATTTCCGTCGCCAATGTGGACGGCAAGGCCGGTGATGAGCTGCTGGTGGCGCAGAAGAACTTCGCGAGAAGCCTGGTATTTTCAGAGGGACAGACATGGAACGTGATTGACCAGTATAACGCCAAGAGCACGGATAACCAAATATTGGCAGTTGCCGCTTTCGATCTCGACTCCGGGAATCCGGCGGACAGGCCCTCTATTTTGCTGCTGGACGGGCAAAAGGGCCAGCTTCAGATACTCAAAGCCGGCAATGACAAGACCTACCGGGTCGAAAAGGTATTGGATGTCGGCACCTTGAACAGTGCGGCACATCTGAAAATGCTGTTTGCCCCGCTGACGGGCGGCGATGTCGAAAGCCTGTTGCTGTTCGACAGCAAGAAGTTCGCGCTTGTTACTCCGCTGAGCAGCAAGAATTTTGCTCAGCATTTGGAACAGCAGTTCGGCTATGAGACAAAAATTAAAGACGGGATATACGGCAACCTTGCAGCGGGCGATATAAACAGCGACGGCCGGACCGACATTATCATGGTCGAGTACGGACGCAGCCATATCGAAATACTCGCGCTCGATGCCGGCGGAAAGCCTGTTCCGGCGATGCGTTTTAAGATATTCGAGGAAAAAAGTTATCGCGACAGCAAAGTTGGCCCAAAAGCCAGTGCCGAACCGCGAGAATTGACGGTCGCCGACGTGACGGGTGACGGCAAAGACGACTTAGTCACCGTCATCCACGACCGCATAATTATCTATCCGCAAGATTAGATATGCTCTACGTGCAGCCCGTCAATATGGCACCTGATGATCCTCGTGAAGCACGTATCATGCAAAGCAAAATGATTGGAAATGGAAATAAGGTTTTTGTTGCGCTGAGCGGCGGAGTGGACAGTTCGACTGCCACGGCATTGTTGTGCCGGGATGGTTTTGACTGCGAAGGCGTGTTCATGATTACGAACGATAGTGCCCGCCACGCGCAGACAAAGGCCGAAATGGTTGCCGGGCAATTGGGCATAAAGCTCCATGTGCTGGACCTTCGCGAAGATTTTGAGCGAATTCTCGAATATTTTTGCAGCGAGTACAGAAAAGGCCGAACGCCCAATCCGTGCGTCTTCTGCAACAGGCATATGAAATTCAGCAAGTTGTGGGAATTTGCGACAAGTCATGGTGCCCGGTTTCTTGCCACCGGACACTATGCAAGGATTCTCAATCGGGATAACGACGTGGGCCTGTACGAAGCTGCCAATCCTTCTAAAGACCAGTCCTACGTGTTATCGATGATTGAGAAAGATATGCTGCCCAACATCATTCTTCCAATGGGAGATTATTCCAAGGATCAGACGCGAGAAATGGCGGCGAAATTCGACTTAAGCACTGCACAAAGCAAAGAATCGCAGGAGATATGTTTTATCCCCGACGACGATTATGTCGCTGTGCTCGAACAGCGGTGCCCCGAGCTTGTTCGTAAGGGCAACATCGTCGATAGCAGCGGCAAGGTTCTCGGCGAGCATAATGGCGTGCACAGGTTTACTATCGGTCAGCGGCGGGGCCTGCGAGTGGCCATGGGCAGGCCTTACTATGTTACGAAAATCGATGCCGAAAGCAACACGGTTACGCTCGGCCCGAAAGAAGAGGTCATGCAGAAAAAACTTCATGCAACGGCTGCGAACTGGCTTATTGATGTGCCGGCCTCGCCTTTTCGGGCGAAGGTAAAGATACGCTATAACAGTAAAGGTGCTTTAGCGACGGTTACTCGGCAGAATAATCATGTTATTGTTGAATTTGATGAGCCGGTATCGGCAATAACGCCGGGTCAATTGGCCGCTTTTTATATTCAGGAGGAAAAAAACAACAGGCTTATCGGCGGCGGATGGATTGACAAGGTGGCCGGCTAACGATTAGTATTACTTTGACAAAAATTCAGGCTTTTAGCTATGCAGACACACGATGACATTTTTGAATTAGTGCGGCAAAAGAGCGCTGAGGCGGTAAAAAGAATGCAGCGAGGATTAATTTTGCAACCCGGGGCGATTGGCGACTGTATATTGACACTGCCGTTAGCTGCATATATGAAAGATGCGCTGCATTTGGGCGGAATTGATATTCTTGGGCATACCGAATACGTTGGCTTTTTGCCGGGCAGGTCCTGTGTCGATGGCGTCCGTTCTATAGATTCAATGGATATACATCGATTTTTTGCTAAAACGAACACATTTGTGCTTAAAGACAGGGATCCTTTGATAAGCGCTTTTGGCGACTATGCCTGGATTGCGACGTTTTTAGGTGAACCGAACAGCAACTTTGAACAAAACCTGATTTTCACTGCCAATTGCAGCCATAGCGCAGAGGTTATAACACTCTCTATGAAACCACCAAAAGGTTTCTCTGAACATTTAGCCGATTTTTACATCCGGCAATTTATAGACCAAAGCGGCCATTCCCTGCATTCCCGTAAGTTTCAGACCGACGACTGTTTAATAAAAGCGACAGAAGCGGATATAAACACAGGCAAAGGGCTGCTCAGAGAAATAGGCCTTGGTTCCGGTGAGAAGCTGATGGTTATTCAGCCGGGCAGCGGCGGAGCAAAAAAATGCTGGCACCTGGAGAACTTTTTGGCTGTGGCCAGAGAGCTTGATTCGAGAGGTGTTGAAATCGTATTTTTATTAGGGCCTGCCGAGTTGGACAGATTCAGCGATGCGAAAATTAAGAAAATCAGTAGCGTTGGAAGGTGCCTGACGGATTTGTCTTTGACGCAGGTGCTGGGGCTTTTAAGTTGTGTGCATGGATTTATCGGCAACGATAGCGGGATTACGCATCTGGCTGCCGCCCTGGGCATCAGGACGTATGGTGTTTTCGGTCCGACTAATCCGGCAGTGTATAAATCCATCGGACCGGCTGTAACAGTATTTGCCAGCAGTACAGCATCTTTTGCCAAGAAGCCCTCATTGAGTTTACAGCGAAAGCTCCTGGCTGTTTTAACTGTGTAATGTTTGAACCGAATTGGGTTAATGTAATTTCAGACGGATTTATCAATAGAAAAAGCAGTTTTTGATTAGTCTCTGGTAACGGCAAAAATGCTTGCTTTGCTGTTTACCGGCTGAAAAGTTGACCTCATAAGTGTTTTTGTTATAATGACCAGAGCAAGGCTGATGCTTCGGAAAAAGGGGCGGTGCTGTACTTAATAGACTTTTTATTGAGGTGTTCGTATGCAAGAAAGAACTTTGGGTGAATTAGCCGAATATGTAGGCGGGCGGGTCTGTGGCGACCCAAACGTGATTATTAGATCTGCCTCTACACTCGGGCGGGCCGATGAAGGTGATATTAGCTTTTTGACAAATCGTAAATATGAAAAACAGTTGCGGACGACCAAGGCAAGTGCAGTAATAGTCGGAAAAGAAACGCCCCCCACCTCAGTCCATCTGTTAATAGCAGATGATCCTTACTATGCCTTTATGCAGATAATGGTGCTCCTGCATGGGCATCGTAAGCATAAAAAAGTAGGGGTTAGCTCAAAGGCTTCAATTGCCGATAGCGCGAAAATTGGTGTGGACTGCCATATTCATGATTTTGTAACAATAGCAGACGAGGCAAGAATCAAAGACGGTTGTATAATTTATTCCGGCGTGTATATTGGCAAAGGTGTCCAAATCGGTAATGATAGTATAATATATCCTAATGTTGCTATTTATGATGGTTGTAAAATCGGCAATCGCGTAATTATAAATGCAAATTCGACAATCGGTGAAGACGGTTTCAGCTATGCCACCTACAAGGGCATACATCACAAAATCCCACAAACGGGTATTGTCATTTTGGAAGATGATGTTGAAATCGGTGCTTGCTGCGGAATTGAACGAGGTACACTTAATGATACTGTTATAGGTCAGGGCAGCAAGTTAGGTGACATGGTGACAATAGGTCATGGTACCAGGGTAGGTTCACATTGTTTGCTTGTTGCTCAGGTGGGAATTGCCGGCTCTACTAACATCGGGCATTGCTGCACAATTGGCGGACAGGTTGGTATTGTCGGTCATATTAATATCGGAAACAATGTTACTATTGCAGCGCAGGCCGGCGTTATTAACAACATTCCAGACAACAAAGTAGTCTTGGGTGCACCTGCTATCGAAGCAAACTTAGGCCGGCGAGCGTACAGCATGATACAATTCCTGCCTGAAATGCGGCAAAATATTCGGGACCTTCAGAGTCAATTTAAGCAGATTGTCTCATCTATTGAAACTGATTTCGAAGAACCGGCAGAGCAGGATGGTGACTTATAACTCGCGATTGACGATGTGGGCCTTCAGAAGGGGTGTGTTAGATACGAATATCGAGTAACAAACGTTGATAACACACTTTCGACAGGCCTATCGATTTTCGAACAGGGCACTTGTTTGAACAAGATACAAGATACGAAATACGAGCCGCAAGATGTGCTTGGTTTAATTGCCGGAGAGGGCAGACTACCCTTTCTTGTGGCTGCCGGCGCTAAGCAGGCGGGATTAAGAGTAATTTGTGTCGGCCTGGCGGAGACGGCAGATCGTAACCTGGCTGACGAAGTTGATGTATTTTGCAGAGCGGCCATTGCTCGACCGGGGGGATGGATACGGAGATTGAGAAAACATCGCGTAACCAGAACAATTATGGTTGGGCGGGTTAACAAAGGACGGTTTTACACGCCATGGCGGATTGTACGCTATCTGCCCGATTGGCGGGCATTCAGGATATATTACTGGCGGCTGCACGGGAAAAACAGACAACCCGACTCACTTCTATGTGCTTTAGCGGATGAGTTGGCCACCGGAGGGATAATA
>CAYTNN010000133.1:11956-13149 GCA_964439135.1 uncultured Pirellulales bacterium
GAGCCTCGTGATTTTATAGAACAAATAGATACGCTGATGGATGCCGGGCAGGTTCTTAAAAAAGGAGATGCCATCTATGTATCACATATAACATGGAATAATAAAAATCTCGCCGTAAAACGATATGATCATAAGGGATTTATTCATTCGCTGCGGCATACAATTAAAAAGTCCCGTGCCCGTAAAGGGTGGTTATATGCACATTTCCTTGGCGCATTGAACATTGCTACTCCGAGAGCTCTGGCTTTTATTGAGCAGCGAAAAGGATTGCTGATATGGCAATCTTATTTAGTAACAGAATATGTTGAAGGACAGAAACTATGGCATTTTCTGCGGGACGATAATGTCACTGAGAGGCAAAAGCTGGATGGAATCCGGCAAGTTGTGACCCTGCTCGATAAGTTGTGGAATTATCGCATCACTCACGGCGATTTGAAACATGTGAATGTTCTGATTACGGAAAACGGACCTGTTCTGATCGATCTTGACGGAATGATAGTGCACAGGTGGGAGCTTCTTTACAGAAATAAACGAGCAAAAGACATGGAGCGTTTTCTTAGAAAGACAAGTCTCTCTCCGGCCCTTGACAACTATTGCCAACTCCTGATTTCCAGCAGGAAGGAATCTTCCAAAAAGCTTCCCGAAGGTTTTGAAAAGATGCGAATGGATAGCTGGACGATTCTTATTGACAAGAACTTTCCTAAACATGATATTCGAAATCTGGTTGCAGAGAATGATTCGTCCGCCGAAGATCAGGGTCAGTTTGTCAGAGTTCCATCGTCCGATCATACCCGTGTATTAAAATGCAATGTGTCTATTGACGGTGTTGCCCATCTGCATTATCTAAAGGAGTACCTTTGCCGCTCGACGCTGGATTTCGTAAAGCATCTTTTTCGTCCGAGTCGGGCCAAACGTGCATTTAATGCTACTTTAATGCTGCAGAAGAATGGATTTGATGCTCCTGCTGTTACAGGATTACTTGAACATTGTACCGGTCCGTTTTGTACCAATAATCTTCTGCTGACCGAGGGGATTGAGAATTCAAAGTCAATGCAGCAGCTTCTCACTGATTTTTATGAAAACTCCGGCAGGGATACTTCTATTGACAAGCGTGCTATGCTCAAGGCTTTTGGCGGGATAATCGGCCAAATGCATGCCAAAGGTATTTTTCACGGCGATTTGCGTCTCGGCAA
>CAYTNN010000134.1:0-13037 GCA_964439135.1 uncultured Pirellulales bacterium
TTCAAACCGGAAACATCCCCCTGCTTCCTACAAGAAAACATAGCACTTGAGTGAGATGTTATGAAAAATGAGATATGGCAAAGAAAATATCAGTATTTCTTAACTGCGGGCACAATGCCATCCAAGCCATGCATCCTGCCATCCAAAAAGCAGAGGCATGAAAGAAGTAAAAATGTTAATTGTGTCGAAAGCATTAAAACGTGGGATATTCGACAGAGATATTCCAGACAAATTAGTAAGTGAGGAGATGGCAGAAAGGTATCTTGAGATTACACCGCCAGTGTTTTCTCTGATTCCTGATTACCAGATAATTATTAACGAGATAGAACAATCATATGTCATCGGGAATGACTTCTCTGCACTATCAGCATCGTGTGTAGTGATCGAAAGGCTTCTGAACCAAGTTCGTATTGCCCTACACAAGCATCATAAGAATAAGGTCATAAAGGAACTATGGAACAAAGACGCTGTACCTGACTGGGATCGCAATATAGAAGCTCTTAAGAAGTGGGATTACCTTGATGATGGTTTTGCCTCAGAGCTGTCTGATTTATACCGCGAGGTAAGGTGCAGATATCTTCATTCCGGTGAAATTCAAAACATGCGCAAAGATGCTCTGAGGGCTATCACAGCAGCATATAAGCTTATGACAATATTCATTGGCTTTCCGGAGGATTTATTCTCGTGGATGGGAGGGAGCCCAGCTTGCAAGAACGAGAACGACCCAAGGTTTCTGGAATTCTATAAACCCTATTGGTCGAAAACATAGTAAAAGCCGAAATAAGTATGGCGTTCACGGAACTCAAACATAATAATGGAGAATGAAGCATTGAAACGCTCACCTGTACTAACCTCTAAACTCAAGGCATCTGACCCAGTACTCAAGAATTATGTCCTTGAACTTAAAAAAGAAAATCTAAGACTTCAAAGGCAAATCGCAAAGCTTCAAGTAAAAAATGTATCTCAACAGAATCAGATTGCTGCACTTAAAAAAGCCCAGCCAAAACTGGTAATTCAGACGGTAAACTTTGCTGAAATCGACGATAAAAGCAAGAAATAGAAAACCTATGGCAATCGTGGAAATGGAGGAACATTACATATTGGCGAATTCCAGGGAGCGAATTGCGAATTTCGGGGTTTTTCTTGGCCAATTCCCGAATCAACGTTTTCAATCGCCTTTGTTGGAAACCGGATTGTCTTGGTTCTGTTTTGAGATAGATATCACCATCGGGACAGGCAAGTTTATGCCGAGTTGATGAAGCACCTGTTGCCGCGCTTTTCCGGATTTCATCAAAATTCACTTCCACAGGTTTGTTACCCATAGGATTATAAACGACCATCCCATTCTCGAATTCGCGGACAACTGTACCGTCGCTTTTGGTTACTCCTCCGCTAACAGGCTTGCCGAGGCTCTTATCCCAGAACGGATACCAGTTGTGGCGCTGATCGCCTGTCGGCAAGGGATTCGGATCCGAAAACAGGCAGTAGCCGTCGGAATGCGTCAGAGCCAGGGCCGTGGTTGCTCGCATCAGGTGCAGGTCCATGCGCGAGTTGTGGTACCAGGTCTCGACGCAGTTTACACGGGGCGGGCGCAGATTCTTTTCGGCCCATCGGAGAGTAGCCACGATTCTTTTCCAGTCGGCGGCAGTTTTGCTTCTGGTGCATTCCATGAAATAGCCGTTAATGTACGGGGCCGACTGTGGAGCCGTGCGCTCGTTGGTATTGGTAATAATAAGGTACTTGTCCCCGATTGCCTCGCGAACGGCCTTTACCAGCGCAAGACGATCATTATCATCTCGCCACCAGTCCAGCATGACACCGTCGACAACACCTGACTGCACGGCCGCCCTGGCACGTTGAGCAACGTGCTCGCGAAATTGCGAATCGGCAAAATCCAGACAGATGAAGCCGCCCTCGTCCCAGCCTTTCACCAGGTTACCTTGCTCATCGCGTTTCCACCAACGGTGATCTTCGGGCAAAAAGTTCGGGTGAGCGTCACGGTACCGGATCTCGGCGATCATGATAATATTCGGATTCAGTTTTAGAAGGTCCCGGCGGATTTTCCCGCCGGCTTTAATGCTTTCGGGTGTGAACGCCTCGGCCAGCCCCCTCGATTTCCTATCCCAAACAAGGCCGAATCCGCCCGGCCCGTGCCAGACAAGATCGTGCATAGCCATCACAGCCCATCGGTTTTTGTTCGGCAGATTGTCGGCCGGACTCCAGGCCTGGAAGACAGAAGGAAAATCTCTTGCCGCAACGCGCTCGGCAATGGACATGCCGACACTTTCTGCTAAACCACCGCCCGTAGCTGCAAAGGATGAGCCTAATACCAGGAACACTAACAGTAAAATATAATCTTTCTTCATATACCACTACAGATCCTTTGGCGCCAGGTCGATTATCCACGCTGAGGGCAATTTCTGTTCAATGATTTCCGTTGCGAGGTTGACCCATCGCCGGCAGCCGTCCAGGATAACGCTGTCACTGCTGGCAACAACCAGGTCGGTCTTTTTCAGCTCGGCGTCCGGGCTCAGCAGCAATTCAATCTCCCAGTCCCAGTCGTTCTGATCGGCTAATTCGCCAATGAGCGTTTTAAGCCGGCCGCTATTTGAAACCGGGCTGTCCAGCAGTAACAGGACTTTTGTACCGCCGACCTTTTTTAAGAATTCTCCGATAAGTTGCAACGCCGGAATTGTCTCGGTGACTTTGCGATAGGTTCCGTGGATGCTTGCCAAATCCCGGAAGCAGCCGTCCCTTCCGGCAAAAATCACGCCGCCACTCATCGCCGCTTCGACGGTTATCAGCACATTATAACCATCGACGGCGACAGATTGGCCCGCAAGATTCTTTGCTTCGATGCGATGCTCGCTTCGGGATACCAGCTGCCGGTCCGAGCAGGCGCTGCGCATGACGGCCAGCCTTTGCCGCTGCGTAAGCGAGAATTTGTCGCCGACCAGCTTCAGGGCGCTCTTTTCCGCATAGCCTTTCGTCAGCAGCAGCGAATAATCGGCCAGGGCCGACCGCAAATCCAAAATTGCAGCCGGAGCAAACAACTTTTCATCCGCCGGATGAGGCCCTCGATGACTGCGTTTGTCAGGCATTAACAAAGTCCTCAATTCTGTTAAATTCTCTCGCCTTTTATACGGGCCTCATCAATCTGCTTTCTGCTGCGATGCTGATACTCCCGAAGCGTCTCAATCCCGTATTTCTTCAGCAACTCCCGCACACTGACTCCCGGCTTGACCGCCTTAAACAGCCACCACGGCGCCAAATCCTCATCACTAATATTCCGCTCAACCTCTATTTCACCTTTTTGCTCGGCGAGCATTTTCTCGACCTTTTTACGGTTGAAGTCCTGGTGGGCAAACGCCCTGTCCAAATCCAGCGTAGCGATGAACTGTTTGGGGCGGGGTTTTTCAATCTTCTCAAAAGTCTTTCCCGTAACGTCGATTATATTACCGGCTCCAACCGGAACTATATAGTAATGATAAAGTATCGCAAAAGCGTTCAACGGTGGACCTCCGCCGTACGCACTCGGCCAAAAGACTATATCCACATCCAAAGCATCGCATTGACGCCACAATTCCGGGTAGTTCAGGTCAAAGCACGTCAGAATGCTTATCCTGCCGAAATCGGTTTCAAAAGCCTTCACTCCCTCGTTGCTAAGGTGCAGACCTTCGCCCCAGAACACAAAAACCTTCCGATAGTAACCTGCCACTTTGCCCTTGCGGTCGATTAGAACAGCCGTGTTGTATTGCTTATCTCCTGCCTGCTCTCGTATCGGGCAGATAACGTACATATTGTACTTTTCGGCCAGTTTTGCCACGGTTTCGGTGGTTGGGCCGTCAACAGGCTCAGCCACTGTGCCGGCGAATTCTTCCGGCAAACAGGCAATATCCACTCCGTTCTTACCGGCCGTATGCAGATGCTCTATCGCCATTTTCAGTTTGACATCGTGCTCGCCCCCGAATCCGATACAAATCGCCGCTACCTTGACCTGCCTGCCGGGCAATTTTTCTCGATCTAATTGGGGGATAATCTCTGAGTTTTGAACTTCTTGCGCAAATACAAAGCCGGCTAAACCCGCAATAATCAAACAGGCAGGAAATGCTGCGAACGTTCTGTTAATTTTTCTTTTCATGCTCCAGAGCCCTCACATTTCTAAATTTAAATGGGTTGTTCATTTATAATTTTATTGTGCTTTATCGATAGCCCAGTGTACACGTATCGACAGATATGTCAAAAACAAATTGACATAACCGCTACCCGCATTTACTATGAAGTGAAACTCCGACAATCAAAAAGATGGAGATATTAGTCTGTAATCAATTGTAAATGGCCAGTCATAACTTAGCACATATAAAAATAGATGAGATGGACATCATCGGCTACTCGGTCGCGGGCGAAGAGACCGTAGTCGCAGTGCCGCAATTGGATGTCTGTTTCGACGTCGGCAAAGCGCCCGACCAGATTATCCCTATCAACAACGTCCTGCTCACGCACGGGCACATGGACCACGCCGCGGGGCTTGCATATTACCTGTCCCAGCGGAATTTCTGCGGCATATCCGCAGGAACGATATTGGCCCCTGACAATTTACTGCCGCCAATGAGGCAGATCATCGACGCATGGTCGAAGCTGGACGGCAACAAAATCCCGGCCAAACTTGTCGGTGTCAAACCAGGCGACGAATATAAGATCAAGCCCAATTTGATTGCAAGGGTTTTCCCGACAAAGCACAGCCAAGGCTCCGTCGGTTTCACCGTTATCGAAAAGCGAAAAAAACTCAAATCCGAGTACAAAGGTCTCAAGGGCCCGCAAATCGTCGAGCTGAAAAAGCAGGGCATTGAAATCGATTACCCGCTGGAGTTCCCCATTGTCACCTACCTGGGCGATACGCAGTACGTCGATTTTTCGCAATTGGATTACATCGTCGAGAGCAGAATTTTAATCGCCGAGTGCACGTTCTACGAGGGCGAGCATACCACAAGAGCCAAAGCCGGCAAACACATGCACGTCGACGAACTCGCAACGCTGCTGAACAATCTGAACAACGAGCACATTATCATCACCCACACAACCCAGCGCACACCCATGCACGAAATTCGCAAGATACTGAAAAACGCCCTGCCTAAGAAAATATACGACAAGATCACAATACTAATGGCCCAAAGACCGAGATTGCCTCATTAGCTATTGTCACTCAACTTCATGCAAGTTTGGCTTACTCAGATTTATTAGTATCATCACAAGGATTACAGGTAAAAATACAGACCAAAGAGATTTTGTGTATATCGAAGCCTGAACTACATACTGCTGAATATTCATAGGCCGAAATGCTGGAACAGGAATGCTAAATGCGGACCTAAACACAACAGTCATAAGAAGGAGTACAAGCAACTTCATCAAAGGGCACATTCTTGTTGTTAGCTGTTTAATTTGCTTTTTAAATCCATGTGTTTGTATTACCAACCTGCAAAAGAAATAACCATAAAAAAAAGTTGTTATCAAAGTTAATATCTTCGAGCCAAAACCAATAAAGCCCAAGCTACGGTAACCGGTTATTCCACTATTGGCAGCAAGCAGGACACACTCTTTTGATACTGCTGCATCAAAATGCATTGCCAACATATAAGTAAGGATCCCTGTAATTATCCAGGAAACATTTCGCCTGAATCTTTTGCCATGATTTATTTTTGCATACTCATCGGAAAGATGGGCCGTGTCTCCAAGGCGGTGGGCTGCAACCAGGAAGGCCTCTTCATCTGACAGCTTCGATCCTTTCAGACTCCCGACGTCTTCTCGCAAGTGGCCTTCCAGTTCATCGATGTCCGACTCACCTAAAGTCTCAGACCGGGTCAGGTTGTTCCGCCACTTAGTAATTTCCTGGTTCAGGTCAAACATGGTTCATTCTCCCACAATTGTCCCAAGATCGAATGGACCAGCATCCATTGGCTTCGCTGTTCCTTTAGTACCCTGGTTCCCGTTTCTTTGATTTGATAGTATTTCCGTTTGCGGCCGGTCTCCGACTCCCGCCACCTGGATTGAATCAATTTTTGCTTTTCCAGTCGATGCAACACGGGATAAAGCATCCCGTCGCTCCACTGCAATTGTCCACCCGACAGTTCATGAACGCGCTTGATGATGGCGTACCCGTAACTCTCGCCATCTGAAAGAATCGAGAGAATCAATGGAGTAGCCGAAGCCGCAACTAAGTCTTTCGAAACAGACATTTTTGTCTCTCCACAAAAAAATACATACACTCTATATACATAGCTCTTCTATGTATGTAAATCAACAAAAAATCTTCCGCGGACATAGAAATCTTGAAATGGGCTGATAAATCAGTCGCCTGCACACTTTTAAGTGCTTTCACTTATATCGGTTATGCACAGGACATACTACAAGAACAGGGCCAGAATATACTTTATGAAAAACTCAAATTGCCGGTCTTGAGTCGGTCAGGCAAAGCTCGATAAGCTCTTCGATTATGGCTGTTCCGGCACACATTACTTTGTCTGCTCCGCCCCAGTATAACTTCAAGGTGCCGTCGTCTTCGGGGACGGCGCCGCAGGTGAAGACAACGTTGGGGACGTAACCGGTGATTTCCCACGGGTCTTCGGGCTGTAATATCCATCGGTCACCGACGCCGAGGATTTGTGCCGGGTCGTCGAGCTTATGCAGGGCGGCGCCGAGCCGGTAGACGTGGCCTGCCATGGTCGGAAAGACGCCGTGATAGATACTCAGCCAGCCCCTCTCGGTGCGGATCGGCGGGGCGCCGGGGCCGATCTTCATCTCGTCCCAGTGGTACGGCACAGGTTTCATTACCAATCTCGAATCGCCCCAGTGGCGCAGGTCGGGCGAGTAGCTTATCCAGATCGACCAGGGGCTGATGTCCGAGTGCGGCCTGTCTAATTTGACGTACCGGCCGTCGATCTTTTCGGGAAAGAGCACGGTGTTTCGGTAATCGGCCTGCGTAATCAGGGACACTCTTTCGACCAATTCAAAATCCGACGTCCTGGCCAAACCGATGCGGACGCCGTGCTGCGAATACGCGCTATACGTTATATAGTATACACCTTCGAGATATGTAATCCGTGGGTCTTCGACTCCGAAAGCCTCATACTCACAAAAAACCGGTTCCTTGCTCGGCACCATAAACGGCTCGGGGCGGGCTTTGAAATTGAAGCCGTCTTCGCTTTCCGCAAGGCCGATGATGGATCTACCCGTATCGAGGTGCGAGCGAAACAGCATAATGTATCTGCCGTCATATTTGGTGACGCCCGCATTGTGGACCGTCTGAACAGGATACGGAATATCGTCTTTTGTCAGGATCGGATTGCCCTCGTATCGAGTAACGAATGGTTTGTTCATTGTTTACATCCCTGTAACTAAATCACAGTTTGTTTGTCATTCCTGCGGAAGCAGGAATCCAAAATCGTAACAATGGATTCCGCATCAAGTGCGGAATGACAGTTTTTGCGCTTCCCGCCGGAAGATTTCCTCGTAGACTTTTTCGTAACCGGCGACCATTTTATCGATTGTGAAGTTCTCTTCGACGCGTTGCCGGCACTTCTTGCGGTCTATCTGCTCGATTTTATCGACGGCTTCCACCGCTTCATCGACGCCGTTGACCAGGTAACCAGTCTGTTTATCAGCGATGACTTCCCGGCACGAACCCAAATCCATTGCGATTACCGGCACGCCGGCAGCCATTGATTCTGCCATCACCAGGCCGAACCGCTCGGGAATCGTATTAAGGTGTATAACAGCGTACGCCTCCTTGAGCAGCGCATCTCGCTGCTCAGGGTTAACTGGCCCTATGAACTGGATCGAGGATTGATTCAGGTGAGGCTTAACAAGATCATCGAAGTAATCCTGGTCCTGAATAATGCCGGCTATTATCAAATCCATACCGGATTTTTTCGCTACCTCAATCGCCAGATGTGTTCCCTTGTCGTTGTGTATCCGTCCGTAATGGACGAGTTTATCGCCAGGCGTTGGTCGAAAGGTCAGGTTCGATAGGTCGATTCCATTATAAACGGTCGCCAGATAAGGCAAGCCGGGATCCCTATCGGAGTCGCTTATGGAGACATAATAAGCGTCTTTGTGGTCGTGGTAGACCCGAAGTATGTCGGGCTCGGAAAAGCCGTGGATGGTGGTTAGCATGGGCGTCTTTATCAGCGGGAGATACGTCAGGGGCAGGTAATCGAAATTGCTGTGAATCAGGTCGAACTCGCCGGCCCGCTCCATGACTTTGGATATGTGCAGGCACGTCGAGACCAGCGGGATTTGGCTTTTGTCTTCTTCGTAGCCTTTTTCGATCCAGCCTTGAAGATTTGCCGTTGTGACTGAATCCTTCGTGGCGAATAACGTGACATTTTTCCACCCGCGGGCAACGAGACCTTCGGCAATATTACCGGCGATGGTTTCCCAGGCGCCATAGGCACGAGGGGGCGTCCGCCACGCGACCGGGGAGAGAACGGCGATTCGTTTGTTCTTAATATCCGTTATGTCCACGTCTACAGACTCCCTTTAGTTTTTACTTTTACCTTTTGACTTTTAACTTTTTCTTACTTCTTCCTTAATTCGCTGGATGTGTCCCCGGCCCAGCCCTTTGACTTCGCAGCCAAGCTCGAAATAGCGACGGATTCTCTGATCATCCAATATGCCGAAGCAGTCGATGACCGCCAACGGGCCGCCCGCCCATTCGACTATTTTATCAGGATCAAGCTCCAGATACGGGGTGTGCGGCACGGCCAATATAATTGCCTGCGCACCGGCCAGCGATTCGGCAAGGTCGCTTTGAACCCGAATATTCACCAGGCCGTCCTGATTGCGGAAAAACCTTGCCCATGAATGTCCCGGAGCGGGGTAGGTATCCTGTGCTTCCAGCTCGTACCAGTGTTCGAGATACGGATCGTGCACTCGCATTTCGGCTCCCATCTCGGTGAGCTTTCGAACGACGATCTCCGAGCCGCTGTAGCGGGTGTCGCCGACGTCCTGCCGATAGCTCCCTCCACACAGCAATATGGTCGCACCGGCCGCCTGCCGGCCCATGTTTCGAAGGGCATCTCTCGTCAGCGCCGCCACATGCAGGCCGCGAGTATCGTTTACGTCGATAGCCGTCGGTGTAATCTTGAATATGTCATCGCTGAATCCGAGAATATGCTTATACGCCCAGTACCCGAGCCCGCCGTCCTTCGGCAGGCAGTAACCCCCGATGCCGGGACCGGGAAAGATTATATTGCTGTGTGTCGGCCGGACTTTTATCGCTTTGATGACTTTGATCAGGTCCACACCGTTGCGCTCCGCGAAGAGACTCCACTCATCAAGGAAAGCCAGGGTTGTAGCACGGTAAGAATTCTCTACGATTTTTGTCGTCTCGGATTCGATCGGCCGATCCATTACGGTTAAAGGAAATTCTTCGGTATTCAATACCTCGCGCAAAAACTTTTCGACGCGGCCTCTCGCCTGGCTGTTACAGCCCGAGCAGACCCGCCAGAAGTCCCGGATGGATGAGACATAATGCCTGCCGGGCATGACCCGCTCGAAACTGTGGGCCAGCAGCGGCTCGGTCTCTATGCCGCGAGCGGCAAAGGCCTTTTTCATAATCGGCCAGGCCACGAACTCCGTCGTTCCCGGCGCTACCGTCGTCTCAATCAGCGTCAGGCAATCCGGCTGCACCTTATCGCCGATGGTCTTGATTGTCGCTTCCAGGGCTGCCATTTCCGCTTTGCCGGTTCGCATATTACCGAGGTCTTGTTTCGTATAATCGCACTGGACGTCCACGACCACGCAATCCGCCAGTTTGAGGCAGTCGCTGTTATAGGTGGCGATCAGCGTCTTTTTCTCGAGTACGCAGCGGGCAATCATCGGATCGACTTCAGGGTCCTCGGCCTTTACCGGCGATACGCCCCGATTCAGCAGTGGAATCTTCCAGTAGCTCCGGACGCTTGGGCGTTGACAGCCGATCACGAACTTGCCGGGTTGGCCGCTTTGCTTATCGACGGTATCGGCAACAATCGCCGCCATTACGGCACCGACAAAACCAACACCCATGACGACAACTATTTCCTTACCCTCGCTACGTGCCGCTTCGGCCAGTGACTCAACGCGCTGGAACTCCGAAGCGTGCTCGTTTTCTTCAGGGATTGCAAACTTTTCACCTGACGGACTTATTGAGTAATCAGTCATCCCGGTAATCCTTTCTATAGTCTTTACTCATATCTCATATCCCGTATTGCGCCTTCGTATTTGCGCAATACGGTTCACAAACCAGCACAACAAAACGCCGTCGGAAGTTTACCAGCAATCCATTACATATCAAGCTTTTTCCATGTGCCTGTGGTTCAGTTGCAATCAATAATATTATCAATGTCATTTTTCTTGCATTTCATGTGCTTAAATGATACAATTTCTTCTGGATATTAGGGGGTGGATCGATATGGATAATTCCTGCACCGGTTCTGTGCCGGGGCTGGAGGGTAAGATATGAAAAAAGGCTATTTGTTAACTTTGACAGTCATTTATTTGGCTTTCACACTCAAGGCAGCCACTCTTGCCGGAGAAGCATTCGAATATCCCTGCTACTTAGTCGACGCCTACGATGCCGACGATAGCTGCTGGACAGGCATGGATATCGATGGGAATTATAATGGGCCGATTCAGGTCGTTCCGGAAAAGTGGCTTGTAGGCCCTCCTCTGTCAGACAAATCTGGAGTCACACTGCCCCCGGACCATTGGGTTGAAGTACAGTTTCGCAGCCCGATTATCGATGGCCCGGGCAATGATATACTGCTTATCGAGATTGGGCCGGTGAGTGAGCAGGCTCTTATTTTCATTACAGACGGTGCCGGCCGGGAGCGATTGATCGGCATCGCGACTTCCGGAACCGCGGGCAGTGGAGTGGATCCGACTGAGATAGGTTTTGACATCTCCGATATCGTATTGCCGTTCGAACCACGCGCGGTCCGCATACTCGGAATAGACAACGGCGGAGGGGCACCCGGATTCGATATAGCCAATGTGCGAGCCAGAATCTGCACCGATTGCGGCGACATTGCCTGCAATCCGATACCCGTCGATGGCGCTAAAAATGTGCCGACAGATGCTGTTCTAAGCTGGTCGCCTGGACAATATGCAGGAAAACACAAGGTCTACCTTGATACGGATATTACAACCGTAGCTTCAGGTGCAGGTGTCGTGAGCGAGCCCCCGCAGCCGCAGGACGCCAATACTTTCGATCCTGGCGGCCTCGAATTAGGCGCGACTTACTATTGGCGGATCGATGAAGTCAACGACCAAAATGTTTGGCCCGGCAGAGTCTGGAGCTTCACGACAACCGATCATTTGATTATTGATGATTTCGAGCAGTATTACTCCCTTCCCTCGACTGATGTCAATCAAATCAGGATATACGATGTATGGAAAAACGACGGCGTTCATCTTTGGACGGATCAGACTCACGATTGCAGCAAGAAGTCGATGGGATACTCATACTCGTATAATCGCAATTCTGTATATTCCGAGACGGTGCGGACGTTTAATCCGCCGCAGGACTGGACAGCAACCGGCGCAAAGGCGTTAGAGCTGTACTTCTATGGCCGGTCATATAACACCGTTTCTCAGATGTATCTTGTTTTGAATGATGGAAATTCCGAGACTGTCGTGCCATATCTCGGCGACGCCAACGACATCATCAAGGAAACGTGGCTGCCCTGGAGAATCGAACTTCAAGACCTGCCGGATATTGACCTGAGCAATATCGAGAGTATCGCGATCGGTTTCGATGCAGACCCAGGCAATCCGTACGGTGGCGGCAGCGGCATAGTTTACTTCGATGATATAAGGTTGTACTCGTCCCGATGCCTGGAAGAAAACATGCCGGATGCCGACTTCAACGGCGATTGTCTCGTCAACTTCGAGGACCTCGAAGAAATGGCATTTAGCTGGCTCGACACAGGATACAATATTTATCCCGTGGTCGCTCCCAACGCACCGGTGGCCTGGTACGAGTTCGAGAATAACGCCAACGACAGCGCCGGCGAAGCTCACGGCCGGGCAATAAGCTTCGATGGCTACAAAGACGCAGTGGAAATAACCAGTGCCGCTTATGTGTTCTCGAAAATCAGCACGGAAATCACTATCGCTTTCTGGCAAAATGGCGCGGACTCGCCATATCATACCGACACCCTTTGCTGCTCGAACTATACCTATGGCGGCGATGATCCCGCGATAGCTATTAACCTTGGCTGCTGGAGACGACCCGGCAAGTATAATTGGGATTGCGGCAGTCCCTGGTCTTTCGATAATCGGCTCAGCGGAGACCATCGATATGCAAGTGAATGGATGGGACGATGGAACCATTGGGCCTTTACAAAGGACGCCGAAGCCGGGACGATGCAGATATTTCTCAACGGCGTGCTTTATGACAGTCGCGCCGGCTCATACTCACCAATATCAGGAATCACTTCATTTGAAATCGGCAACGGCTGGTACGGCGGCTATGACGGCTTGATCGACGACTTCCGCATCTACGATTATGCCCTCACTCAGCCGGAAATCGCATACATCGCTACTAACGGCACGGGAATCTTCGACCAGAGGCTATTAACACCGGCAGACCTTAACGACGACAATAAGATTGATTTTGCTGACTTTACTTTGCTTGCAGAACACTGGCTCGAAAACCAAATCTGGCCGTGATTGCCGACATTAGATATCGCGGACTTTGACGTCGATATACCTGACGCCCCACTCAAGGGCTTCCTGGTGAGTATGGAAGAACGCGTCCAGCTTATTTCCACGGATCGCGCCGCCCCTGTCGAGGACTTTAATGATTTGTCCGTTGCTGTAACCTTCGATGACCATTTCAGTGCCGAAGGAGTATCTCTTGTCGGCGGCAACGAAAGTATCGCCGGGCTGGATTTTATGACCGTTGGCTGTGATGCCGTCTGCATATTCCCCGCAGCATTTTGAACAGGGGCAATAGCCGGTTACACGCATTCGCACGATCCGCCATTCATTAGAAATCT
>CAYTNN010000135.1:0-13020 GCA_964439135.1 uncultured Pirellulales bacterium
GATAGACCTCGGCGAGGCAGTGTGGTCCACCGGTCTCCCCCCCAGCCGGTCCCACCACCTCGCCCTTTTTGTGCGCACACTTCTGGATTGTTGCAGTAATGGTCATTCTCTTAGGGGTGTCACTCAAAATTTTCTATTCACCGCGGACCTGGACGATGACTTTTCTGCTGCGCGGGCCGTCGAACTCACAGAAGAAAATACCCTGCCATGTACCGAGCTGCAACGACCCGCCCTTAATGAGGACCTGTTCGCTGCAGCCCACCAGAGAACTTTTGCAGTGCGAATCGGAATTGCCCTCGGAATGTCGATAGCCCGAACGGTGCTGGGGCATCAATTCCTCAAGCGTCAAAAGCATGTCGTGCGGAACGGAAGGGTCCGCGTTTTCATTGATCGTAATCGCCGCCGTAGTATGGGGACAATAAACAATGACATCGCCGTCAGTGACACCGCTCTGGCCGACAAGCGAGCGGACCTGGCTGGTAATGTCGATCATCTGATTGCGGCTCTTAGTGCCGACGCGAAATTCTTCCTGGATAATATTCATGATACACACATATCAAATCTTTCATAACCTTAAGGTTTGTTACATGGGAAAGTCCATTTTCTTAAACTCAATCAAGAAGTTTCTCCAATTCCGTAATAAGCGATGGGATATCATCTTTTAAGGTACTCCACACAACATCCAGATTGATTGAAAAATAGGCATGAATAAGTCGATTCCGCATGCCGATTATAACTGACCAGGGAATCTCCGGAACTTCTTCGCGAAACTCTTCCGAGACCTGGTTTGCCGCTTCACCGATGATTTCAAAAAGACGGACAAGCGAGTGAACCAGCTTGCGGTCTTGATTCAAATCTTCGCGTATCGAAGATTGCATATATTGCCGGATTTCCAAAGCCGCATCCAGCATGTGCCGCAATCTAACTTTGTCTTCATGCTTGATATTGAAGTTCGGCATTTCGTAACACCTCGTCACGGAAATATTGGCTTAAATCCTCAGGAGTTCTCAAATCTACCTTCCTGCCAAGCATTTCCGCAAGTTCCATCTCCATTCTGACGATTGAAAAAAGGCCAGGTGTAAGATCTTGCTCAAATTCCACTAAAAGGTCGATGTCACTGTCGGGCTGCAGCTCGCCCCGAACGGCAGAGCCGAAAACCGACAGTTTCCTTATATGGTTCCTTTTGCAAAAGTCTGCAAGCTTATCTTTAGATATTTTCTGTTCGAGCGAATAAGCCATCCTATATAAACTCCGAAGAATCGGCCACCTGATTACTCTGTTGATTATCCTGCTAAGCTACAGAATACTCCTTTCGCCTGAAATTGCAAGAGCGAACAATGTAGCACTCTCGCCGGCGAGGTTAATCAAGAGTATTGTTGAGTTTTGCATTTTATGTTCTAATTTTATATTACATCTGTTCTACAACTTCGATGCCCAAAAGCTCGTGCAGGCCGTGCCTGATTGTTCTTGCGGTCAAGTCACACAGCAAAAGTCTTGTCGGCCTTTTGTCCGGCCCGGCAACCAGCACGGGACAGTTGGTATAAAATGCGCTGAACTTCTGGGCAAGCTCGTAAAGATACGCCGTAAGGTAGTTCGGCCTGTAGTCGGCGACGGCCGATTGTATCGCCTCGCCATAACGAACAAGGTATTTTGCCAGGTCCAATTCTGCCGGATCGGTCAGGCTGAGAGATTCTACGCTGGCAAGCTCCGCCTCGATGTCCACATCTTTGCTCTGCGCCTTTCGCTCGATCGATTTTATCCGCGCATAGGCGTACTGCATATAAGGGGCGGTGTTCCCTTCCATCGCCAGCATCTTATCGAAGCTGAACACGTAATCGCTCGTGCGATTGTTGGAATAGTCGGCGTATTTTACTGCTCCGATGCCGACCGCTTTAGCGATTTCTTTCTTCTTGTCCGGCGAAAAATCTGGATTCTTCTCTTCGACGACCGCCTTGGCGCGTTCCACCGCCTCATCCAGCAGTTCTTTCAATTTAACATTTTCACCCGAGCGAGTCTTTAGCGGCGAGCCGTCTTCGCCCAAAACGCTGCCGAACATAACATGTGAAAGCTCGATGTCGTCACGCACCCATCCGGCCATCTTCGCAACCGCAAACAGCATCTCGAAATGGAGCTTCTGCCGCGAGTCGGTGACATAAACGATGGCGTCGGCCTTCAGTTCGTCAACCCGATATCGCAGCGCCGCCAGATCGGTAGTGGCATAAAGATAAGCACCATCCGATTTCTGAATAATAAACGGCAACGGCTGCCCTTCTTTATTCTTAAATCCCGGCGGAAATACACAAATCGCATCATCAGATTCTTTGGCAAAACCTCGACCCAACAATTCTTCGACAATGCTTGGCAAATCGTTTCTGTAATCGCTTTCGCCACGTACATGCTTATATTGTAGTTCCACGCTCAGGAGTTCATATATTTCATGGCAATGGGCAAGGGATTGTAGGCGAATGAATTGCCAATTGGACAATACATCTGGATCACCCGAATGAAGCCTAACAACATATTCACGCGAGTGACGCGCAAACTCGTTATCCGAGTCAAAAAGCCTCTTTGCGTCGCGATAAAATTCTTCCATGTCAGGAATGCTGAAACTTCTAATGACACCTATACCACCAGGCGCGGAGACTGAGTCGACCATGGGCTTTAGGTAATTGGATTTTACATGGTCAAGGTAACACGCCAGCATTCCGAACTGTGTACCCCAGTCGCCGATGTGGTTCTGGCGGATTACTTTGTGACCGAGGGTTTCGAGCATTCGGCAGATGCAATCGCCGATGATAGTGCTTCGCAGGTGGCCTACGTGCATTTGCTTGGCGATATTGGGACTCGAAAAATCGACGACGATGGTTTTCGGCTTAGGTGTTTTTTTTATGCCGAGGCCAGCGGTATCTTTATTTATTTCGAGCAATTCACCGGCAACGAAATCGGCTTTCAGCCGCAAATTGATAAATCCCGGCCCGGCAATCTCGGGCGGTTCGCAGATGTCGCTCAGATCCAAATTCTTCACCACCTCTTCGGCGAGTTTTCGCGGATTGGTCTTCAACTTCTTAGCCAGCGCCATGATGCCGTTGGCCTGATAATCGCCGAACTTAGCATCCGTCGCCGGTCTGACTATAGCGGCACAATCCTCTCGTCCGGCAACAACAGTCATCGCCGCACTAATTCTTTCTTCAAGTATGTCAACAGCAGCTATCATCAAAATAGTCAATAATCAATCGTCAATAATCAATCGCTCCGCGTCTCCCCAGAGCAGTTCGAGGTCGTAGTAGTCCCGGTATTCGGCGTCGAAGATGTGTATAACGACGTCGAAGAAGTCGAGAAGGATCCATCGTCCCTGATCGTAGCCTGCCCTGCCGAAACGCTGCTGGCCCTGTTCTCTCGCCGCCACACAGATATCGTCGGCTACGGAGCGCATCTGCCTGTCGCTTGTGCCGGTAGCGATCATAAAATAGTCGGTGGCCGGCGATATATCCCTCAGGTCCAGAACCACAATATTGGTGCAATGCCGCTCTGCCGCAAGCTTGGCGGCAGCCAGGGCTAATGCTTTTGCCTTTGTATTTTGCTTACTCGTCAAATTCTATATCCTCATACTTAATAAAAAAAGGGGCAGCCGATCAGGCCACCCCGATAGATTACAAATATTTAACAATAACGTCAATAGATTCAATATTGAAAGTGTCGATTAGAAAGTATAACCAGATTAACGGCTGGAAAGAACGTTATTGAGAGCTGTATTGCGGATAAAATCGGAAATACCCTTGAATCCGAGATTCATCGCTGCATTGGCAAAAAGCAGTTTCTCTTCGGCGGTCAATCTGACGTTCACCTGTTCGGTACGCCTTCCTGCGGATGCCGGTTGCGGTGGTCTTTGGCCGCACTCAATCATAGTCGCAACCGCAACCATCAGGGCCTCCTGTGTAGCCCTATAGCACTGCTCGGGCGTTTTGGCATCAACAAAGACGGTAGGAAGCTCGACGGAGCTGCCTATGAAACCTAACCTTTCATTGCGCTCAAGTATGATACGGTAATCGGCCACAATCTTCCCGGCTTTGCGCACGATTGATTCCTTAAAAGGCTTGTTGAGTGCCTTAGATTTCGCCCCGGTCTTCGAGGAATTCTTTGAACTTCTTGACATATTCGGCATCTACTTTCTTGTCATGTACCGGGATAAGCCAGGGAAGCTCTCCAGGCTTAACAAATACCCGATACGGCTCATAAATCTTTTGAAGCTTCCAGCCGTACGACTCGAAGAATTCCAATACTTCTTTAAAATCAACGTTTTGCGCCATCGTAGGTTCCTTTTTCTTCAAATTTTTGTATACCCCTCTGCGCAACAATCGTAACCTACGATGGCTCAATCATCGCGCCGCCTATTCATTATCAGCTTATATAAAGTATAGCCTAAGATATACAACATGTCAAGGGAATTTTTTGTCTTTTTTTAAAAAATAATTTTCCAGACCGGCTCCATCTACGTCACACCAAATAAAAAGGGGCGGCCAATTTGGCCACCCCGATAGATTACCTTAATTACGTCTCTGCGTCAATAGCAGAGCTTTGAATGCGTGCTATTGGCCGCCAAGGTGGAGCCACTCGCTGATAGCAGGGGCGAATTTTACTATGACGCCTGAGAAGACTACGCTGACCATTGTCATAAGCTTGATCAGGATGTTCAGGCTCGGCCCGGATGTATCCTTGCATGGATCGCCGACGGTATCGCCGACAACGGCTGCTTTGTGTGCCTCGGAGCCTTTGCCGCCGTGGGCGCCTTTTTCGATATACTTCTTGGCGTTGTCCCATGCGCCGCCGGCATTGTTCAGCGTGATAGCAAGGGCAAAACCGGTTGTAAGACCGCCGACCAGCAGGCCCATGACACCAGCGACACCCAGAAGCAGGCCGGTCACAACAGGGACGATAATCGCCAGCAGGGACGGCAGCAGCATTTCCTTCTGTGCCCCCTTGGTGGAAATAGCAACACAACGGGCGTAGTCGGGCTTGCCTGTGCCCTCCATGATCCCTGCGATCTCCCTGAACTGCCGGCGAACTTCGTTCACCATTGCACCTGCAGTTCGACCGACCGCCTTCATAGTCATTGCACTGAAGACGAAGGCCATCATCGCGCCGATGAAGATGCCGCCGATAAGTTTCGGGTTCATAATATTGAGACCGAAGGCATCGACGAAAACCATGATTTCTGCGGTCTTGACATTGATGGCCTCGCCGACGCCGTCTTTGGCGGCAAATACAACTTCGCCGACCTGATAGATTCCATCGACACTTTCGTTGGCCAATCGGCCGATCCATATCCGGACCTCTTCGATGTAGGCGGCCATAAGGGCCATGGCTGTCAGGGCCGCCGAACCGATGGCGAAACCCTTGCCGGTTGCCGCAGTGGTGTTACCGAGAGAATCCAGGGCGTCGGTGCGTTTGCGAACCTCCGGTCCCAGACCGCTCATCTCGGCGTTGCCTCCTGCATTGTCGGCGATGGGGCCATACGCGTCGGTTGCCAGCGTGATGCCCAGAGTGGCAAGCATTCCCACGGCCGCAAAGCCGATGCCGTAAAGACCCATTGCGATGTTCGAAAAGCCTCCCGCGAAGCCGAACGCACAGAGAATACCAATAACAATCGTAATAACCGGAAGGCCGGCTGAGTACATTCCCGTAGATAAACCGTCAATGATCGTGGTTGCCGGTCCCATGTTGGCCTGGTCGGCGATACCCCTGGTAGGCTTGTACTCGTCGGAAGTATAGTACTCGGTGAATTGTCCAATCAGAACACCGGCTACCAGACCTGAAATAACCGAGCCAAACACGCCCCAGGTAATCCAATGCAAGGCAGCCAGTCCTGCAACGGCCACGATGATTAGAACGGAACTGCCAAGCGTACCGACCAGAAGGGCTCTTAGGAGATTCTTCTGAGTAGCATCCTCTTTGCACCGAACCATGAATATTCCGGCGATAGAAAGCAGAATGCCGAGGCCGGCAACAACCATCGGCGCCAGCACGGCTTTTAGCGGAGTCAGGCCTTCCGGCAGAGTCCCCAGAGTCAGTGCCGCACCCAGAGCGGCGGTCGCAAGGATTGAACCGCAGTAGCTTTCATAGAGGTCGGCACCCATGCCGGCCACGTCGCCGACGTTATCGCCTACGTTGTCGGCGATTGTAGCGGGATTTCTCGGATCGTCTTCCGGAATCCCCGCTTCGACTTTACCTACCAGGTCGGCTCCGACATCGGCGGCCTTCGTATAGATACCGCCGCCGACACGGGCAAACAACGCCTGGGTCGAAGCACCCATACCGAATGTAATCATGGTTGTGGTGATTTCCACGAGCTTATGCTCGATTTCCATCCCGGGTTTGACAAGCTGCAGCCCCCAGAGCGTCAGCCCGTCCGCCATGTGTTGGGCCGTATAGACGACCTTGTCGAGAATCAGATACCACATGGAGATGTCGAAGAGGCCGAAGCCCACGACGACCAGTCCCATCACGGCACCGGAGCGGAAGGCGACCTGCAGGCCGCTGTTGAGGCTCTTGCTTGCGCCTTGAGCGGTTCTCGCCGAGGCGTTCGTCGCCGTCTTCATACCCAGAAATCCGCACAGGCCGCTGAAGAAGCCGCCTGTCAGGAAGGCCACTGGCACAAACGGGTTCTGGACGCCTTTATAGGCGAGGAAAGCAAAAATCGCCAGCAGCACGACAAACACCATCGTAACCACGCTGTACTGCCGGAACAGATAAGCGTATGCGCCCTCGCGCACGTACCGGGCAATTTCAATCATTTTCTCGGTGCCTTCAGGGGCCTCCATGACCTTCCTGTAAAAATAGAAGGCAAAACCCAGCGCCAGCAGAGCCGAGATTGGCGCGATCCACCATACCAATGGCACGCCGGTCTCGCTCGCATTTGTGCCTTCGGCCGCCATAGCTACTGTGCTAAAGGCTAAGGCCGGCACCAAAAGTGCGATTCTCTTGAAAATTGTCACTTTTTTACTCCTTTCGAATTTGACAGCAATAACAAACTCAATAACAAACAAAAGTTTTTGAAGTTTAACGAAAAAGAATAGTTTTTCAACTGTTTTATTGTATGGCCTGAATTTTCGTGGGAAATATTCATATTAGAATATAAAGATACAGTGGAGTCTCAGTCATGCAGAAAAGGATTATTATTAGTATTTTAGATAAATGACAATGCCGGCGAGAATCAAAATGACGGTTACACATACGCTGACCGCGGCGATAAAAATCCACATAAAACGTTTATTCTGCCTGGATATGATGTATTTCAGGTATCTGTCGCTGGCGGCAAAAGTCTTGCTCATTTGAATAATTCCATCGGTCTGACCAACGGTGCTCTGGTTCAGTTTATCCAGGCTCTCGTTAAAATTATTCATGCCCTCGGTCATTTGGACATCGATATCGGCTGCGGCGGCAAGCTGATGGTCGATATTCACCAGAGCATCGGTTTGCTTGGCCGTTTCAGTCGGGATTTTTTCAACCGCATCGATAAACTGCTCGTTTTTGGCGGCCGAGGCCTTGAGTTGTTCGAGAAGCTGCTCGGTTATCAGCTTCTGATTTTCCACAACGGTGGGAAAGCTTTCAAGCATTTCGGGCAATTGCTGGATCCGGCCCATCAAATCTTCATGCTGTGTGGCCTGGCGGCTCAAATGTTCGTTAATACCCTGCAATTGTTCGACGAGCTTGTCAAAACCTTCCTGCAGTTTTTGGAGTGACTCCTGTCTTTCGGCCGGCGGAACCGCCCTGACTACGACATTATTACCTCGAGCCCCGACCGGCACGGACCTATCGCCTGCCTGCTCGGCAGAGTCATCATTCTGGCTGATCAGGCCATCATCGTCGATCTCCGGCCGATGGGCTCCGCCTATGGACGGTTTATGCGCCCGCAACCACCTGCCAGTATCAGCCCAGAATTCTCTCAGAGTCATTTTCTAAACTCCTAAACGAACTTTCGCAAAATGAATCTCAGCACATATTAAAGGCTCTTTAAGCTTTAAGTTCAAGTAATTTTTGCCATAATTATAGGCATATATCCAATTGCTAAGTCAATTGTACGGGAAATCTCAGCATGGAATTTAAAAAAGTGTAACAAAAAGGTTTGGATGCCGTCTTATATAAAAAAGGGTGCGCAGCCGGTACAGAATTATCTTGGGCCTTTCAAGGTCCCGCAGGTCCCGACCGGCACAAATTTACAGGTTATCGGTCGAAATAATGTTTGACGCATTGCCCGGAATCTGGTAAACTTTTGGTAAGAATGATCGACTTGCCGGCAGCAGGAATCCGGTTGGTTGTCGCGGAATACTGAGAAGATAACGCCCTGCCGGTTAACCAGGAAAATCTTTGGAGGAAAAACAAAAATGTTACAGCGAGACAAAGCGAAAAAATTTGGGCCCATCGAGATTCTGGTTGTGGTATTTGTGTGCCTGTTTGCCCTGGCCGTCATAGGCCCTGCAATGCAGATGTCCCGATTCGAAGAATATCGCTTAGCGTGCGCCACGAATCTGTCCAACATTGGCAAGGCGATGCTGATATATGCCAACGACTACGATGACGAATTGCCGCGCTCCGGCGGCAGGAACTCCGTTTGGGCTCCAACAATTCCCGACTGGAGGGCGAATAATCGATTTAGCGCTTACGGCTTATCGGCCAATGGTGACCGTGGATCGGCAAGTATCTCTTCCTGTTTCTATCTTCTGGTCAAGTATGTCGAGATGACGCCCAGAACCTTTGTATGCCCGGGCGACGCCGGGACCACGGAGTTCAAGCTCGCCGACGTGGACGCAGGTGGTAATATGCTTACTGATCTGTGGGATTTCGGGCCGGAGCCAGGAAAGCACTGCAGCTATGCCTATCACATGCCTTTCGGCTTGTATGCTCTGTCCACATCGAACGATCCCGGTATGGCAATCGCGGCCGACCGGAATCCGTGGATGGATTCTCCCGCTGGTATGGATAAATACATAGGTCTCTTCGATCCTGATGGCGGCAGAGAAGCTGTAAAAGTCGGCAATGCCGTAGCCCATGAGGAAGAAGGCCAGAATGTCCTGTTTCTGGATATCCACGTCGGCTTTGAGGAACGCTCGGCATGTGGCGTCAATAATGATAATATCTACACCCAGTGGGATGGAGGAGACATACGATATGGCATGGTACCTATAGTTGGAAGTGAGCCAATGAGTAGGCTCGACTCACTATTAGTTCACGACCCGGTTTCGCCCAGTAGCACGACAATAACCAAGGAGCCCGAAGCGATAGATTCAAACGATCTCGAACAGACCTCAATCGTCGCTACCCTTGACAGTCCCTTCCCGAAATACCACAACGTCATCTGGTGCTCGACTTTCCAGATGGCCTGGGACATACTCAAGCTGTACATTATTGGCGAGCCGGTCGAAATCCCGGGCGCGGAAGAACTGGCGGACAGTCTGAACAAGGCGGAATTTTCAGATAAAAACATCGAATACGAATCGTACTTCGCAGCGGCCGGCTTCCTGGCCGATGGGATAATTGAAGAAATCCAGGATGAGATGACACAGCTTTTCCCGACCGAGCCGGCGCCTGTTTTTGACGGAATAGATGAGTTGCCGCTCGAAACGATTATTGCTTACTCTTACCTGAATGCGGATATCGAATTCGAGTATCCGTTCTATGCCGGCAATAATGAATTTGACTTCCAGGACTCGAATGGCACGGTTACGAAAGTCATGTCGTTTTGCACTCGTTCGGACTCAGACAGCGAGAATATGGTCCGCGAACAAGTCGACGTTCTCTACTACAAGCAAGGCGAGCAGACGAGCGAGACCGAGTTCGCGGTCGATTTGTGCATACATACTTATCCGTATCAGGTTGTGCTGGCCTGCGTGCCCCAGCAGAAAAATCTCGGCAAGACCGTAGACTACGCCGAGCAGAAGATTTCCGAATTCACGCAGGACCCGAACTACGAGCAAATGCGAAAGCTCCAGCCCGCCTTAACAGCAGGACGTTTCGGCGAACGGCCTGCCGAGACTCTGACCGTCCCTGATGTGCTCTATAAACTAACGCATCACTTCGCGGAATTGGAGGGCAAGTCACTCGGAAACCAGCCGTGGCTGGATCAGGGGTATTACATCCAGAAGGCCATGCAGATGATAGACTTCACGCTCGGCCGGACTGGTGTCGTCCTGAAATCGGATGCTGTAATTGTTGTCCCGCCGTTAGGAATTGACACCGATCAAAGACGTTTCGAATTTAACAGGCCCTTTCTTATCTACATAAAAAAACGCGAGCCGGCAGCATCCCCATTCTTCGTAATGTGGGTGGACAACGCCGAGCTGATGAAGGAATTCGTACCCGACGAATAATATTATCCTCCAGCACACGTGTCATCGTTGTCATTGCGAGCACCTGACCTGATTCTCAGGATGCACAGAAAAGAAAATAGCCCACCAATGTCATTGCGAAGGAGCGCAGCGACTGTGGCAATCTCAAATGTCGCCTTGTGACTTTTTCAACAGCCCCGCTGTCCCTAGTTTTTCCAAGGCTATTCTGGTATTGGTACTAAAAAAACCTGATTGTTGTCTTTTTGTGTAAAAAAGTGTCCCGTTTTTGGGCATTCTGTTTTGTTGTTGATCAAGGTAGCGATAGCCGTTGGTAATGCTTTGCCTGCGTACAAGTCGCCTATGCTTTCTTTTTCAACTGGCCCGTCATCCAGAGGAACACGAATACGCATCGGATGAACCTCGCTGCATTCATTGCAAAATACGTATATATCATAATTCGCCATCACAGAACTCCTGACTCTGTTTATTCGGTTTGAATAGGAGTTAAATAGGAACGTTTAACGATTTTGTGTATTCAGTCCTTTTTCTTCTGTTTCTATACGTCTTTTTAAATACCTTTTCTCATTAAACCTCATAAATTGGTAAACGTCACTAATAAATTCTATGTTTTATCTTTCATCTATTTTTTAGCATAAAATATTCTATCTCTATATACGCTGATTTTGCTTTTTTTGTTCGCGTAAAAAAATTATATAAGTGCTTTCCCATGCAGTGCTTATGGGGGCGGAAAGGTGACGGCTGAAATGGTATGGATTGGGATGGAGAGGGGACGGAATGGAGTGGGGGCTTGGTAGATAGATCAGGACTAAAACTACAATACCAAAGTGGTGACGCTCGTATTCTTACATCTTGGATTTTATTCGTATGTTCTACCCTACTCAACGCCAACAGAATCTGTGAAAAAATAGGGCTCCCCGCTTCAAAACATCGTTTAGGAGATAAGTCACTGTTTCGTAGGCTATTGTACATCGTACAATCAATCAAAAGCAAATTGACTTTGTAATCATATATAATCCACCCGGATTTCCTGAAAAATCTCCTTGACTCCATCCTTTCTGCAGGGGCCTCTACGAGATAAAAATCAATATATTCCCACTCTCTCCCCAGCAACATCGCTGTTTTCTTGTATTTACTTGACTTCCTGAATCCGCTTATGCTATGATAAAATCAGCATCCGAGATAAAGCCGCAGGAAACACCTTGGTCCAAGATTTAGCGGTGCCGTTCTTTTTGCACTATAAATAACGGAGGAGCTTTGTACTGAAAATAATCAAGGAACGGTGCTTTTTGTATTGAAAGACTATAACTTCTTCGGGAGAAAGAAATGAAACGGCAAACAGTTCTTGTATTGGTGGTAGCTTTTTTTCTGTTTACACCTTGGGCCTCCGTGAATGTAAGTGCAGACATTTTCTTCGATGATTTTGACGATGGCAACGCCGATGGTTGGTGGCTTGGTTATAACCAATTTGGCCAATATGGAAATTGGATTATTGAGAATGGGAGCTTATTACAAGATAGAGGAGGTGACGGTTATATTGCTCTGGTAGAAAATCTCATACTTTCAAGCCAATCGATTGCAGTCGATTTGATAGAAAACCCGGCCAAATGTGCAGGTTATGGAGGCCCTACTATCTGGTATCAGGATACTATGAATTGGGTTCAGGTTCGGTTGTATCCCGCCGCCGATTTGATTTTCGTAAGCGAAATCGTTGATGGGAGCATCGCAACTCCTGACGGACAATCTTTTTCTTACCCGTTTGTATCTGGAACTTACTGGTACAATCTAAGAGTTGATGCGGATAGTATGAATGGGGAATTGGCCGTCTATATAGATGACAACTATCTATTCACTTATGTCGTAAGCACTCCAAATCGCACGGGTCAGTCCGGAGTATTTTCTGGTAATGGCGGTACGTATTTTGATAACTTTTCGATTGTCCCCGTCCCCTCTGCTATGCTGCTCGCCACGTTGGGTTTAACATTTTCCGGCGGTCTTCTCCGCAGACGTAGAGGGTGACATAGAGCTTGAACGAGACTTCCAGTCTGGAGTGGCAATAGGAAGAGAGATATTATGAAATATTCATTTAGCTCGAAAGTGGTTAAGAATGGGACTATTCAAAGATTTATTAGCTGATTGCTTCAACGGACTTACATTGCAGATACCCAAAACTATAGTTGAACTGCACGTTGAAAAGAAAATAGCCGAAAGGTTGCTCCCGAACTTAAGTATAAAGGCCCCGGAAGACCAGAGGTGGGATAAAATAAAACTTGGGATGTCCGAAGAACAAGTCGGGCAACTGTTAGGTCTACCTGACGAAATTGCCGAACGCTACTGGGGAGTATGGGGTTATTCGAGACGTAAAATCTTAACTGGAGAGAAATTGGATGGCTCTGTCGCATTTAAGGAAGAGGGTGTTTACTCTTTTCGGGTAATCTATAAAAAACGAGATGGTAGCTGGGTAGCAGGCGAGGCCCCACCAACTGCTTGGCTACAACAAAGACAAATAGAGTGTCGCAATGGTGAACCCGGAACAATACTGTAAAATGTAAAATACAAGAATCCGATATATCATGGTTAAATACATTAAATTTTTGAAAAATTAGGGAATACTAGGGACAGCCACAATCCTGTTCGGCACAAGGATTGCTGTGTGATTTATGGGGGGAGAAATACCCAA
>CAYTNN010000136.1:0-12931 GCA_964439135.1 uncultured Pirellulales bacterium
GCCAGAGCTGCTTGCCGCTGGCCAGGTCATGCGCTGCGACAATGATGTCGTCGCCGACCCGGAAGGTGACATAGACTCGCTGTCCGTCGGTGGCCGGCGTGCCGGAAGCATAGCTGTTTTCCTTATTAATTTTTTCTAAAGGCCCCTGCACGACGGTCTGCTGCCATAGGATCTTTCCGCTGGTGCGGTCGAGATACAGGAGGATGCGCTGCTTCGTTTCAGTAATGCCGGTAACCGTAAACACGCGATCGCCCCACACTATCGCGGAGGCATGCCCCTTGCCGGGAAGCTCGGTTTTCCAAAGCGCGCCGGCAGGATCCCAATTGGTGGGAATGTCCTGCTCGATACAGGTGCCGTCAGCACGCGGGCCCCGCCAGCCGGGCCAGTTTTCCGCCCGCGCAAAATTCAGTGAAAAAAACAGAATGCCAATCATCAAAGTCTGATAGCCAAACAATGATTTCATTTGTTCACACTGAATTGTTTGTTGTCTGTTAATACTGTGCATACTTCTCCTAAATCTTTTCAATCTGAACCAACACCAAGGTAATAGCTGGTCATGGGGTAATGAGCATAACCCATTGACCGATGTGTCACGTCATTGCGGTAGAGCGGATCCTGCATCAGACAGACGCGGCGGTCGGCGGCTGGGATGATTGTGCTGTAGATACGTAATTCGCCGCTGGTATATACAACAATCTCCTCGCGCCAGTCGCCGAGAATGTCCGCTATTTGCTGCACGCTGCCCGGGATGTCACTCAATTTGCCACCCTTCCATTTGGAAATTCTTCTTCGACTGCAAATCTCCCGCAGAAGATCGGCGTCCCACCATACGAGAAAATCCTGCGGCGGGATCGGGCCGTCCAGTTTTTGGCCGGCGGCCGTATAAAAATGCCTTCCGCCGGCACATTCCATGCCGGGATAGTTCGGATCGATGTCACCGGCAATTGCCAGACCGAGCTCGTTGTCCCGGTTCGCTTCCGGAATGCCGAATATCAGATTGCCGGTACGAGCATCCCACAGGCCGGCGCCGTTATGTGGATGCGGCTCCTCGAAGATATACCAGACCTCCAGGCCGGGGCGGTCCGGATCGATGTCACCCAGGTAGAACCTGTCGCCGTGCCCGTACCCGGTGCCCCACATGGTTCGGCCGTCGTTGTCTATCGCGTTGGAGCCGACAAGAATCTCATCACAGCCGTCGCCATCAATGTCACCTGTTTTGATGCTGTGCTGGCCCTGCCCCTGATACATAAAAGGAGCCCTCTCGTTGGTCCATCGCCAGACTTTTTCGAGCTTTTTGTTCTTCAACACCCAGGCGTCCACTTTCATCATGCCGTAGATACCGCGGACAGCCAGCACGGCGGGCGTTTTGCCGTCCAGGAAGGCCACACCCATCATATGGCGGCACGCCCGGTTGCCCGTGTTGTCGCCCCAATCCTGAACCTTGCCGCGTTCGATCCAATCGACCCTGTCGATTTCCTTGCCGGTCTGGCCGTCATACACGGCGAGATATTCGGGGCCCTCTAAAACAAAACCGGTTTTGCCGCTTGGAAACATGTCCTCGGAAGTAGCGGCATAAGGCGCGGTCCTGACACATACCTCGGCCTTATTATCGCCGTCCAGGTCGCGGATAACCATCGGCGTCCACCATATGCCCATATCGACGTTCCAGCCAAGATCGATGCGCCACATGAACTGCCCGGTCCTGCCGTCGTAGCCGTCATACTTGTAAGAGCCTCGATTCGGGCCGACTCTGCCGGGATCCTTGCCGCCTCGGGGGTGCTTGACCACGAAATCATAAACACCGTCACCGTTCAGATCACCGATCCCGACGATCGAAACTCCTCGAACATCATCTTTCAGCTTGATCGACTTGTACTGCTGCGCCGGTGGATTCGCCGGAAGCTCCGCCCGTTCACAAGCCGCCTGCTCCATGCCATCCAGCACCGGTTTGACAAACCATGCGTTCGCCCGGTCCGGCGGCGGATTGGTATCAATAAAGTCCGTCGTTGTCTTAATCGGTTTGGCATTGAGCTTGACCGCATCGCCGGGGCTCATAGAACGATAAACATTAAAAGCAATATTCTCGGAATCCGACTTCAGCAGCCGCCAGCCAAGATAAACTTTTCCGCTTTCCATCGGCAACGCCAGCAGGCCGCGATTAATTTTCTCTTCGATCCGATCTTCGGCCCAGCCCAGGATCGCATTCGGATCATATAACGGATCCATCGTGTAAAAATTCAGGTTTGGCGGAATCTCCTCTGCGGTAAGTTCCCTGAGCCCCCGGTCGATATTCTCCGGCGGGCGAGTCGAGCCCTGCAGGGGCCGACGCTGATTCTGTGCTGAAACGCTTGAGGTGAAAATCCAAATACACAGCGTAAAAACCAAAGTGTTTCTAATCACAATCTACTGTCTCCCGAACATATCTTCGATTTGCCCTGTTAACCAGCATATTGATAAAGTTACCTCCTCTATCGAATATGAACTTTAGCTCACACCAGCCGGAGTTTCGATATGTTATAGCTTAAATGACAAGCGAATTCAACAAGCTGCTATAAATCCCATACACCAATTCGCTTTGTACTGCGACCTGTTTTCGCTGCTTCAGGGCAGTGCTCCGACCTTCGGCCATCCATTATCCCAAATAATCGTCGATATCTTAAGCTCGGACTGGCCCGTCTGCCCATTATAAGCATGAAACAGCAGGAAATCTTGGCCGGATTCCTGAAGTACCGCCGGGTGACCCGGGCCTCGCCAGTTCGGGCCCGCAGCTTCGATCACCAGCGTTCCGCCGCCATCGGTCATGAGCTTGCCGCTTCTGTCCACGTACGGGCCGGTAATCTTGCGGGAACGTCCGACCATGACTTTGTACGTACTTTTCGCCCCGCGGCAACAAAAATCGAAAGATACGAACAAGTACCAATAGCCGTCATGACGAATGATAAACGGAGCCTCGATGGCGTCCGGCGCCGATTGTGTCTGATCAGAATCCGTTCGGGGACGGCTTGCCAGAGAGTACAGCGTGGCGTCGTAAGCCGAAAGCTTTCCGGTCTCGGGATCTACCCGCTTCATTTTTATGCCGCTCCAGAAGCTCCCCCAGCATAGCCAGATATTGCGTTTGTCTTTTATGACAAGATTGGCGTCGATGGCGTTGAAATTGTCCCTGCCTTCGTACGACCGGACCACGAGTCCCTCATCAACCCATTTGTAATCAGGATCGTTCGGATCGAGTGTTTGATTGGTGGCTAATCCGATGGCCGAATTGTTTTTGCCGAACCTGGAGACGGAGTAGTAAAGGTGGTACTTGCCGTTATAGAAGGAAATGTCCGGAGCCCATGCGCCTCTCGCGCCGGGGATTTCTTTTGACGCCCACTCGGGAAGCTTGTCGAACACGTTCCCGCACAAAGTCCAGTTGTACAGGTCGTTAGAGCATCGAATGGGTATGATACCCGGTCCTCGCCGCCTTCCACCGGTCGAGAATACGTAGAAGGTATCGGCCTGCCTTATGACGGCCGGGTCATGCACCCTTAAATTTCCCTCAAGATCGAGAACCTCCGGGATTGGCCGGGCTTCAATCACTGTCGTATCACGGCAGGATGTTCCAACCGCAAGAGCCGTCAACATCACGGCGTAACAGACAGCGGCAAAAATTATTTTCAGTCTCGCGCTCATTTTGCAGTCTCGGTGACAGCTTTCAGATTTATATAAGTTGGCTCGTCGCGCCGGCAGCTAAGCCAGGCATCCTTAGATTCGATCTCGACAACCTGGATCGAGCTGCGTCTCATTTCAGACGCACTGCCTTTATTGTTCGAACTCCGCCTGCCGGGATGCGTAAAATAGAACAGGTATGCGCGTCCGCCGCTGACGACAACATCCGGATGGCCGCCCTTGACCTGGTCGTCGGAGCCTTGTCCGGGCTCTTCAAGCAGATTCTTTTCCTGTCTTGTCCACTTCAGGCAGTCCTGCGATTTATAGATTCCGAGGCCCTTCCAAACGTCAACGACCATCCAGCAGCAGCTCTTCCAGCGGAAGACCTTGGGCCCCTCGCCCGGACGCTCGCCCATCGCCTTACCTTTATCATTCCACTTGTACAGGTCGGGACTGTCGGCATAGTAGATCGATTTTCCATCGACCTCGTTGTTGTACCACATGCGCCACGTGCCGTCCGGCAGCCACATGACGCAGGCATCGATGACCCTGTTGGAAGAGAGCTTCAGTACGGATTCGAATTTCCAGTTCAGCAGATCCTTACTGATAAGGTGGATGATGTCACGCGTACCCGACCAGTCGGTGTGCATCCCCGGCACAAAAGTCAGATACATGTGATAAGTGCCGCCGTGCTCGATCACCTCCGGCGCCCAATAGCTGTACTCGCCCTGGCCGTAGTTGATGTTCGCCGTGCCTCGATATTTCCAGGTTGCGCCGCCGTCCGAGGACTCGGCTATGCCGATTTTTGTGCCGTGGACCCACGAGACGCCTTTTGTATTCGGTACGTTCGCTCTGCGGTTGGTGTAGAACATGAACCATTTCTTTTCGGCGCGATTCCAGCATAGCACGGGATCGGCCGCACCATCATACACGGGATCGCGAAAGAGCGGCTTGTCAGCGATTCTGCCCAACGCTGCCGGGCCATCCGGCACCAGTTGCTCCGCCATGCGCGGTTCAACCTGCGTCAACTCCTGCATGACCAGATGCGCCATCATGCGGGCGCCATTTTCGTTGAAGTGCGTGCGATCATCCGGCGTGCTCGCTACCACGTCGTTGGCGGCGGGACCCAATTGTTCGTAGAGCCTGCCGCTCGAAGCGTTCAGATCGATCAAGCCCACTTTCTTCTCGGCCGCAACCGCCTTCATTGCATCCGCATAGATAATCAACGTGTTATTAAGCCTTCCGTCGGAGCCGTACGTTCTCCGCTGCACCGGCGTCACGAGAATGGGTGTTGCACCGATCGCTCCCGACTCGTCGATATACCGCCTCAGATAGTCCCGGAAATCCGTGGCAGCATCTGTAGCTTCCGGTCTGTCGGAGTTGTGCGAATCATTATGGCCGAACTGAATCAGCAGAACGTCGGGTTTTTCCTCCAGCGTTTTGGCCCAGAGTCCCTCGTTGATGAATGTTTTGGTGCTGCACCCGCTCCCGGCGAGATTGATCACGCGTACCGTATCCTTGAAATAGTCCTGGATATAATGTCCCCAGCTCCGGCAGGCATTTTCTGGGGGATATTCACATACCGTCGAGTCACCAATAATAGCCACTCGTAGCAGCGTCTCGGCCGCGCATAATGTCGCGTTGCAACCGAACAACAAGACCAGCAGGATAAACTTACTCGTTAATGCAATTCGTGTCTTCTTCATTCTCATTCAGGGCATTCGTTTAAGCCCTTCCCATCGCACATTCCACTTTCCATTGTCCGGGAAACCGGGCGCCGGACTCTCGGGGCAGCCATCCCAGCCTACTGCCATCATGGCAACGGCTGAGAGCAAGCCGCCGTTTCCCGGTAAATATAAAGGTAGACGGGCTGACTGATAGTTATGCCCGCTGGCCAGGTACCGGTTCTTTTGCGATTCGATAAACAACGCATTGACCGCTTTTTCCGGCTCACCAAGTCTTGCCGCTGTCATCGCGAGCATCGGATAATCCCAGCCCCAAGTGCTCGGCCAGTCCCATTTCTGTATTACGTGATCCAGCGTCCGTTTCATTGTGTCCGGATCTATCAGAGGAGTGGGAGGCACGAATCCAAGCGCCGCAACCATGGACGGGTGGTCTTTATAGATTGTGTAGGGCAGCGTTTCGATTGCGGTATAGACGCCGTCGCGCACGGTCGGCCGCGAGAGCTGTTTTATCACACTGTCCCAGTTCGGGTCACGTTTAAGACCAAGCCGCTGCCGCCATTTCTGTGCCGTCTGGAGTCCCCAGTACCAGTAAGCCAGTTCGAAAGTCGGGTTGAGGTTGCGGGCCCTGTCGCGCCCATAGCTTTCCTGTGCCGGAATCATCGCCGGGCCAAGCACATAACGCTCAGACGCCTGGTCCCACACGGGATACGACGCCATGAATTCAGCGGTTTCAAAGACAATCCGCTTGTATTTTTCCAGTGTCGCCCGGTCCTGATGAGCCCTGTAGCACAGCTCGGCGTAGTAAATCGGATGCGGCTGCTGCCAGATCAAAAACACGCCGACCGTGCTCGGACTGTCCCTGCCGTCGGGCGAGGTCATCTTCGGCCAGCGAGCACCCTTGTAGCCCTGAAGCTCGGCGGTGGCTTTGGCTACCGGGAGTATCGACTCGTACCACGGCAGGCTGCGCTCCAGCAGCTCCGGCCTGTCCCACAGGGCGAAATGAACCGCGTGCCACCAGTGCATCTCCAGGTGAAATTTGCCGAACCAGCTATTATGAACCAGCCCCGTTTCCTGTGGCGGTGTCGAGCCAGAGCAATTAATCGCCGTAAGGTATTGCGAGAGCACCACCCTGCGCTCCAGTTCCGCAGCGCGGGGATCGGTGCATTCGGAAAAATCAATCGCCCCTCCGTTTGTCCAGAACTGCCGCCAGTGATTTGCCGCCGCTTTACGCACCGACTGAAAATCTGGCAGCGGTCCGGCGATCTTTGCCGGCGAAAATCCGAACACAACTTCCAGTGATTGACCATCATGCTGAGTAATCTCATATTCGTGCTGTGATTTGGCTCTAATCCCGCCTCCGGCCGAGCAGGCGATGCGGACGTAGTACCGGTCGGAATCGAGTATCCGGGTTAAATCGGCCAAGCCGCCGGCGATTTGCGGCCGGGTCGTATGACGGTCCGGATTATCCCAGTCCGCCGCGTTTCTCCAATCTTCCTTGCCGTAAGGAAATGCCAGCGAGACCGGCAGCCGGCCTTCCGGCAGAAGCGCCGATTCGATGCGAACCGCTAATAAGTCACGCTCCGGATGACAAACGGTCATGACCTTGACGGGCCGGTCGTCAATCCTGAACCTGCTGCTCAGCAATCCGCTCCACAAGTACAGAGTCTGTGAGGTATCGGTCAAGTCCTCGATGCCGGCGGGCGAGCCGTTGGATTTGGTCAGATCAAAGCCGATTTGACCAAGGTGCAAACGATGCGGATTGGCGCGCAGCCAGGAAGCGGCGGGCGAATATCCGCCGGGGAAATTTCCATCCGAAGCATACGGCACCTTACGCCCCGCGACAACATAATCCTCAAGGGCATCCGCCATCCGGTAGCCTTCTGCATTGGGCGACGTATGCCAGCCCCACTGGGACTGAGTAAACAGCGGCATGCCCTGCTGATGATACCCGGCGAATGTTTGCAGACCCGTAATATCGGCGGTGAAAGCGAACCGGCCGTTGCCGACGCTAAGCGGAGTCAGCGGGTCGGGCTTGTCCAGCGTGACATTATGCCGGCTGACCAGCGCATGGCGGTCGATTTGTTTATTAGACGACATAACCGCCAGAACGTCCGGCCGTGCATGTTCGGATTTCGATCCGCCTACGGCCAGGCAGGTTCCAACAGTCACGATAATCAGCAAAAAGCTGCTCTTGATAGAAATATGCTTCAGAGAATCCAAGGCTGTTTAGTCTTTCGAGAATCGGCCCACGAAGCCGCCGCCGCTGCTCATCTCGATAGTAAAAGTATCACTTCTACGGGCGGTGCTGTTCTTCAAAACAACAGCGGCGTCGTTTTTCTTGTCATCGCAAACCAGTGACGCGTTGTATTGTCCCTCACCGAGAAACGACAGTGGCACCTGAATCGTCCTGGCCTGCGGGCCGCACATGACGGCAAGGAACCACGTCCGGCCGGTGCGCCGCGCGAAGACCGCCAGCTCGCCGATGGCGGATTCCGGCAGCACGATGGTCTGGTCCCACACGGCGGGAATGCTTTTGATTACGTCCACCGCCGGATTGTCGAGAACCGCCTGCGGATGCGCCGCTACCGTCAAAAGCGGGCTGGCGAAGATGGCCAGGCTGGCGATCTGGTGCGTCCATGTCGTATCCTGGCGGCGGTCGCCGAAGTGCATCGTCGTGTAATCGGCATGGCCGGCAAGATAACGGGCGAACGGCAGGATCGTTTCGTGCCGGGCACGCTCGCGCAGCGAACTGCTTTCCATGCCGCGGACCGCCTCGCGAACCACTTCATTGGGCCATGTGCGGTAACGGCCGGTCGGCTTGTTCGCCCCGTGGAAATTGACCACCATCTGATTTTCGGCGGACTTCCTGAGCAGGGCTTCGTAATGGTCGATTACTTCTTTGGCTTCGTGATCGAGAAAGTCGATCTTAGTGCCGGCGACTCCGAGTCGGTGCAATCTCGTGAAGAATTCCTCGCGCTGCTCCGGCGTGCCCAGTTGGTTGCTGTGCTTCCAGAACAATAAACGTACGCCCTGCTGCCTCGAGTATTCCACGAGTTCCTTTATCTGCTCGTCACTCCACCTGCTCCAGAAACCTTCGAGGATGTGATATTCGTAGCCCAACTGACCGGCCATTCGGGAAAACTCCTTCATGCCTTCGAACGAGCGGTCACCGCCGTCAAGGTAGCGCCATACAGCCCGTCCGGGTTTGACCCACGCAGTTTTGATGCCGTCGGGGAAGTACTTCGGATCGGGCGGCGGACACAGGTTGGGGATAATCGTACTGTTGACAAGCGTGTTTAAGTCCCGACTTACCATTACAACGCGCCAGGGAGTCGTGATCGTGCCGCTGACCGGCGCCGGCTTGCCCAAACGCTTAGCTTGCTCGCGCCCGTAGCGCAGCTCGTACGGATAGTTCAGCGGCTGGCGATGTCCGAGCCCCGTGACAAGTCCGCGTCGGCCGTCGGCCTCCAGGGCCATGCCGGCATAATCAACCAGGTTGGCCTCGGTAATCGAACCGTAGCCGGCATCGCCCGGCAGCTTGAATGTCACGGGCGGCCCGGCCCATTGTCCCGCCGGCACGTCGGAAATGTCGTTCTTCTTATATGCGGCCTCGTAATGCCCGCCCAGGTCGTGGTACCAGAGAGTCGAACCGGCCGGCACAACGAAGGTCGTATACTCGTCCGGCACGCGCGAGGCGCTTTGATCGCCGCCGATTACGTGACGGAAGGCCGCGCCGTCGTTAAAGACCCGGACTTCCAGCACGTAATCGGTGAAAGACAAATCGTGCTGCAGCGAGATTTTCGCACCGTTACATTGATTGACCGCCGTATTATGTGCGCCGTGCCAGGGATAAGTTTCGTCGATTTTATAACGATCCACATTTCCGAAAACGACGCCGGTGGAGAGATCATAGCCATCCAGATTCATAACGATCGTGGATGGGTCGATGACCACCGTGTTTCCAAGCGTCAGCGTGAAGCTCAGACGCTCGGCGTTGGGCAGAATCGTCAGCTTGACGTTCCCATCCGGACTAACTACCCGCACCTGTTCCATTTTTACCCGCTGTGACCGTCTCGTTCTCTGAGTCTCCCCTGCGAAGCTCGTCTCCGCGAAACACAATGCCGCCACCAAACCAACAGCCATCATCAACATGCCGTTTCGGCAGCTTTTTTCCTGCATCGCCCTGTCTCCTGTAATTTGGTATTTTGATACCGTCTTAACTTTCCTTTTTCCGGTCGGCGAAGTTTAATAAGGACTCAGATGCCGGCCATTCACCTCGTTATGAATCATCATCTTGCAAATTCGAAATGATAACGGCCTGATCCGATTTGCAGATTGACCATCCCGTTTTCAGTCCGCCCGACTATGACATCGTCGTTTTCGGATAACAATTTTCCCGATTCGATATCCCTGGTCGTGTCCCGCGCAGGAATATGCACCTCGGCTTTTGAATTTACCGGGACCTCGACATTCAATATCAATTTGTTATTCTCGATGCGCCATTCCGACGAAATTTTACCGTTCGGAGAATCATAATGTGCTTTAGCCCATTGAATATTGCCGACGAAGGCGGGTTTTATTATAACCTTCTCGTAAGCCTGAGAATTATCAGCCTGGCTGATTCCCGCAAGCCCGCTATAAAACCACTCCATGATGTGCCCGAGCATAAGGTGATTGTTCGAGACCTCTTCAAGGGCGGCCCAGGATTCGGTTAACGCCGTAGCACCTTTTTTGAGTTGAAAACCATACCCCGGCACGTCATCGCGGTAATTCATTTCATATATCAGCTCCGAAGCTCCCCCGTTTTCCAGTGCCATAACGAGATAATGAAATCCTACGTCGCCGGCCGTGAGTGCCTTCCCGGATTGATTGATAGAAGATACAAGGTTATCGAAAACTTCTTTGCGATACCGTTCTTCGAGAAGTCCCACGCACAAAGGCATGGCCATAGCCGTTTGGCTGCCGGTCGAATATATTTTTGTCTGAACGTTAAAGAATTTTTTATTGAATGCATCTTTGACTTCTTTCGCCAGCTCAATAAGCTTCACGGACTCATCGTGGTACTTCAGCACCTCGGCCATTTTACCGAGCAGAACGATATCGTAGTAATAAATGGCCGTCGCCGTGAGCTGCCGGGGGGTCAGTTGCGCCTCGCCGGGGAATTTAGGCCCGAGGTCGTACCAGTCGCCGAGCCCGTGCGACAAAATATGATCGTCCGATTTGCCTTCGAGGTAATCCACATATTTTTTCATCATCGGCCAGGAGTTTTCCATAACGCCGCTGTCGCCGTACCATTTGTAAATTAGCCAGGGTAGTATGACGGCGGCACTTCCCCATTCGGGCGAGTCCCTGAAACCCCCTTCAAACACCACGTATTCGGGAGCAATGTCGGGCACCAGGCCGTCATCCGTCTGGGCGTCCATCATGTCGAATACCAGTTTTTTATACAGATTATACAAATCGAAATTATAATGTATCGATCCGCCCATCAGATGGGTTTGCTCCATCCAGCCAAGCTTTTCGCGGTGCGGGCAATCCGTAACCACGCTTTGCAGATTGCTCTTTATCGCCCAGTTAATCAGACTGAATATTTTGTTAAAATGTTCGTTCGAGCATTCGAAACGGCCGATTTGTTCCGTTGAATTTCGTGTATGAAGAAATTTCAGGCTCAGAATCTTCGGCATATCAACCATTGTCCCGGCCTTCTCGGGCACAGCACCTTCTGCCTGTACGTAACGAAATCCGTAGTAAGTAAAACGGGGCCTCCAAATTTCTATGCCATCGCCTTTTAATATGTAGGAAAAATAATACGGGCTGCCCGAAGCCTGCTGATTTACCAGTTTTCGCCCGTTGATTAATTCGCCGGGAATCAACTTGACTTGCTGACCTTTTTTTCCCTGCACCTTCAATTCGATGATACCTGCAGCATTCTGGCCAAAATCATAAAGATACGTATCGGCGGCGGGCTCGATGATTTCTTTCGGTTCAAAAATCTCTTCGACCTGCAATGGGTAATCAATTTCGGGTATCAAAATCCCTTTGGGCGCCCTTACGGGAACGGCATCGTTCCACTGAGACTCGTCGAATCCCGGCTTGTCCCAGCCATTCTGCTCCAACCGGGCGTCATAATCTTCGCCGCCGTAAATGCTCGTAAAGGTGACCGGTGAGGGCGAAGTTTTCCAGCCCGGTCCTGAAACGAGCGTTTCGGTCGAACCATCGGTGTATATAATTTTCAATTTGCAGATTAATTTCGGCATCCCGAAGGCAACCACCAGTTTTCTGTACCTTTCGCGGTTGACGTTATAAAATCCGTTGCCGACAATAACACCGATGCAATTTCCCCCCTTGTTCAGGTTTTCGGTGACATCGTAAGTATTATAAAGACAGGTCTTCTCGTAATACGTCCAGCCCGGTGTCAAAAAGTCACTGCCGACTTTCGTGCCGTTGATACTCGCTTCATAATGGCCGAGGCCGCTGATAAAAAGCAGGGCTTCGGCAACCTGCTTGCGAACATCGAACTGCTTACGAAACAAGGGGACTACAGGCCTTTTGACCCCTTTGTCTCCCAATCTATCGCCATTCCCGTGAACACCGGGGATTACCAAAAGCGATTCAGGCAGTTCCTCGTAACCGATCCACGCGGCATTATCCCAATCTCTTTGACCGAACACGCCGGTTACAAATTTTCCCGTCCGGCTCCATTGCGACTCTTCGTTGTTTTTATCCCGGACTTTTACCCGCCAGAAATAAGTTTGGGCGGACCGCAACTCTGTCCCTTCATAGGGAACGAGGATGTTCCGCGAACTTTGAATTGTTCCGGAATTCCAGATGTCGTAGCGTCCCGATTCGAGGAATTCCTTCTTCGAAGAAACAACGATTTGTCTGGCCGTCTGATGCTGTCCTCTTTCCTGCGATGTCAATTCCCAACTGAACCGTAAATCTTTGAGCGGCACTCCCAGCGGATCGATTCTGTTTTCGCACCTGATAGATGCAACGCTTACCGTTTCGGCGATACACGGACTCGAACGAAACAATAAAATTATGCTTACGCCCAGCACAAATGAAAGTACCCTTAAAGATATCTTCGCAGCATTCATAAGTCTTGAAACAGGTCTCAATGTCATATTAATCCCTCCAACGGAATGCCCCGGTCCCATGATGCAGCCCGGACGACTGGTCTATTCGGCCGGCTCCTGAGTTTCTTTCACGGGGACTTTTGAGCGGCTCACCGGTTTACTTCGCCACCATGTAGCGAGAACCGAGCCGGAAATATTCATCCATGGCCCGAAGATAGCAGGTGCAAGGGCTACTTTCGCATTATCTGTTGCGATATCAGAGACAGTCATTGCCAATCCCGAAGCCATACCGCCATTCTGAAGACCAACTTCTATAGCTACCGTCCGGCAATCAGTTTCACTCAAACGCGCTGCCCGAGCTCCCCAGTAACCTAAAACATAACCAATTGCATTATGCAGGATACCGGCACAAATCAGTAATGGACCGATTTTTAATAAATCCCCTGCTGAACGGGCGGTAATAATAGCAATAATAAAGCAAATCCCAACCATGGAAACTAATGGCAAAACCTTGTCCATCCAGTG
>CAYTNN010000137.1:0-1410 GCA_964439135.1 uncultured Pirellulales bacterium
CAAGCTGCTGCTTGACCATGCGCTGGAAGTGACTGCTGGAGTCCGTATAATCCATCGGGCAAACGAAATCAAGGTACCCGCGATCGCACCACAATTTCCAGTCCTGGCCAACTGCGTTTCGATCGACAGGCCAGTTTCTAAAGACCGCCGCCGAGATTTTAATGCCCGGCCTGATTTTTTTTGCACGTTGTGCTACGGCAGCGACAACTTCGGTAATCTGCCGGCGCCGAAAATCCAGCCATTGTTCCTGCAGGCTTTCGTCATTCCGTACATCGGCAGGCCATTTACGAATTTTCTTACCGATTATTTTCTCAAAACGCTCACGGCAGCCTTTGCAGAAGCAGCCCTCATCTCCGGGATAACGGATATAGTCAAAATGCAGGCCGTGGACGTCGTACTTGCGAGCCACTTCGAGCATCGATTCAATCTCCAGCTTCCGGTTCTCAGGATGTGAAGGGCAGAGCCAGCGGTCGTTCGATGAGCCATCGTAGTTTACCTGCGTTCGACCATCGGCCTTCATCCCGGCGATGAATTCCTTATCTGTTGCCCAGCCCATGTTATAGTTGACTTTCCAAACGTGACATTCGATGCCGTATTTTTTACATGCCGCCAGGCAAAGCTCAATTTGATCGCCCTGCTGCTCGACAGCGGCCGCTACGGGCAACACGTCACTCTTATAAAAAGCCGCTCCCGCCCAAAGCATATTCGGCAGGACCGCGGTAAAGCCGTTATCGGCAAGAACCTTTACTGCCCTGTCCCATGTCATGCCGGCTACCCCGAACGCGCTGTGGCACCAGAAAGCACGGTGTTCCGGGCGTAAGGGCTTTTGCGCCATGCAGTATGCATCGATAAGAGACTCCTGTGATTGTTCAGCGGCAGCAATGACTTGTGAAAACCTGCCCTCGGATAACATGGACTGACTCTGAGCGTGAAGCTGGTCAGCCTTTTTGAGAGGCTCCAAAGCTCGACTGTTTCCGGCGGCAAGTCTTATTATGCCTTTTTTGGCTGCATTGTAATTATCATAAGGCCCCAATCGGCCAACCCGGGCGAGACAACCCCCGGCTGCCTGATGCCAGATATCCGGCACGAGGTCTCCGGCCATAGCCAACAGCAATTGCATTTTATTGGCCGAATCATCGGACAACAGCACATGTGTCAGGAAGATGCAATTGTCGCCGGCGACTATGGCGGGTTTGCCAGTAGATTGGTCTTTGTCGTTATACCACCAGGCGGCAATCCGGCTTCGCCCCTCGACGGCGGATGCATCGCGCATATTCCACGAGGCTTGCCTGGTAACCGCCGGCATTCCATTTAATGCATCAGCGGAAGGACGGATCGAGGCGAAATTACCCTGATATTTCTGTCGAACATGAGGGCCGACACGAATACCTGTTATCGATTCGAGGCGCC
>CAYTNN010000137.1:1510-12867 GCA_964439135.1 uncultured Pirellulales bacterium
TCCACGTCCTGGCCCCGCCATGCGGAAATGCGTATCGTGTCGATTTTGCCCCATCCTGCCGGCCGGCCTTCGATGTTAGTCGCGTTCTTATTAATCCTGACCGCGGCCCAGCCATCGGAAGCAGGGGCATCGAATCCGCCCCTGTACCACCCGTCTCCGCTGTGCAGGTAAACGGCAAAATTTGCCACAGGCATTGGGTCGGGGCAGTAAAACAGGAATTGAAGACCCTTGCACATGGTCAGGTCGAGTTTGAGGCTGCCGTCCCAGGATGCACGATCTATTTTTGTGCCGCGGAAGCTGCATTGCATTCTCAAGGTTTTCCCGCCGTCAATTTCCACGAGCGAAACCGGCTTGCTGCCGGCCATCGGCTTCCAGACCGTAGCGGCGGTCCCCTGAGAGTATGAAAAATCATCGACTATTTTATAGGCCGGCTCCGGGATCGACGGTACAGACGCCGCCAAAGTCACGGACGAAAATGCACAAGTAATAATTAGCGCTATAATCCTTATCGGCATTAGTTATTCTCCAAAAAGATAGTCATCTGTCCCGAACGTCGTCGATCGACATAAAGTACAGTTTACCAGCAAAGACTCGAACGCTCAATCATCGAAGCAAAGTTCTTCGAGGCGAAGTTCGGGCGGCTTATAAACCGCCAAAAATATTCTATTTATTTTATTGACTTTTTTCGGTCTATATGTATATTTGAACAGTTAGTAGAGTATATCCTTTCCTCTCTCAAGGACATATTCTTAAAAAATCGAAAGAGAGAGAGTTATTATTAAGTCGGCCTTTATAAGGCCGGGGAGAAGTTTCAGTGAGTACAGGTACAGTAAAATGGTTCAATTCAAGTAAGGGATTCGGTTTCATCCAGCCAGACGACGGCGGCGACGATTTGTTTGTTCACCACTCGGAGATTAAGACGACCGGGTACGCATCGCTCGATGAAGGCCAGAAAGTTGAATTCGAGGTCGGAGAAGGCAAAAAAGGCCCTTGCGCAACCAATGTAATTCCGGGCTAAGCGAAAACAACGCTTGAGAAAAATAAAAAATCAAAATGTAAAATATAGAATTTCGCAAGTCATCCCTAAGGGATTCCATAATTACGAATTTTCATCTTTGAATTTTGATTTTTTCATAATCCGTCAGTTCTTCCACTGCTTTAGGATTTCCAGGCATTCGATCATTGCCCGGCCGCTGTGATAACCTGCTTTCCAGTTGTTAGCTTTATCACCCTGCACGGCACCTCTGGTAGTGACATTCGCGTGCCACTCGCCATGTTCCCAGTCCACAAGCTGTTTTTCAATATAATCGTAGGTTTGCTGGAAGATATCCAGATATTGTGGATCGTCTGAAAACCGGTGCATATATAAAGCACTGACGACGGCCTCGGCCTCGACCCACCAGACTTTTGTTAGGCTGTCTGCCGGCTGATTGAAAAGGCCGCTGTCGTAAAATCCGCCCGCGCCCTGGTCGTAACCGTACTTCAGCGAATAGCCAAACAAGGTTCGATATAAATCGCCGAACGGATAGTTCGAAATACCCGCCGCGTCGCAGGCGTCCATCAGCAACCAGATGTTCTCGATATCATGGCCGTAGGAGATCCGCGCGTAAGATGCTTCGAGTCTCGGCGTCCAGTCGCGATCATATTTATCCGTGCAGGCGCCAAGGTCTTTTCGTACGACAGAGTTGCTTTCGATATTGATCAGTTCCAACAGCCGCTCGCGCGCCAAAGGCAGTTTGCAGGCACGATAGAAAGTCGTCATCGCTTCCATGAGGTGCAGATGTGTATTCATTAGTTTCAGGTCTGCCGGAGCGCCCATATAGGATGATTCGCCGGCAGATACCGGTGCCCAGTCTTCGTTGAAAAATTCGATATAGCCTCCGTATATTTTGTCGTGGGATTTTTCCTCCAGCAGATCAAAAAAGCGAATCGCGAAATCCAGCACATCCTGTCTTTCAGTGGCCAGGTAATATTCGGAGATAGCGTAGAGAGCGAAAGACTGGCCGTAAAGGTGCTTTCGGGGCTGGAGTTTTTCGTTGCCGGTAGCATCGACCTCCCAATAGAAGCCGCCGTTCTCGGCGTCCCACATTTTTTCTTTCAGGAAGCGATAGCCATGCTCGGCGGCCTCGATATATTCATCGCCGCCATATCCGGCGCGAGCCAGCCGGGCGAAGAGCCACATCGTCCGGGCCTGAGTCACAATCATTTTTGTCCCCGGGCCTTTGAGCTCGCCTTTCGGCCCGAAGTTGATTGTGTATCCGCCATTGACGCGATCCAGGCACTTGTTATACCAGAATGAAGCAATATTGTCCTGCAGCACTTTTTCAAGCCTGGGAATGGCGCTGTTTGCCAGTTCCGCCCGATCCTGGGCAGCGGGTAGCTTCGAGCAAATCGAAAGCGAGATGATGAAAATAAGAACCAGGCAAAATCGAACATTTCTGTGCTTTGTACCAATCATCATTTCTCCTTCTCCTGAATATTATGGATTCTTTATCGCACATCGTACACATAAAGGAAGTCACCGTGGCGAATATAAAGCCGACCGGCACAGACGACCGAGATGGTCCTTCCCGATCTCGATTCTCCGAGCCTGTACACAAAAGAAGGTTGAATAAGCCAGCCATGTCCCGAAGATGCCCTCGTTTGCATGCCAAATCAAATCTCCTGTTTGGGTTACGCCGAGCGATTAAAATCAACGCCGCCTTTTGAATACTTGATACTGCTTTTTCCAATAACACAACATCATCGCCGCCGCCAGGTGAAAAACTTGCCGGCTTTGATTTTCCAACATACGTACAACTAAACTTTAGGTCTCAGTCGGCTGCACTATTTTGGCCCAGAAGCTTCGATACTTTATTCACCAGGACGTCAAAATCTACGGGCTTTTCGAGAAATTCAGTCACGGGCAGCCAGTCATCGTCGATATCGTTTGGCCCAAAGCCCAGCGGAAACTTGGTATTGATCGCCGTGAGCATCAGTATTGGAATCTTCTTGAGCTGTTCGCTTTCGTGACGCATAAAGCGCGCCAATTCAAAGCCGGCCGAAATATCTTCAGGAAACATGACATCCAGAACCGCTAAATCCGGAGTTTTCTTTTGCATACTCTGCACTGCGTCGTCGGTATCCAGCTCAATCTGAACCTCGTGCCCTTCCTTACGCAAGACAGTCGCTGTAGTCTGGGCAAAGTCATCGTCGTCATCAACAATCAAAATATAAGCCATTTTGTTACTCCTTCTTCATCATTTTTACGAACTTTCATCTAAAGCGGGGAATCTCAGCTCGAACTTCGTCCCGAATCCGGGGCGACTTTCCACTCGGATACGAATTCCGTACATTTCAGCCACATGCTTAACTATAGCCAAACCCAGCCCGGAAGACTCTTTATTATGTTGTACGGCCTCTTTGGTGCGGTAATGCTCCTCGAAGATACGAGGCAACTTATCCGCAGGAATGCCTATTCCGTTATCTTCAATAACGACAACAGGCTCCAAATTCGGCCCCGGCTTACAGGAAACATTTACCTGCCCGTTTCTTTGCGAGTATATTACCGCATTTGACAGCAGATTGACAAACAACATTTTGAAGTGATCTTCAGTGCCTACCAGGGTAACCGGCAGGATATCAGTTTTGAAAACAATCCCCCGCTCCTGAGCAACACTTTCAACCTGAGAGATGCACCACTCCAGCAGCTCGCTTGAGACCATCCTGGTTCGGGGAATAGACTCCAGGCTCGTCGAGCTGAGATTTGCCAACTGGAGCATCTCCTGGATTTCCGCGGTCAATCGCCGGCATCTTAGCAATATCCGCTCTATCACCTTGATCGCCTCGTCTGGGATCTCGCCGCAATAGCCCTGGAGCAGCAGTTGAGCGTTGGAATAGATCGCCGCAAAGGGTGCTTTTAGCTGGTGAGTCGTGGTCAGCATGTGCCGGGACCGTTCATCACAAGCAGCCACAACCCGGCGGTTGGTTTCAGCCAGTTCGAAATCTCTCCGGCGTACCATTAACGACAGATGAGAAGCAAGATACCACACCACCAGCCAGATTCCGATCGTCAGAAAAAAGTTGAATGCCAGCATAATCAGCATAGGCGATGTATACTCTTCGCCGAATGTGCCTGCGAAGATGCTCATAGGAGGCAGTATTTTCAGAACATATTCGGCCATGGTACACGCCGCGAACATGCCGATCGCCATCGCCGTGACAATCAGAGACTGCCTGCGGGAGAAGAACACGCAGGACAGAACGATGTGAAACAAAAATGTAAACGCAATATTCGTCTCCAGGCTGCCGACAAAGTATACAACCCCGGTGAGAATCACCAAATCAACGGTTATCTGGCCCCACAAGTTAGACATGATCTGGGCGGGTGAGGTCCTCGTCCGAGCCGAATACAGAAAAGCAAGATTGCTGAGCACCAGAACCGCCGCCGTGATAAAGGGCCATACTCCGGGCCGACGCATCCCGAAGGAACCGATCAATCGAGGAAACAAACCCACGATGCCATAGAAGACAAGAGTCGCGATCACCAGCCATCGGAACTGGCAGAACCACGACACGTTATGCACCAGCAGAGATTCCGAAAAAGGCCTTTCGGAGCCTTTGGCATCGGGCTTGATTGACAATTCCCTCACAGGCAATAGCTCATAAGAGGCCGGACGAATGTTCTTATCTGAAGTCATAAGAAAAATCCTTCACGAACTTTTTGTGTTCAATCTTCTAATCGCCAGCGAATAATAGCATAATACAAAGAATCAGGCAAGAAAACTGAACGGAGCAATTTCTATCCTACTCGAGGCATTTGAAAATGGAGATGTCTTTAGAGCCGCAGCGGGGGCAGGAAAAGGGCTGATACCGGCGGTCAGGACAGCCTTTTTTCGATACGACAAGACTGTCGCATTTCGAAAAAACTCGCAAAACCGAAAGCGCGTTCTACCTGACCTTTTGCCGTCTCGATCTTAACGACATTGCCTTTTTGAAAGCCTACTGGCAGATCGAAGCCGACTGGGCGGTCTTCAAAAGGCTGTGCAGGCTACACAAAATAAAAGTTGCCTGAGGCAGCAAGATCCACCTCAAGTCATCAAAAGTCGGTTGCAAAATTGCGAAGGATTTGTTACGCTGATGAAAACAGAGATTTTGGCAGGACAATTGATTTATCTATATGGCAAATATCAAATTTCAACAATTAAAAATGTGGAATCAACGCTCCGCGATGATGAGAACCTCAATTTTGCACTTTGCCTTTTTACTTTTGATTTTTTTTCAATCGGCGGTCGCGCATGGACATGATTGGCCCATGTGGCGATATAATGCGGGCCGCTCTGCAGCATCTGGCGAACAACTGCCGGCTGAGTTGAATCTGCAGTGGGTTCGCAAGTTGGCCCCTCCGAAGCCCGCCTGGCCGGAAAGTCAGGACAGATTGCAGTTTGACGCTTCATACGAACCGGTTGTTGCGGGTAAGACCATTTTCGTCGGCTCGATGGTCTCAGATAACGTAGCCGCCTATGATACGGGGACGGGAGCGGAGAAGTGGCGTTTTTATTGCGACGGGCCGGTGCGATTTGCTCCTGTGGTGTACAAGGACAAGCTCTACTTCGCCTCGGACGACGGATATCTGTACTGTCTTAATGCCGAGGATGGTTCTCTTATCAGCAAATTGCTCGCAGGCCCAGTAGCGAACAAGGTCATTGGCAACGATCGGCTGGTAGGCATGTGGCCCGTGCGGGGCGGCCCGGTGCTGTACGACGGGACGATATACTTCGCGGCCAGCATCTGGCCCTTCATGGGGACATTCATTTATGCAATCGACGCCGAGACGGGAGATATTCTCTGGACCAACAGCGGCAGCGGCTCGACATACCTCATGCAGCCTCACAGCAGTCCGGCCTTTGCTGGCGTGGCACCGCAGGGCTATTTAGTCGCCACAGAGGACATACTGCTCATATCCGGCGGTCGGTCAGTGCCGGCCGCTTACGACCGAAAGACCGGAAAGTTCCTTTACTATCATTTGAACAAGTACGGCAAGATCGGCGTCTGCGAAGTCATGGCCTCAGGCGATTATTTCTTTAACGATGGTTCCATATACAAGCTGTCTGATGGTATTGGAATCTCCCGTGCGCCGGCCTCGGTGATAACAGACGACGTTATCATCGGCGTTAAAAATAATGCCGTCGTGGCCTATCAGCTTGAGCCGGGAGCCAAAAGAGCAAAAGATCTTGGCGCCACAGAGGCCTTGCCCGGGCTCGATAGAATCCACATGACTGCAGGCTCACGTGTCTACGGCAGCGGTGAAAATGGTACCATTCTGACAGTTGATATTCCCGACAATAACAGCCAGGCCGAAGTGTCATGGAAGGCGAAGGTGGACGGCGAAGTCTGGAACATGCTCGCCGCGGACGGCAGGCTTTTTGTCATTACCCTCGAAGGAAATCTCTACTGTTTCGCAGAAAATAAAACCGAGCCAAAACATTATGCATTAGACTCCAAACCTCTGCAGCGCCGCTCCGGTCAATGGGCGGACAAAGCAAAACAGATTTTGGAAATGACGGGTGAAAAAGAGGGATACTGCCTATTGCCCGGTCTTGGCTCCGGCGAGCTTCTCTATCAATTAATAAGTCAAACGAACCTGCATATAATCGCGACCGATCCCGATGCCGAAAAGGTCGCTGCGATACGCCGGAAACTTGACGAGGCAGGACTGTACGGAAATCGAGTCTCCGTTCATGTCGGTGACATTACGACGATGCGGCTTGCCCCCTATATGGCAAATCTGGTCGTGTCGGAAGACCTTCAAGCCGCCGGCGCCGGCAAGGGCGATGTTTTCATCGAGCGGGTTTTTCATTCGCTTCGCCCGTATGGCGGCACTGCCTGCTTTTCGGTCCCGCAGAGCAAACATGCGGCGATTTTCAGCCGGCTGGTTGCGCTGAAACTGCCCGGCCGCGAGATTACAAGCTCGGGCGATTTTCTGCTGTTAACCCGTGCCGGTGCTTTGGCCGATTCGGCGGACTGGACCCATCAGTACGGCGATGCCGCAAATAACGTGATGTCGTATGACAAAAGTGTGAAAGCGCCGCTGGGACTTCTTTGGTTCGGCGGCCCCTCGAACGACAAGATTTTGCCGCGTCACGGCCATGGACCGTCGCCGCAGGTCGTCGGAGGCCGGCTGTTCATCGAAGGACGAAATATGATTCGGGCGGTTGACGTCTATACCGGTCGTCTGCTGTGGGAAAGACAGTTCGAGGACCTCGGCAAGTTCTACGACAACACTGATCACCAACCCGGGGCCAACGAGATCGGCAGCAACTACGTCACTGTATCCGACGCTGTGTATATCGTCTATGGAGACAAGATCCAGGTTCTCGATCCCGCTACGGGCAGAACGACGAAGGAATTTTCGATGCCGGGCCAGGACAAGCCCCACTTCGGCTCGCTGGCCGTATGTGAAGACCTTCTGTTGGCAACTGCCTCGCCGCTTCATGTCCCGCTGATAGATGGAAAAGGGCATATAAAATTGCCCGAGAATAGCAAGCCGATTATTGACAAGGGCGCCGATTGGCAATATTTAGCCGGCGCTCATCCGGGCAGAGAATGGATGCAGCCGGATTTCAATAGCGTGGATTGGAAAACTTCAGCGGCGGGATTCGGTTACAGCGACGATAACATCAAAACCACGCTAAAGAATATGAGGAAGCGTTACTCAGTCGTCTATTTACGCAAGTCATTTAACCTGCCCGAGCCGGAAAAGATCACCGAGCTTGGATTGGTGGTCAAATACGACGATGCCTTTATCGCATACCTTAACGGCAGGGAAATCCTCCGCGTCGGTGTTACAAGCGGCAGCGGCCGAAGAGCATCGGGCGTCGGAAAACACGAAGCCGATAACTGGGAATATTTCAGGATCGACAACCAGGCAACTTTTCTGCAAACAGAAACGAACGTGCTGGCAATCGAGGGGCATAACGAAAAGATTGGCGGCAGCGATTTTTGTCTCCACCCCTATATGGTCGCTGTGACTAACGGAAGCACCAGAAGTTTCGCCCTGAATAATATCACCGGCGTAACAGTGAATGCTGACTATGCTTCCGGCAGCAAAATGCTTGTTGCCATGGATCGCCACACTGGTAAGATTCTATGGAAACGCAGCGCAGAATACTCCTTCCGCCACAACGCAATCGCTATAGCGGCCGGAAAAATCTTCTGCATCGATGGCATGAGCGACGCCAAGCTCGCCACCTTGAAACGCCGGGGGCTTAACTTCGAAGAAGGACAAACGCTATACGCATTAGACGCTCTAACAGGAGATTTGATTTGGCAGGCAAACGAAAGCATCTTCGGGACATGGCTGGCTTATTCAACCGAGCATGATGTCCTGCTCGAAGCTGCCAGCCGCTCCGGTGACAGGGCGGCGGACGAACCTGATAAGGGCATGACAGTTTACAGGGGATCGGACGGGAATGTTCTCTGGAAAACCGATGATCGTTACAAAGGCCCCCCGATAATCTATCATGACTGGATTATAACTCAAACCGGTGGCGACGATGCTTCTGCAGCCGCTGAGGCGAAGGTTTTTGACCTGCTCACCGGCAAGACCGTAATGCGCGAACATCCGATGACCGGCGAGACAATCCCCTGGACATGGGTCCGATTCAAAGGATGCAACACTGCCATAGCCAGCGAGAACCTGCTGACTTTCCGCTCGGCCTCGGGTGCTTTCGTGGACTTGACTAAAGGACAAGGCACGGCCAGCATCGGCGGATTTAAATCGGGCTGCACGTCAAACCTGATCATAGCCAACGGTGTGTTGAACGCTCCGGATTATACACGCACCTGCATTTGCAGCTATCAAAACCAGGCGTCACTCGCCCTGATTCATATGCCGGAGGTTGGGTACTGGACTTTTGATTATTACCTGAAGCCAAGCGAGCCGACCCCGGTCAAACAGGTTGGGATCAATTTCGGCGCTCCGGGCAACCGCTACACCGAGAACGGGACTTTGTGGCTTGAATTCCCCAGTGTCGGAGGGCCTTCGCCGGATATTCCAGTTCGAGCCAGGTATGAAAATCCACAATGGTTCCGGCATCACAGCTCGCGTGTGGAAGGCGAATTTAACTGGATCGCCGCCTCGGGTGTTACAGGGCTCAGGGAAGTGGCCGTTCGCATGTTCATTCAACCGGGCAGGAATCCATCCAGCGTTGACGCCTTCGATAAGAACATTGAAAAGATTCCTACCTGGTCCGAAGATCAGATCAAGGGTGCTTTCGAGCAGCCTCGACCATATACCGTACGCCTGTTCTTTGCTGAGACCGAAGAATACGAAATCGGCCGGCGTCTTTTCAATGTCTACATTCAGGACCAGCAGGTCCTGGAAGCATTCGATATCGTTAAGGAAGCCGGAGGAATAAATCGGCCCGTGGTGAAAGAATTCAAAGGAATAAACGTAAAAGATGATTTAAGGATCACGCTGACTCCGCCAACAGAAAGTCAAGCCGGCCCCCTGCTTTGCGGAATTGAAATCATTGCCGAAGGTTGGTGAGCCGAAAAAGAACCAAGCAATCACAACCGGCTTAGTTTTCTTCTCCTGCGATACTTCATGCCGTCGAAGGTAGACGCGGTCTCAAGTGCGAAGCCCCGGCAATGTCCCTGGCCTCAACCAATTTCGCCCCTTTTGCCTCCATTTTGCGCAAAGCTAACTTCGCTTCTCTTTTATTATGCGAACCCAGAGCATCGACAATAATTCTAACCTTCTTGCCTCTGTGCAGCAGCCCCATAGCAGTCGCCCTGACGGCGTCTTCCGTGCCGGCGCCGATTAAAATAAACTCATCAGCTTCCACTTCACTAAGCAACCTCTCTATTCGAGGCTCATCAAAAGGATCGATGCATCGCTTGTGCAAAATGACCTGCCTGTAAGCCAACAGCACATCGGCCGGCAGAGCGTTTTTATTGTCCGCCGGGAAACTAATCCGATCGTTCAGCAATGTGCACGGCACCTTTTTCTGCCCTTCGGTACCGTCAAGGCAATAGCTGATCTCGCTGCAGCCGTTATTGTTGGGGTAAACCTCAGCGGTCGAGATAACAGAAACATTCTCACACCTGGCCCAGGCAATCACCCTGTGAATGTTAGCCAGAACCTCAGCCTGGTTCCTGACACATGCACGGCCGGTGGGAAGCAAGAAATCCTTTTGTGTGTCTACATCAATCAGGAGGTACCAACGTTGTTTTTGGTGTAATTGTAAAATCATTTTCAAAATACCTATCACAATCACTCCCGACTCGTCCTGAACAACCCATTTTAATATGCGTTTCTAACTAATTGTGCCATCTCGTATGTCATACGTAACACTATTTCTGACCATCAGTTATACTTTTAGGACAAAACAGGCTATGTAGCGAACAAAAATGTGTATTATAGGACGATGCGCGTCAGGCGATTCTATATCAATGCAACATCTCAGGAATTGCTATTAAGGAAATGTAGTTATTCAACCACAATTATTTCCCAGCGCGGCCTCGGGCTTCGCCCTTGGCCGCAACCAAAAAGTTCGTCTTGTAGAAAAGCTTCGTAAAATGCTACAAATAAAAAGGTTACGATCGGCCAAAACAAAAAACGAGCATAAAAAACAACGTTTTGAAAGATTGTATTATGAAGAGCCAGACGAGGAATGGTCAAATGAATTTTGCCCTCGTACAAAATGGTCACGCCAGAGTCTTATAGACCTGACGGATATTATCAACGATATAATTATTGATACGCTCGGTGTATTTCGCGCCGATACGGATCTGGACGAATCGATCGAAAATCCCAAGCGTCTGCCGGCAGCTATCGGGGCCGAACTTGATTTTTTTGCCTTCCGCGCTGTTAAACGAAGGCCAGTCCTGATGCCGCGTCCGCTTGTTGATCACGGATTCTTCGATGGGCAGCAGAACCGAGCCGGTCATCGTGGACGCCGGGACATTTCGCTGCCTCAGCTCGCGGATACAGCGATCGCGGACCGCCTTGTCCTGCATTTCGAAATAGACGGCATACCCGATGTTACCTTCCGGATCGGGGCGGTGCCGCAGGCGAATGCCGACGTCGCCGATGGATCCGAGTTTTTGCCGTGATAAAAGCCGCCGACACATTGCACGCAATCCTCCAAGACGGCTACCCCGTGCTCGCGGGCGATCTGCATGATCGGATCCATATCGCATGGCGTTCCGAGCAGATGGACGGCAATGACGACCTTGGTACGAGGAGTGATTTTTCGCTCGAAGTCCTTCGGATCGATATTCAATGTGTAGTCGATATCATAAGTATGCAATCAAGTCGAGCAGTTCGATATGAAGATTTTAAGCCAGAATAAAGAAGCTCAAATGCTCGATTT
>CAYTNN010000138.1:0-12858 GCA_964439135.1 uncultured Pirellulales bacterium
CCTGCAATAAGTTATCATATCATTTAGCTGACAACCTATCACAGGACAAGACATAGTCACACAACATCCTAAATTGATATCCTGTTAATTTATCCCCCTTTTAGCATACTTTATCGCCGGTAAAGCACCTTGTCAAACCGTTTACATACAACAATTTATGTAACAATACATAATTCAGAAATTTATCTTGACAGAAAGGGCAATAATTTGGTATATATATGTGGTTGGTGAAGCGTGTCCATTTATCGGTCGCCATTGAGTTATTTAGCTTTCATACAGGTTAAATTGGCTTTGTTTGTTTGGATTTTACCAAAAGACACGTAGCAGATAAACCAAGATCGTCGCATGCGTATAGTTTGGGATTGAAGTCTTTGCTTTTCAATTAATAGTTGGTTCGCGAAGAAAGGAGGTGATATCAGACCGAATGCTTATTCAAAGCAAGAATCTCGTTATGCCTATCATAAACAAAGGGTGTTTTGGTATGTGACCAAAGCACAGTTATCTTAACTCTTTTGAAGGAGGACTATTATGTGTAAGAAATTGATTCTTTTGGTTTCTGTTGTTTTGGTGCTGGATATGGTTCTAATAAGCGGAGCCGGCGCCGCCGATCCTGATCTTATTGGATGGTGGAAATTAGACGAAGGCTCCGGGAATACCGCCACCGATCTGTCCGCCTCCGGCAATGACGGAACCATCAACAAAACCGCCGGCGGCGGCCTGGGCAATGGCGGATCGGCCTGGGTCGATGACCCTGAGCGAGGCATGGTTCTGAGCTTTAACGGAGACGATGGCACCGGTGCATATGTCAGAACCGACCTGATTCTTCCGGCAATGACCATGGAAAACGAATTTACATGGGCATTCTGGGTTAAGCAGAACTCTGCACAAGAGACGAACAACGATACGATGCTGGGCAATCGCTACGGGGGCACGGCAACACCGCTCCAGTTCATCAAATTCACGCCGACAAGATTCGAGTTCTATAACGACGACGGCAGTTACACAGAGGGTATTAATTACGATCCCCTCCCGGGTGACGTATGGGTCCATCAGGCAGTCGTCAAGGATGGAACGTCCCTGACCTATTATCGTAATGGCGAAGTGACATTAACCAACACGATCACGAAGACCATTGATGAGAATCCCTTTTTCATGGGCGGCGACGCTCTTAATGTCGCGGAGATGTGGCAAGGCTGTTTGAGCGATGTTCGCCTCTACACCAGGGCGCTATCGGCAGGAGAGGTTCTCGGCGTTATGGAAGGGGGAGGCGGACTATGGCCATACGCCTCGAAGCCGACCCCGGCTGACGGTGCTCTATACCCGGATACATGGGCATCAATTTCATGGAGACCGGGAGCTTTTGCGGTTTCACACGATGTGTATATGGGCGAAAATTTCGACGACGTGAACGACGGCACCGGCGATACATTCCGAGGCAACACGACTGATGAATATATTGTTGCCGGCTTCCCGGGATTCCCTTATCCGGACGGTCTTGTTCCGGGTACGACATACTATTGGCGGATAGACGAGGTCAATGAAGACGAACCAAACAGTCCCTGGAAAGGCGATGTCTGGAGCTTATCGATTCCACCCAAAACTTCGTATTTCCCCGATCCGGCTGACGGAGCCGAATTTGTCGACCTGGATGTGCAGCTTAAATGGACGGCAGGTTATGGTGCAAGATTGCACTATGTAGTCTTCGGCGAAGATTACGACGAGGTGAGCAACGCTGTCGCGGGTATTCCCAACGGAACTACAAAATACACTCCAGGCCCACTCGGATTGGCTAAGACTTACTACTGGCGTGTCGATGAGTTCGACGGCATCGAGACATATAAAGGCGAAGTCTGGAGCTTCACTACTGAGGGTGCCGTCAGCGGCCCGAATCCGGCCGACGGTGCTATGGACGTAAAGCCATCGGTGGTGCTTGGCTGGGTTGCCGGAGCCGTCGCAGATTCACACGAGGTGTACTTCGGCTCGGACGCGGACGCAGTTAAGAACGCCACAACAGCCTCGCCCGAGTACAAGGGGACAAAAGCCCTTGGCGAAGAGAGCTATGAACCCGGCAAGCTTACTTTTAATACGACATACTACTGGCGGATCGATGAAGCCAATGGCATCAGCCCTGATAGTCCCTGGGCAGGGAACGTCTGGAGCTTTACGACCGGCGATTTCTTTGTCATAGACGATTTCGAGGACTACGATGCCGGCGAGAATCAGATTTGGTACGCATGGCACGATGGGCTCGGTTACGGCGCGCCGGGTACCGCGGATTACTTCGCCGGCAACGGAACCGGCGCTGCGGTAGGCGATGAAACCTCCGCTTCTTATACCGAGGAGACTATCGTCCACGGAGGCGGCCAGTCTATGCCGGTTGGATATAACAACAACAAACAGGGCTACTCGAAGTATTCAGAGGTTGAGTATACGTTGGCAGACCAGCGTGACTGGACAGAGCAAGGCGTTACGGAATTGTCGCTTTGGTTCAGAGGCTACCCGGCAGTTGTCGGAAGCTTCGTCGAAGGCCCGGCCGGCACCTATACGATGACCGCTTCCGGAGCGGATATCTGGTTAGTTAACGGCGTGGAAGCTGACGAGTTCCACTTTGCTTACAAGATGCTAACCGGCGCCGGCTCGATTGTAGCAAGAGTCCAAAGCGTCGATAACACAAACGTCTGGGCAAAAGCCGGCGTGATGATTCGTGAGACACTCAATCCTAACTCGGCGCACGCGATGATGATCGTGACCCCCGGTTCGGGTGCTTCCTTTCAGCGACGTCCCGGCACGGGCCAGACCAGCGCTAATACGGACGCAACCGGAATTGTTGCACCATACTGGGTGAAATTGGAGCGTAGTATTTCCGGTAGCTTTACAGCGTCTCATTCAGCCAATGGATCCACCTGGACCATGCTGGGCACAGAGAGCATCCCGATGGGTTCGAATGTCCACATCGGTTTGGCACTGACAAGCCATGACGCTGCTTTAACGTGTCAGGCCGTATTGACTAACGTCACGACTACCGGTAATGTCACCGGGCAGTGGACAAGCCAGGATATCGGCATACTCAGCAACGATGCCGAGCCACTGTATGTGGCCGTGTCCAACAGCAACGGCACACCTGCGGTGGTGGTACACGATGATCCGGCCGCGGCACAGATCAACACCTGGACCGAGTGGATTATCCCGCTACAGGTTTTTGCCGACCAGGGCATAAATCTGACCAATGTCGACACGATAGCTATTGGTCTTGGTACCCAGGGCAATATGGCCACGCCCGGCGGTTCGGGCAAGATGTTCTTTGACGATATCCGCCTGATTCAGCCGAGCGACGCCGTTACAGAATAAAAGACGGCTTTCAATCAAGATGATTGGGTTAAATACGGGGCCTATACCGTGCAATCCGGTATGGGCCCTGCTTTTTATTGCAGCAAATAAATACTCTGCAAATAAACCATTACAGCCCGATAGCAAGGAAATCCCACCTAAGAAACTATGGTTATATCTTTAAAGCCTGCAGGATAAGCGTGAACTGACCGCTCTTTAGGACATAAAAGATTTTCGTTGACTCGAAGATGGCCAATCTGGTATAAATGATAATGGAATTTTTGGGTATTTTCCGCCCTGGAGCCGAACTTACATAGGTTTTTATATATTTTTGGATTTGTGCTAAATACTCATAGTCTGCTTTTGAAGGAGGCTTACCTCAATTCATAAGAAATTGCACCGAGCAAACGTGGAATGAGCAAAGTGAAAGTAAAGATCGTTGTCAGCTGCTTTAGGTCACAGCTAAAGCGTAATAATTCAAACTCTTTGATAAGGAGGACTATTATGTGTAAGAAGATGACTACGAGAACCAGAACTGTATTGACCCTCGCCGCTGTGGCGATGGCAATCCTGGGCCTCACGACCACCTCGGCCAACGCGGGGGTGATCAGTTATGTCCAGGTCACTAATGATGCCGATTCCGGCATCAGTGCTGACAAAACCTACACCCACAAATTGGATTTTGGGACCGGCAGCCCAGGTGCCTTGATCAATGGGGTTCAGTTCGATACCTACAACAATGCGGCCAACGGTACGTTGAACTTCAACAGAGCGATTTCCTCGGGAACTTTGAACGATCACGCCGGCAATGCCGCTCACAACGTCTCCGGTAGTCTGGCGAACCTGCTGACCGACATGATTTACAACGGCAATAACGACGCCGGTGGGACCACGACGTGGACGCTCAGCGGGCTCACCGCGGGACAGACCTACAGCACTCGGATCTACTCACGCCAGTGGGGAGCGGGTAACGACCGCACAGCGACCATCGTGTTCGATCCCGATGGCGCCGGCCCCATTTCTGACTCCACCGGACCGATCAACCAGGACGACGCTTCTGCCTCTCCCCCGGGATTCACCAACGGTAACGACGCCTATTACGTCAACTACCAGTTCACCGCGGTCGAAGGCCAGGATCTGGTGATCACCGCGACGCAGAGCCTCTTTAACCAGTCTTGGCACCTCTATGGCCTTACTAATGAAATTGCCGGGCCGGTAACAAAGGCCTATGGTCCCACTCCGGAAGATGGTGTCCAATATACCGATACATGGGTAAGTCTTTCGTGGAAACCGGGAGATTTTGCGGCTTCACATGACGTATATATAGGCGAAAATTTCGACGATGTAAATGAAGGAACCGGCGATACTTTTAAGGGGAACCATGAGTCGGAGTATTTTATCATCGGCTTCATCGGATTTCCTTATCCGGATGGTCTCGTTCCGGGCACAACATACTACTGGCGAATAGACGAGGTCAACCAGGCCGAGCCAAACAGCCCCTGGAAAGGACCGGTCTGGAGCTTCTGGATTCCCTCCAAAAAGGCTTATGACGCCAGTCCTGCAGACGGAACCATGTTTATCGATCCGAGTGTGACCCTTACATGGACGGCAGGTTACGATTCCATATTGCACTACGTATATTTCGGCGAAAATTTTGACGATGTGAATAATGCCGCGAATGGACTCTCTAAGGTAACTACAACCTATTCACCCGGTACCCTCGAATTGGATAAGACTTACTACTGGCGGATCGATGAGTTCGACGGCTTAGCCACGCATAAGGGCGACGTCTGGAGCTTCACAACATTGCCCGATATACAAATTACCGATCCGAATCTTCTCGGCTGGTGGAAGCTTGATGAGGGCTACGGCCAGACCACCGTTGACTGGTCCGGATACGGCAATCACGGGGCCATAATCAACATGGACCAGGGACTCGGCGAAAACGGTTCGGTCTGGTTCGACGACCCGGAACGCGGCATGGTTCTCAGCTTTAACGGAAACGACAGCACCGGAGCATACGTCATTGCCGGCGGAATTCAGGAGATGACGCTGACCAACGAATTTACCTGGTCGTTCTGGGCCAGGCAGCACCCGAACCAGGCCACGGACACAGCCGTGGGAGGCAACGATTTGATCCTGGGCAACCGGTATAGCTCCACAGGTGCCGACCCGCTTGAGTTCATCAAGTTCACACCGGCAAAATTCGAGTTCTACAACAATGATCCCGATTACCTCATGACCGTCGATTACGAAGACATCCCTGCCAACCTGTGGATTCACCACGCCGGCGTCAAGACGGGAACAACCCTGACCTATTATCGCAATGGCGTCGAGTCGGGAACCAGCACTATCACAAAAACTATCATTGCAAATCCATTTTACATGGCCGGCGAACCCACCGGCGGAGGACGATGGCAAGGCTGGCTCAGTGACGTCCAGCTTTACGATAAGGCTCTAACTTTGGACGAGATCAAGCAGGTTATGAGAGGCGACCCCTTACTCGCCTGGGACCCGATTCCGGCCAACGGCTCCAATCCTTATGTCACAGATGCGGCAACTCTTAGCTTCTCGCCGGGAGATAATGTATCCCAGCATGATGTTTACTTCGGGATTGATAAAGACGCCGTCGCAAATGCCGATGCGTCCGACACGGCAGGCATATACCGGGGGCAACAGAATGATACCGTTTACAACATCTCATCCGATGTCGAATGGGGCGGCGGACCTTACTACTGGCGTATCGACGAGTTAAATAACGACGGGACTATCAGCAAAGGCAAAGTATGGAGCTTTACCGTTGCCGATTTCATCGGGATAGACGATTTCGAAGACTACGATGCCGGCGAGAACCAGATATGGTACGCATGGAAAGATGGTCTTGGTTATGGAGTGATGGGTACTGACCCTTACTATCCCGGCAACGGTACCGGCGCTGCGGTTGGCGATGAAACATCCCCGTCTTACACGGAGGAGATTATCGTCCACGGCGGCAGTCAGTCTATGCCGATTTCCTATGACAACAATAAGCAGGGCTACAACAAGTATTCGCAAGTCGAGCATACGTTAACCGTCCACCGTAACTGGACCGAGCAAGGCGTTGCGGAATTGTCGCTATGGTTCTATGGTTATGCGGCTAACGCCGCTGAGCCGCTGTATGTAGCCGTTTCCAATATCGCAGGCGCACCCGCGGTTGTTATCCACGATGATCCGGCCGCTGCTACGATAGAAACATGGACCGAGTGGATTATTCCACTGCAGGCCTTTGCCGATCAAGGCGTCGACCTGAGCAACGTCGACAGAATTGCTATCGGTCTTGGCACCCAGGGCAACATTACGATCCCCGGCGGTTTCGGCAAGATATACATCGACGATATCCGGCTGAATCGAACGAATGAGGCTGCCGCAGAGTAAACGCAGCTTTCGTTAAAATGACATAAAATTTGTATCAATCAGGGGCCTGTGCCGCTCAATGAGGTATAGGCCCTTTTTTTTTCGATTTTTCAACAGCGTTTTATCGTTCATTCGTAAGGCTTGAATTTTCCTTGAATGCCCGCTCGCGATGATTACAATGTCCTCCATGGCTTATTGGAATAACATACTTTTTCCCGTTCCATGATGAACAGAACAATCGAATTAGATGGTTAGGATAATATGATGATTAGGATTCTCTGCACGGCAATCTGCGGTTTATTAATTAGCGCTTCGGCTGCTTATTCAAGTGACGTTCGGCATTTCTACGAGGACCGTCCTTTTATTCAGGATTTCTCGCAGATATTACCGCTTTCCGAAGAGCTGGCCGGCACAAAATTGTCTGCCGTACGCTCCGATAGAAACGGCCGGGTCCTTGTCTTATCGAATAAGGGGCTCTTGCAGGTTCATAACGGGCAACTCGTTCCGGAACTCAGTTACAGGCCGCTGGCGGATATGCAGATAAAAAGTCTGGAGACATATCGCGGCCAATTTATCTACCTTACCGATAAGGCAGTTCTAAGCAACGCCTGGGCGGGCCGGCTGCTTATTCCCCACAAAATGCCCGATGCCAGATTGTTTGTGCCGGGAAGCAGCTTCGATTTTCTGCTGGCGGGAAAAAACTCTCTCGCCTATTTCAACCAGGGCAAATGCGTTGACAAGTGGGACACAGCTCGGACCGGGGCGAAACAAATCTTGTTCGACCGGACACGCAACCGATTTTTATTGCTGTTCGACGACCGGCTCGAATTTTTCAGTCCCGGGACAAAGGCTGCTACAGTCTTCGAGAGCGGTAACTTGAATTGCATGGGATTGATAAAAAACGATACCGTCCTCGTCATCGGCACTCAGGATGGTTACCTCGAACTGGATGCGGACTCCTTGAAGCCGCGGTCGGACCTGCAAAAGAAATTGCCCTGCACAGATATACGCTGCATCAGGCAAATCGGCGAATCAATCTGGTTCGGGACGCCCAGAGGAGCTTTTGCATTAGACGGTGACGGCCGGACGAACTACTACGCCTCGAAACGCTGGCTCGTAGACGATAAGGTTATCGATATATCAAAAGGCCCTGATAACTGCGTACTGGTCCTCAGCGAGAGCGGGCTTAACATAATTCACTTCGAGCCGATGACTCTTGAGCAAAAAGCGGAGCACTTCGACAAGCTAACACGAAAACGCCATATGCGGCATGGTTTGAACTGCGCACTTTCCATGAGCAAAGCAGGTGATTTTTCGTCGGGAACACTTGTCGACAGCGACAACGACGGCTTATGGACCAGCATGTACCTGGCCGGCGAGCTTTTCCGTTACGCCGTCACCAAGTCCGACGATGCTTTGCAGAATTGCTACGAATCGTTCGATGCAATGGAACGCCTGTCGCATATTAACCACATCGAAGGTTTTCCTTCCCGATCGTTCGAACGCGCGGGCTACCATTTGTCGGACAAGTCCCGCTGGCAGCCCGCCGGGGACCCGAACTGGACATGGAAAGCGACAACCAGCAGCGATGAAATCGTCGGGCACATCTTCGTCTACAGCATTTTTGCCGAAGTCGTTCCGGACAAAGAATGGCGAGACCGGGCGATTACCCTGATAGACGATATTACGGCTCACATTGTGCGAAATGACTTATACCTTGTCGACTTCGACGGCAAGCCGACGCTCTGGGGCAAGTGGAATCCGGATTACGTAAACAAATTCCCAAAGCAGGTGGGTGACCGCAGGCTCAACTCCGTCGAAATCATCGGATTCCTGCAGACGGCATATCACTTCACCGGCAAGGAAATCTACAAAGACAAAGCCTTCGAGTTGTTAGAAAAGCACGGCTACCTGGATAACATCATGATCCCCATCTCCAGAATAGGCCGGATTCCCGGCATAGATCTGACAACCGAATGGAATCATTCCGACGATGAGCTGGCTTTTATGTCTTACTGGAATTTATACAAATATGCCTTTAATGACGAACTTCGCAAAAAATACTTCCAGACAATTAAGGGGCACTGGGAGATTGAGCGGCCGGAAAAGAATCCGCTTTGGAACCTGATTTATGCCATGACAGGAGCGGCGGATTTTGATTTGGACCAAACCATCTGGAGCCTGAAAGAATTTCCTTTGGATATTATAAGCTGGTCCGTTCAAAACAGTCATCGCAAAGACATTGAGCTGCTGGAGCCTAATTTTCGTGACCAGACTACCCGCGAGGTCCTGCCGCCCGATGAACGGCCCATGAGCAAGTACAATGGCAACGGTTTCAGCATGGACGGCGGCGAAGGGGGACGCCGGGAATACAGCGGCGACATATACCTTCTGCCCTATTGGCTGGGCAGATACCTGAATAAAATCAAGTAAGGAGATCTGATTCGTGTTAGGCGGGCTCGATTATGTGGTGGTTATCGCGTACCTGATCGGCATCATGCTGCTCGGGTTCTATTTCAAACGTTACGTCCATTCCTCCGAGGATTATTTTCTCGCCGGCAAATCCCTGCCGTTCTGGGCTATCGGCATGTCGATTGTCGTCTCGGACATCGGGGCACAGGATTTCGTCGGGGTCTCGGGTCAGGCGTACAGGTTCGGGATTTCCGTGGGCAATTTCGACTGGATCGGCTCGGTGCCGGCGATGCTGCTCGGGGCGTTTATTTTCATTCCGTATTTCTGGAAGGCGGGCGTCTATACTATCCCTGAATATTTAGGCAAGCGCTACAACGATTACGTCCGCACTCTGGCCTCGCTGACCTGGATCATTTTCTTCGCCTTCAATCTTGGGGTCGTCTTCTGGGCCAGTGCAAAACTGCTGAACACGCTGATGGGATGGCCTTTCTGGCAGTCGATCATCATCACGGCCTCTGTGGTCGGGATTTACACGTTCTTCGGAGGGCTGGCCGCCGTAGTGATGACCGACGTGATTCAATTGGTCATCATGTTTGCAGGTGGAGCCCTTATTGTAATTCTGGGGCTCTACCGTGTCGGAGGCTGGGACGGCCTGGTCGATAAGATCACCGCCCAGGGTAATTCAGTCAGCGATTATTTTCGATTAATCCAGCCGGCGGACACTAAAACTCCTTTCCCCTGGACGGGGATTCTTTTCGGCCTGACCTTCGTAATGGCCAACGCTTACATGATAGGCAACCAGGCTATTGTCCAGCGGTGCCTGGCAGCCAAAAGCGAATGGGACGCCAAGGCCAGCATGATCTGGGGAGCGTTCCTGAAAATGTTTATCCCGGTGCTGGTATTATTCCCGGGCCTGATTGCGATTGTTTTGCATCCCGGCCTTAAAGACGGCGATAACGCTTTTCCTTTGCTCGTTAAAGAATTGCTCCCCGCCGGCTGGGGATTGGTGGGATTGATATTTGCCGCCCTTCTGGCAGGTTTAATGTCCAGCATCGACTCGATGCTGAATTCGACCGCAACATTGTGGACGAAAGATATTTATGAAAAATATATAAGAAAGGATGCCCCCGACCGGCACTACCTGGTAGTGGGACGAATGGCAACTATCGTACTATTAATTTTCGGTGTGATTACGTCTCCGGTAAGTCAATACTTCGCCGGGATATATATCGCGATACAAACCTTCCTGTCATTCTTCCAGGGGCCGGTCTTTTCGGTTCTCATGCTGGGTATTTTCTGGCGCGGCACTACACAATGGGGCGGACTGTTCGGCCTGGTGGGCGGGATTACAGTTTCCGCTTTGCTTTATATTTTCAAAGGGTACCTGTTTGAAATCGAGGACCCGTTCCTTTATGTTTCCTGGTGGTCGTTCCTGGCCGGGCTGGTTATTGCTATAGTTGTCAGCCTTTTCACCCGGCCGCACCCGGATGAACGGCTGTACGGATTAGTATACCGGCTGGCGGAACCAAAACCAAACACGGCACAAGTTGGGGCTTAAGCAGAATGTTAAAAGCTATATTACACGCTGTCAGATATGTCCTTAATTTCGATTGGTTGGCCGGCGTCTCAATCGGTGCCGCCAAGAACGTTTTTCTCGTCCTGTTCGTCCTGATAGGGATTCTGGTTCTGCTTATTCCAAATGATTACATCTACAAAGGACTGAAAAAACGCAGATGGTGGCTTAACCTGAAACTCTGGGCACTGTGCGATCTGGCCTTTATTTTTATCACTTATTATATTTTCTAAGGCCTCTGAAGTCTGCCCCTACGAGCAGCCTAAAGCAGTTCCCCTGCATTGTCATAAATCTTTTTAATGGCCCTGGCGATCAGATCCATGTCCGCCTTTGTACCCATCAGCACGGTATGATGAAAACAAACCGATTCTTCCGTAAAGATTCTATGACAAACCGGCAGTTCGAATGCCGCCGGATCGATTTGCTGCCAGTGCTTTTTACTCAGCTTATATCGCTGCGGCTTCGTATGGGGGGTATATAACGCACATGCATTCAGAGGCTCATAACTTGCCTCAATCGAACATCCCAGCTCTTTGCCCAGCGCCTCTCTGAATTTCCTGACATCGAGGCCCTTGAATTTCTCATTATTGTACCTGAACGAGAAATTATAACACGCTCCCAATGCTTCCGTTTTATCGTTTTTCATCGGCAGAACACCGGGAAGTTCCGCGAGCAATGAGTTTAAATATTTTGCATTTTCGCCTCGAATACGATTTTGTCCCGGCAGTCTTTTCAGCGATTCAATCAGCAGGGCCGCCTGAAAATCCGTCATCCGGTAGTTACCCGACTGAATCAAGTCACCTTCGCTGCCATAGAGCCCCGCGCCCTTATCGGCGGACTCTTGGTTCTCGGGTCTTCTGCCGCAATTTCGAAGCGCATCGAGCTTCTCGAACAATTCAGAATCGCTTGTAGTAAGGGCCCCGCCCTCCCCTGCCGTCATGAGTTTCGAAAGCTGAAAGCTGAAACTTCCCACGTCACCGATACTGCCGGCTTTCTTTCCTTTCCACTGCCCCCCATGCTTATGGGCGCAGTCTTCGATTACTCTTAGCTTGTGCTTGCGAGCGATCACCATAATGGCATCCATGTCGGCAAAACATCCGTAAAGGTGCACCGGGATAATCGCTTTGGTTCGCGGCGTGATTGCCTTCTTCACCTCAGCCGGATCGATACACCAGTTGTCTCGTCTGACATCTACGAGCACGGGAACGGCATTGACATCCAAAACCGCTCCGGCCGTCGCCTGCCAGGTCAGCCCGGGGACAATCACTTCATCGCCCAGTCCGACGCCGCACGCCTCCAGAGCGAGCTGTAAAGTGACGGTTCCATTGGCCACTGATATTGCATATTTGGCCCCGATGAATTTCGTAAAGGCCTTGTTGAACTCCAACTCCTTCGGGCCGTTATACGACCAAATTCCGCTTCTTAAGACCTCAAGCAGGCCTTTCTCTTCCTTTTCATCCCAAACGGGCCACCTGGGCCACGGTTTCGCTTTGGCATCCCGCAGCGGCTTGCCGCCATTGATGGCTAACATGCTCATTCTTTTTTTCCTTTCTTAATGTCTGTACCAACTCGACTGAACCAAGATAACAAATTTATCTGATAGTTGCAACCGTTCCTCCTATTCTGTACCATCAATTGCATAATTAGAGTTGATTCATGGTGAACAACGCAGTCAATGGCAAGGCTATGAATAAAAGTGATTCTCAGTACGATAGATTACTTTCCGCCGGCTGGATGATTCAGGCGTCTTCGGAAGTTATCAAGCCGACGGAGCGAATTTCCAGCCAGGGCTTTGACACGCGCCGCTGGTACCCGACGAGTGTCCCCTCGACAGTATTAGCCGCCCTTGTGGAGAACGGCGTCTATAAGAATCCTTATTTCGGCATGAATCTGAGCAAGATTCCCAGCGAACCGTACGAGAAACCGTGGTGGTATCGAACGGAATTTGAACTTTCTCAGAAAGACGCCGCCGGGACGGTGCTGCTCGAATTAGACGGCATAAACTACAGTGCGGACATCTGGCTGAACGGCAACCAGATCGCGCCGGCAACCAAGGTCAGAGGCGCCTTCCGCCGATTTCAGTTCGACATCTCGAAATTCGTTTCCGAAGGCACGAACGCGCTTGCGGTAGAAGTTATTCCCCCGAAGCCGGG
>CAYTNN010000139.1:0-10600 GCA_964439135.1 uncultured Pirellulales bacterium
GTCACGGGTCAGACTTCCGTCACGGGTCAGACTTCCGTCACGGGTCAGACTTCCGGCACGGGTCAGACTTCCGGCACGGGTCAGACTTCCGTCACGGGTCAGACTTCCGGCACGGGTCGGACTTCCAGCACGGATCAGACTTCCGGCACGGATCAGACTTCCGGCACTGACCAGACTTCCGAAAGCACGAGTCAAACATCGGCAAAAGTAAATATCAATACGGCCTCGGACATAGTGCTGGCAGCTTTACTTGGCGGAGGAGATGAAGCCGAACGTACCGCCCAGGCAATAATATCTTATAGGAATACACTGGCTGAGGGAATAGAGGATATTTCCGAACTGACCGAGGAAGGTATATTGAGTAGCGATATTTTTAGTCAGATCGAGAATTATATTACGACCAGTTCGGACGTATTTATGATTCGCTGTGTTGCGACGGCTGACAGAAACGGCGTGAGCGGGACAACACTGCATACCGAAGCGGTTGTTGACAGGAGTTCGACGCCCTGCCGGATACTTTTCTGGTACCAGGAAACTAATAACTGATAATTGATTATTGCCGAGGTTCTCGATTGCCTTTGGAGTGAAAATTAAACGACATGAATAATAACGAGACAAATATGGGAATATGGCAGTCCATAGTAGCCATCGTAAATGATGATAACGAATTCAAGGGCGTGGAGCTCCGGAAACAGGGTGGGTCTTTCGAGATTCTCTGGACCCGGAGCAGCGAAGAGTCTGATGCGGACTGGAGAGGTTTTGCCGCCGAGTGCGGCTTGTCCGTCGAGCCGACCGCACTCGAAGATTCCGATAGTGACAGGATGGTTGTAGCTGGCTTTAACACGGCTGGAACGATTTTTCACCGTACTACTGTGCCTGCCGTGGAAGACAAAGAAATCGAATCGATCATCCAACTTCAGGCTGAGACGCGGCTGCCGCTGCCTCCGGAGCAAATCGAGCTTGCCTGGCGGGCCGACCAACTGCGGGATGAGCAGATGGGCGTTACCATAGCCGTGGCAAGAAAAGAGCAGTTGCAGAAATTCATAGGCAAAGTGCGGAGTTTCAAGCCGGCAAAAATACTATTGAACTGTGAGGGGATAGTGAAAATATGGGAGGTGTTCTTCTCCGGAAATAAAGATAATGCCGTGGTTTTGAGCACCGGGTCACATAATACGCAGGTTTGCCTGGTTGAAGAAGGACGATTGAGCAATGCTGTAGTACTGGATATTGGAATAGAGGATTTTTCAGCCGAAGTGACAGAGGAACAAACGGAAACCTCCGAACGATTCGCCCAGGATATGAGAAGTGTGCTTGATTTGTTCGGTTGTTCCAATCAGGGGGAATTGCCGGTTTTTGTACTCTCCGACGGCAGCGCTTCATATGTAAGCATAGTTTCATCTCTCAGGCTGGCAGGATTGAATGCGCGAGTGGCTACGCCGGCTCTTAACGGATTAATGGCAAAAAGCGAGCTTTCCGATGAAGATATCTACCAATATCGTACGCCGATAGGTCTTGCTCTGATGGCGTTTGATGAAGGTAACGATGAGCTTAATATTTTCGAACGTTTGTATAATCCGATGCAGAAGGTCGTTCAGAAACATTGGCTGTATTCACCAAAGGTGACGATTGCAATTGCATCTATTATGCTGGTCTTGCTGGTTATCGTTTCTTATGCGGTTGATATAGCCGGCCCGAATTCGATCGAGAAGCGCCTGGAGGCGTCCGTTTCAGATGTTGATATGAACCTGCTTGTAAAGAGGCAGCAATTGATCAAAACGGTGGCGCGGGAAAGGCCGGATTTGCTGGATCTGCTCAAAGTAGTGAACGAAAGCGGTGAGCGGGGAATAAAACTGACCAGTTTGTCCTTCAAGAAGGGCCAGCCGGTAAGCATAAGCGGGGAGGCATCGAGCAATGACCAGTTAAGCAGGTATGAGAAAAACTTACAAAATACCAAAGGTACGGAAAAGGTGAATTACACTGCGAATACGAACGCGAAAAGCAGGAAAATTACATTCACTATGACTTTTCATTATAAGAATTTCAGCACGAAAACGACAAAATCGAAGAGTTGAAAGTTGGGAAAGCCATGATCGAGAAATTTAGCAAAAAAGATATCCGGGCGCTGAAGTTTGGTCTTATGGGAGCAGCGGCAATCATTCTGTTCGTGTTTGGCTCGGCGGGACACAAACGCTGGGCGAAAGCCAAGGCAAATGGGGCTGTGCTCAGAACTAAACTGGACACTATCGATGTAGACAAGGCCAAACAGGCGGGCCTGGCGTCCATTGTGCCTGTGTTTGAGATGCCGCAGGTCGAAGAAGAGCAGAAGTTTCTGTTTCGAGATAAGCTGAGCGAGCAATTTAAGAAGGCCGGCATCAAGAACAAGCCCCTGCAGATTCAGGCCGGCAGGAAATCGCCGCAGGCCGGGTATAAGTTGTTACTTGTAAAATGCAACGCTACATGCCAGTTCGTGCAGGTGCTTGATTTCCTCGCGCGGCTGAATGAGAATCCGTACCTGGTTGGGATCGAAGAGCTCAAAATCAAATGTGATCCAAAGAAGCAAGGAGAAGTGGCGCTGGATTTAACGGTATCGACGTTTGCCCGATAGGAGAGATAAATCATGAAACTTGATAATCTAAAAGATCATTTGAAAAATAAAAAAGAACTGATTCCGACGGTGCTGCTTGGAGTTTCGGTGCTTTGCGGCATCCTGATTCTCGTGAAGGTGACGAGCTTTTTTGTGGTTTCGGCAAGGGCCGAAAGCGTGGTTAAACGAGCCATCAAGCAGAACGGGACCGATCCGAATAATATAGAAAAACAATTAGCAAGCTCCGCTGCGATTACAGATGAATTGAAAAAGAACAATCTGTTTGCGCCGCCTCAGGCGAAACAGCACCCTGTTAAGGATGTCTCGGGTATTTTCGGTGACCAGGTGCTGATAAAGGACAAGTGGTACAACGTCGGTGAGACAGTAGAAGACGCGAAGATTGTTGCGATTGGCCCTACGTCGGTCACGATCATGTGGGACGGTAAGGAGAAAAGCTTTCTTCCAATCCAGGCGGTGATTGTCGAAGCCAAGAGCGGGCCGCGAGGCAGAACCGCAACGACCAAGGGAAATGAAGGTGATGGTAAAAATGCAGAAGGAGGGGGTGCCACGAAAGTCACTATTAACGTTGAGGGGGGAAGGCCGGATGGCGACCAAGGGGGACTTGGAGAGGGATTTATGGCAATGAGGCAGAGACTTGGAAATATGTCTGAGGAGGAAAGACAAGCTTTTAGAGACCAGATGCGAGAAAGATTCGCCGGGGGCAGAGGGGGACCGGGCGGGGGAAGGGATTCCGGAGGCAGAGGGGGACCGGGCGGAGGCAGAGGGGGGCCGGGTGGTGGACGGGGTTCCGGCGGAAGATAATAACATAACTATTCAAATGAGGTGAATAACATGAAACAGTCAGGATCAACAGTAGTCTTTGTATTAGTCTGTGTTGGGGTGCTTATTGCTGCTTTTGCTATCGGTATTTGCATTAGAGAAAGAAGGTTCAGTGGAGCCAAAGATGAACCCCAAACAGCTAAAGTCCCGGAGAAATCCCCCGGCGAACTTGAAAGGGAGCGTGCACAGGCAAGACGAATGCCCGGCTCTGGAGGAATGGACATGGGCGGCAACCTTTCTCCTGAAGAGAGAACCGCATTAGTAGAGCAGAGAACCGGGATGAGGGAGCGATTTGAGAATATGACCGACGAGGAAAGAGAGAAATTCAGAGCCCAGATGCGAGAAAGATTCAGCGGCAGGCGACGGGACATGGGTTCTGAGCTTTCCGATGAAGACAGGACGAAAATGAGAGAGGAAATAGAAGCACTCAGGGCCAGATGGGAGGAAATGTCGGAGGCTGAAAGAGAAGAAGCGAGAAATCAGATAAGCGAAAAATATGGCTTTATGCCCAGAGGGCTCGGCGGAGACCGGGGCTTTGGTGGCGGAGAAGGCGGCAGGCGTCGCCCGGGTAACAGGCCTGACGCCGGACAGTTAGAGAATAATTAGTTTTTTATTGAGGACAATACAATGGAACGGTCAAAATCAATAATATCGATTGTAGTCGGTCTCGCGGCGATTCTTATTATCTGGAGGGTTGGTTTTTACCCGCCCGCGCCCGTGCAAACGGAAAATCCGGATGAAACCGAAGTGGCTGCTGAGCCCAACGTGCCGGGCGAAGCGAACGAGCCGATGGTGACCTTCGACGTCGATGAATCCCGCAGGCGGAGGCCGGCGGGTGATGACGAGCCTGTAAGAATGTTTGCCGAATCTGAGCCGAATGAGCCTGCCGATCCGAATGGGCCGATGGAGTTCGTGAACCTCAAAAGTGTCGAGATGAAAAGCATTATTGAAAAGCTGGCAAGCTGGACCGGCAAGGTAATCATCCCGACAGACGAGGCGCTGAAGCAGAAAGTCACCATATATGCGCCCGAGAAGCTGCCGAGGAGTGAAGCCCTTCGTGTGATATACAGCGCGCTGCGTATGAAAGGCTACATTGTCGAAGAAAGCGACGGGACTATCTTTCTCAAGCCGATAGCGGATGCAAAACTCGGCCGGGTTCCCATAATACCCGCCGGTGAGCCGCTTGCTATGATTGAAAACAAAGATCAAGTTGTTCAGAAATTTTTTGAACTGTTAAGCTACAGTCCCTCCGAGATGGGTTCGATTCTTCAGCCATTGATCGGCGAGTATGGCTACATGAGTGTTGACGAAACCGGCGGTACTCTGATGGTGATTGATACGGTCTCGAACCTTATGCGTCTTGAACGGATTATCCAGCAGTTTGACGTGCCCGGATCCGAGCAGGCCGTAACGGACATTATTGAAGTTCGTTATGGTGACCCTTCGGAGATTGTCCAGATGTTAAACATCCTTTTGGGCGAGATGGAAGGCAGAAGCACCTTACAATACAACAGGAACAGAGACCGTGCCAACAGGGGGTCTTCGAGGCAGAATTCATCCCGAAACTCATCTGAAAGAATTTCAAGCAGCGCCGCCAAGAAAACCGATTCGTCTCAAGGTTCGGCAACTTCGGTTGTGGTGGGGACGACACGCGGACCGGTAGTTCTTATCCCCGAGCCCAGGCGTAAATGGATTATTGCGAAGGCGTCGGCGGAAGATTTGAAGCAAATCAGGGAGTGGGTCAACAAGCTTGACATGGAAGAGCCGGTCGGATCGGAGTACGAGGTCGTCCAGCTCAGGTACGCCGATCCCCAGGAGGTCGAACAAAGCATTGGGGACGGGTTCCAGGATTTGCCGGGGACGGAATTTCTGCCGAGCATTCTCGTTCAGCCGTTAACTCAGACAAAGCAGGTAATCATTTTCGGTCGCAAGGATCTGCGAGAGATTGTCAAGAAGATGATAGCGGAAATAGACGTTCCTCCGGGCCAGTTCGAGACGGCCCATATTAAGCTTAAACACGCCGATCCCGACATGATCAAAGAGAAGCTGGACGAGTTGTATCAGGATGGAATGAGCGGCAGCAGCAACAGAAACTTTTTCGGTGGATATAATTCTTATTCCCGGGGACGGGGGGGAAGTTCATCACAATCTTCCGAAATGGTAAAAGTCGTCTCGTATACTACGCTTAAGGAGATCACAGTGATCGCCTCGCCGGAGAATATGGTAGAAATCAGAAAACGACTCGCCGAATGGGACGTTCCTCTGGATATCGATTCTCTTAAGCCGAGAATAATCGAGCTGCGTAACTGTGACCCCGTGGAGATGGCCAATCTTCTTACGTCACTTTTTAGCGAGGGCGGCAGCAGCAGTAGCAGCCGTGGTGTTGCCATGTTTCGAGGTATGTTTGCCACCCAGTTGGTGGACCAGCAGAAGATTGTCGGGGCGCTCTATGGGCAGTTGGCTTTTGAAGAAGTGCCCGGCACCAAGAAGATCATTGTGATTAGCAAGATTCCTGAGGCTTATAATGTAATCGAGGACCTGGTGAAGGAGCTTGATAAGGCGGAGATGGCCGAGATACCGAAAGTTATAGAACTCAAGTACTCGGATCCGGAAGTGCTCTGCGAAATCCTGAATGCGATGTTTGCCGAGGCGGGTACGTCCGCAAGCCTCAGGCGTAGTGACGTGGGACTTAGCGAGTATTCGATGGATGAAACACAGACCACTACTGCCGAGAGCACGAGCCAGAGCCAGTACACGCCGCCGTGGTCCAGTTCCGGCGCTCGACGCACCGTCGATGAGGAAATGCCTATAAGTAATGTTATTGGCAGGATACGCTTTGTTCCAGAGCCTCGCACCAAGTCTATCCTCGTTCTATCGCCTCCTGAGTTTATGCCGCAGATAGAAAAGCTGATCGAAGAGCTTGACGTGCCCGGCAAACAAGTCATGATAAAGGCGATAATTGTGGAAGTTGACCACAGCAACATGACTTCTCTTGGTATGCAGCTCGCACCGACCGGGTCGGAGATGACAGCGTTCGGCAGTTATGACGAAGATACTGTTGCCGTTCTTAATGAATTACGGTATTTGCAAGAACGCGGCTCGTTAACATTAACAGCGGCGGCAGATGTTACTGCGATGGTCGATTTCCTGGCCACACAAACGAATGCGAAGATTCTTAATCAACAGACATTGTGGACCGAAGACAATGAAGAAGCGAGTTTCTTTAAGGGTGATAAAGTTGCATTCCTCACGAGCGCGACAACCTCGGCGACGGCTGGGAATGTGCAGAATACCGAATTTCAAAGAGTCGGTATGACTCTGGCGGTCAGGCCAAGCATTACTCCCAACAAAGACGTGGACATGATTATAAACATTATCATCTCCCAGATGGCTCCTGGTGACATGGAGAACGGCCAGCCGGTGAGAACCGAGATGGAGACGAAGACCAATATGATAGTCGGGAACGGCCAGACAATTATGCTCGGCGGAATTCTCTTCCAGGAAGACAGAATTGTCAAACGTAAGGTTCCGCTGCTGGGTGATATACCGCTGATCGGGGAACTTCTATTCGGCCACACTGAATCCATAGCCGCCAACAATGAAATGCTTGTTTTTATTACACCTTATGTGATAGACGATTTTGAAAATCTGACTCCGGAAACAAGAGAGCAAATAGAACAACCGAAGGAAAAACTCAAAAATATCAGGGAGCAGTTGGATACCTCGATAAAGCGCCTGAAGTAGATAACAGAGCGAGGCAGAAATCAGCTCGATTTGCAGGTTAAGGTCTAAGAGTTTTTTCGTTGAGGGCATAGGGCCCTGCTGCGGGTATCTTGATGTCTTTATCTGTAGATGCGGTCGAAAAGCTCGTCGGCCATGTCCGCATCAAGGGTCTTTAATATCTTGTATTCGTCAAGGGCCGAATCTCTGTTCCCTGTTGACAGATAGGATAATCCTAATCCGAAGTGGGCGTTTGCATCATCGGGCGTTAGAGAAACCGTCTTCTTGAAGGCTATGATCGCTTCGGAGTAGCGGCCCAGCGCGCCGTAGGTTAGTCCCATGTTGATATAAGCATCGGGGAAATCCGGCTTCAGGCCGGCAACTTTTTTGAAGGCTTCTAATGCCTCTTCGTGAAGAGCCAGTTCGTTGCAGGCCATCCCCAATCCAAAGTAAGCCATCGCGTAATCGGGCTGCGTTTGAATCGCCAGCCTACAGGACTCGATTGACTCCTGGTATCGGCCGAGCTGCCCATAGGTCATTCCCAGATTCAGAAAAGCTTCGGCGAAATCAGGCTTTACCCTGACCGCTTCTTTGAAAGCTTCGATAGCCTCTTCGTGACGGCCGAGCCCCTCGTAGGCAATCCCCAAACCCAGGTAAGCCATCGCATGGTCGAGTCGTATTTGGAGAGCCAGCTCACAGACCTCGATTGCTTCCTTATAGCGGCCGAGCTCGCAATAGGTGAGTCCTAAGCCGGAGTAGGCATTCGGGTATTCAGGATCGATAAGGATGGCTTCCCTGAAGGCTTCGATTGCTTCTTCATGCCGGCCAAGCTCGCCATATGTCAAACCAACGTTATGGTAAGCCTCAAGATAATCAGGCTTCAGACGGATTGCCTGCTCGTAGGCCTCCGCCGCCTCGTCATAGCGGCTGAGATTATCGCAGGCGACACCCAGGTCATAGTATGCTGTAGGATCATCAGGCTTGATACGGATTGCCTGCCTGCAGGCTTCGATTACCTCATCATACCGGCCAAGCGCGGAATATTCTGCTCGAAGTCTGTAGTGAGCCTCCATCAGGTCGGGATTTATCCGCAGAGCTTGCCTGAAGGCCTCTATAGCGTTTTCCCGGCGGCCCAGTTCGCTGTAAGCGACGCCCAGATTGTAGTGGGCATCCACGAAATCCGGATCGATCCGGATGGCCCGTATAAAGGCTTCCATAGCTTGCTCGTGCCGGCCGAGCTCGCCATAGAGCACACCCAAGTCGTAGTGAGTCTCCGCGTAATCAGGCCTGGCCTGGATGGCCTGATTGAAGGCTTCTATGGCTTCTTTGTAGCGGGTAAGTTTGGCGTAGGATAGTCCCAGGACGGAATAAGCCTCTGCCAGCTTTGGTGCGATACTTACAGCTTTTTTGCAGGCTCCGATGGCTTCTATATGGCGCCCGAGATAGTTATAAGCAGCCCCGAGATAATAATGAGTCTGGGCATCGTCAGGTTTTATGCCGATAGCAGATTCATAGGCCTCCAATGCCTCAAGATGACTGCCAAGTTCGGCATAACAGTAGCCGATATAAAACCACGCCCCTGCAGACTTTTGATCGACCTCGACAACTTTTTTAAAGCAATTGAGAGCCTTTTTGTTCCTGCCGGCCCAGACAAATCCGATACCATCCTGATATGAACTCCGGCCCGCCGCGGTTTCCTGTTTGGAAACGTCGGAAGACCATTGGCTCAAAGTCCTGCCGGTTGCTTCCGGGTCAATAGACAGAAAAGGTTCTATCGGTATGGCAAAGTTTACGGCCTGCCCTTCTATCGTCCGAATGACGGCCACGCCGATTACTTCGGCTCTGACGTTGAGCACGGGACCGCCAATTGCTCCTGTCGAAACCGGTGCGGATATTTGACATATCTTTCCCGTTGAGGGTATATCTCGAACGGTGATAACAATACCGCCGCTGAAGGCTTGCTCGGCCTTTACCGAACTGTCGACTGTGATTACTCGTTCGGTTACTTTCGGCACTGCTCCGGCAAGCCTTAAGAATTTGACGGCATCCTCAGGGATATCGACCGAAACCTTTACGAGGCCGCTTTCCGCATTTTCCGCCAGCACGAGTTTTATTGAATACTCATTACCATCGTAAGTTATGACCTCGGCGCTGTATGTACCTTTTAAAATGTCGTAATTCGTAATGAGGTGACCCTGCTCGTTGATAAAAAATCCGGACCCTTTATTCAAGATGTTTTTGTCACCGTCATAGGTAGCAACCGTTGCTATGGCAGGCTGAATCTCCTTAAAAAGTGCTGCCGGGTCTGCCGAAGGCATCGCTCGACCGGCTAATGCAAGCACGCAAAACCAAACCGAAGATATTCGCAGCATACTATTCATAAAAGAAAGCCTCCCGCGGATTACTTCGCCGAGATTATATTATTTGTTTACTTGCCTGTCACCGGTAAGTAGCTAAATTAAGCAGGCTGCTTCACTTCTGGGACTTGCTATTTATACACAGCGTGATTATAGTCCGAATAAAAGAAGTGTCCAGATATTTCTTTTTGCGTAACTCATCAGAACAGGCTCGCAGAAACTCTTTGACAAGGCGGCAGGTCATAGAGGATAATCCGAAAAATAATCGAGGATATTATATGGATGCTTCATGTTTAAGACCGGATGAATTGCCTGATTTGGCCATCGAGAGAATTGGCTCACCGATGATCGATTCTCCTCTGATTCAAAATAATCGTCATTTTGTCGATGACGATGAGAGAATTTTTGTCTTCTCGCATTCTCATGATCTGAGAGGCCCTGAGGATTCGGGAAAAGAACCTCCGACGTTTGAGAGGGCCGGCCCCCGCCGGAAGATTTTCTTCGATCCGGCCGGACTAAACTGCGGTATAGTGACCTGCGGTGGATTGTGTCCCGGCCTCAACGACGTCGTGCGGACCATCACGCTGAGTCTCATCTGGCAGTATGGCGTAAAAAACGTTTACGGTTTCCGATACGGATACGCCGGCCTGACCTCCAAACCGCCCCAGCCGCCCATGCTGTTAACGACGGAACTAATGAACGATATTCATCTCAAGGGTGGCGACATCCTCTCGTCGTCCCGCGGCCCGCAGGATTCAGATGGAATGGTGGATACGCTGGAGCGGATGGGGATAGGCGTGTTATTCACTATCGGCGGAGACGGTACGCTGCGAGGCGCGAGGGACCTGGCTGAAGCAATAAAGAGAAGAGGCCTGAAGATTTCGGTAATCGGGATTCCCAAGACGATCGATAACGACATCTCCGGTATAGAGCAGTCTTTTGGCTTCTCGACCGCCGTCGAGGCAACGCGAGCGGCGATTTGCGGCGCGCACGAAGAGGCCAGAGGCGCCTGGAACGGCGTAGGATTGGTAAAACTGATGGGCCGCGATTCCGGCTTCATTGCCGCCTATGCCACCCTGGCCAACAGCGATGTGAATTT
>CAYTNN010000139.1:10700-12819 GCA_964439135.1 uncultured Pirellulales bacterium
CAAAACGCCGTGCACGCCGGCATGTCGGGGCGGACAAATATGGTCGTCGGATACTGGAATCAATACTTCGTCAATATCCCCACGGCACTGACGGTTTTGAAGAGGAAAAAAGTCGATCCCGAAGGCCATTTGTGGCAAACCGTGCTGGAGATAACCGGCCAGAAATGCTGATCTGAAAATCAGCCCGATTGCGAGATGGATAATTAGTCCCCGGCCGCCCGAATGATATTTCGGTTACCATCGGTCCAGTTGTCCCTGTACCATGTGCATTTCTCGAAAGTATCGTTAAGCGATTCCATCTTGCGGGCCAGTATCCCGCGGAAGCGCTCGAGCGTCTCTTGGTATTTCGCATTACCGGCCAGATTTTTCATCTGGTACGGGTCGCTTTTGTTGTCGAACAGAAGTTCGGATTTATCTACACGATAGACGGCATAAGTATATTGTTTGTCCCGGAGGGCCCGCCACTCATGTCCATCCTCCCAGGCGGCGCAGGCGCCGGTGTTCTGCAGGAAGGCGGCCTGCGGCTCAGGTCCCCCGCCGCCAATAGCGCAATGACTGAGGTCTGTTCCTTCGACGTCTTCCGGCACCTGCAAATCCATTAGCGACAGGATGGTCGGCATAATATCTACGGTCGAGATACACGCGTCCGAGACAGTGCCGGCACGAATCTTTTTCGGCCAGCGAATCAAAAACGGGATGCGCGCGGCTTCATCATAAAATATGTTCTTTGCGCGTCGACCGTGAGCGCCGAACATTTCGCCGTGATCCGAAGTGAATACCACGATAGTATTATCGCTGAGCCCGGCCCGCTCGAGAGCGTTAAGCAGCCGGCCGATGTTCCAATCCAGGTTGGCTGTCATTGCATAGTAGAGCCGGCGCCATGTTTGCAGCATCTTTCGCTGCTGAGGATTTAGCCGGCCCCAGTCGTCGGCGTATTTGTCGTTCGTGTCCTTGTAATTCGGTGGATTGGGCAGCGATACATCCTTAAACACCTTCATATATCGCTCGGGCACGTTGTCCTGCACCCAGGGGTCGTGCGGCGTGCCGTAAGATAAAAACGCACTGAAGGGTTCGTTCGATTTCGAGGCCTTTCCGATGAATTCTATCATCATATTCGTCTGAGCATCCGGTTCGTAAACGTTGTCGCCGTAGAATATTTTTTCGGGTGTGTCGGTGTGATAATATGCGCCGTAATAGTTATGGTGGAAGTTATACGCCGCCCAGTAACCGTCAAAGCCCAGCCTGTTGGGCCCCGGCGGCACGAAGCTGTTTTTAGATTCGTAATGGTGCCCCAACTGATTCGCATACAAATGCCATTTACCGATGTAGGCGGTTCGGTAGTTGTTTCGGGTTAGTACCTTGCCGAAACTTTCGTGGTCGGTTCGCATTCGAAGCTCGTTGATTACCATGCCGGTGGAAGTGGTATATTTGCCGGTGAAAAGGGACGCCCGGAATGCCGAACATACCGGCATATTGGAAACCGCGTTTTGGAAGTTTGCCGCGTGCGAAGCCAGCTTGTCGATATTAGGTGTTCGGGCTTTTTTGTCGCCCGAGTACCCGCATCGCTGATAGCCTAACTGGTCGGCAAGTATAAACAGAAGATTAGGCCGGCGGGCTTTGTCGGCAGCCGCACTTTCGGCCAGACTGTTGCTTGTACCGAGGGCAATACTCGCCGTCCCCAACCCCATAGCTTTGATAAAGTCACGGCGTGTGTAGTCGTGACAGCCTGTATCTTTGTTTTTCGTTGTTTTCTGCATCGTGCCTAACCTAATGTGAGAGCATGGGATTGGCTCGCTTTACAAATTGTATGGAAACGCCCCACGGGTCGCGCAGCATGGCGATCTCATCGCCGCTGTCTGTTACAGATACCTCGCTGGCAACTGTAGCGCCGGCGGCGACGAGCTTCCGGCATGTCCCTTTCACGTCATTGACCATGAATGCGATATGAAGCATCAGCGGATCCATCGACGCGTAATCCGGCACGGCGTCCGGCGGATTGTGATATATCTCCAGCATCATATTGCCTCCGGCGTCGGAAATGAAACGCATATTGACCGGAGGAGGGCCTTGCCTGATAATTTTCATTCCGAGATTTTTGCAGTACCACTTTGCCATGCCG
>CAYTNN010000140.1:0-2208 GCA_964439135.1 uncultured Pirellulales bacterium
TAGCAGGGTTATCCCGTGTTGGCAGCTTTTGGCTATAATTTACTTACTCTTAATCTTAATTACCTTTACCATTGCACAAAATCAAAAGTCCCATTCCTTATAACTCCGGAACAATTGTATAAGTGTCTTTGTCAAGATCGATCAATACTTTTGTGCCATCTGCAAAAATTGTCTGCTGCTGCCGATACTTATCATCCAGAAATTCATGGTTGGTCATTTCTATCAGAGCAAGCCTTTTATTGAGATTACACATAGTCCGAACTCGCTGCAATTCCGTTTCAGCGGGCGTAATTGATAAATACGGCAGGCCGGCATGGGCCAGACCATGTAAATAACCTGAGTCATTCTCCGGGATGCCCCATGCTCCTTTTCCAAGCGACCAGGGAATAAAGATTGAATCATGATAAACCAGACTGAAGAGGGGAACGGGTATGCCCATCGCCGGCCCATGGCCGGGATTGGGATTCAAGGCAAACGGCGCATGATGAACTAAATCCAGGTGAGGGATCGCCCAATCGGCGGGTTCTTCGGAACTGACTACTCCAACCTGAGTGCGGATAAAATCAAAACAGTCTCCTCTGTATTGAAGACACTGTTTTCGTGTCACAGGGTGCTCCGGATTGTAGCACTCATCCGGCGGGACAACGGCAAAAACATCCAGATATGCACCTCTGACTTTGACATTATTATTAAGAATAGAACGGTAGTTCTTAGTTACATGCCCGAGAGCCAAACTGGAACATAGAATTGATTGTTTGCCTCCATACCAGGTGCTGCCGTAATACCTGTGGCCATCTTCCTGTATGATCGTATGGTCTTCATTGTATGACTTGGCATCAAGGTAATAATCACGGTATTGGTCATGGAGGGCAAATACATAGCCCAGATCGTCACAAGCCTGAGCAAGAGCACGAAGACCTTCCCATCCACCGGCCTCGGGGCTCGGAGGTAAAATGTCAGGATGCAGATTGTCATATCCCCGAAATCCCCAGCCATCTAAGTGAACATAGGCCTGGTTGACCCCCCTCTTTTCCAGGGCACGTAATTGTTCTGCTCTCTTGTCAAACCTGACATAATAATGATTCTTTTCAGGCTCCTTCTTGTTGTAATAGCTGGACTCCGGCTGGATGTGTATGAGAATATTCGTATGAATTACCGGAGAGCCGATCAAACGCTTTACAATTGGATTACGGGCAATTTTCTCATTTAACGAAACGAAAGATCCATTTTCAATGACATAACGCCGATACCGTTTGGCAAGCGTTACATAGTTGCCTTTACGAAAGAAACACAATCTGGCCCGCCTCGGATATGAAAGTTTTCCCAGAGAATGCGCCCAGCGAGAACCAACCCGTGTAGGTCCGCCTGCAGGATGTGAAAAGTGGCAGCCGCCATCGGCGGGCGTCTCAAGAATAACCATTGCTGCAGAATCACCTTTCTGGTGACCCCACCAGGGCATGTAGAGACCGCGTCCGTAAGAGATTGTGTCATAAAGCCAAACGCGCTGCGACCATTCCTTTGGCAGCAACATTCCCTGCATGAAAGGGACAACTGTGAAATCGAAACTTGCCTTTTCAAAGGGGGCCGGCCATAAACATTGTTTAACAGCAGCGGCATCTTCCTGAGCAACCAGTTCGCAAACGAGATCTTCGCTGGGAGCCTGAAGGCATATATTGAGCTGTAAGCGAATTTCCAGCAGCTCGTCTTCATGGAGGTAGTCATTCAACTGGATTTTTATTCCAGACTTGAATCCTGTTTCATAAGGTTCTATTTTAATTTGCTTCGCATCTTTAAGACACAAAGGGATGTTCCGGCCGCTATGTTCAATAGTCAGATCTCCTTGTGTTGAACCCTCTATGTTCCATGAAATGTCCTTGTCCCTGACTTGCATCGCAAGGGTATTTGAGTCAACTACTACTGTGAGACGTTCCCCCTGGATGATCCACTGAGACGCATCTTGCTTTACATTGACCTTTGGATTGCCCCATTCGAGTTGCGCAAGCTTTCCTGAACAGACATAATCCCAGAAGAGTATCATGCAAATCAATAACAGGTATGTTTTACGAGTCATAAGTTAGTCAACTCCTCTCAAACTTAAACAGAACGCCTTTTGATACTATAAACGACTTCTAAGCTTCCAATCAATCTAACAGAGATTGTGACGTTGTCAAGCAGAGTATTCTTTTGTCTGTTCATTGAGAAAATGGC
>CAYTNN010000140.1:2308-12767 GCA_964439135.1 uncultured Pirellulales bacterium
ACCAGATGTTAAATGAAATAGGCAATCGTCTTGCCGCCCGCGTCGCCAACAAGTCTCGAAGATTCAGTTTTGAAACTGTCAAAGGCCCCGAGCCCAATGCCTTTGCCCTGCCGGGAGGTTTCATCTTTGTGACCCAATCGCTGATTGAACTGTGCCGGTACGATCAGAATGAGATTGCATGCATCCTGGGACATGAGATGGCTCACACTATCCGGGGACACGCAATGAACCGTATCGTCAGCAATTCGGCAATTGCCGTAGCATCCCGGGCAGCACCGATTCGCGGGGTCCTTTCAGGCTGGCTGCGCAAGGTCGGTGTGCAATTCCTCGAGAGCGCTTATTCAAAGGATCTGGAATCAGAAGCGGACCGGCTCGGAGTGCGTCTGGTTGCCGCGGCAGGTTATGAACCAGCCGCCTGCATACAATTATTCTCACGCTTAGCAGAACTGAACTCGCCTCCGAGCCAATTTGATCTCGGCAGTTATTTTTCCTCGCACCCGCCTTTTAATGTCCGTATCGAAAATATCAAGCATCAACTGCGCAAGTATCAGCAACAAGCTCATCCATAGATCTACCGTCGAGGCGCTTTTGTGAATCCAGCAAATCTTTCGGCGTAAGTTGATCCACGTTACCGAACTTGTTTTGAATCTTCCGGACCCACAAGGTCAACGCTTTAACAGCTTCGGGATCGAAATCGTATCCGGATGAATCGGTTAATATCCCGATCGCTTCGGCAACAGACCGCGAATTATGATACGATCGATCTGAAATAAGTGCATCAAACGTATCAGCTACAGCTAAAATGCGAGCACCAATTGGTATAGAAGTATTCAAAAGACCATCCGGATATCCCTGGCCGTTCCATTTCTCATGATGGGCTCGAACAATTTTAACCTCTTGTTCAAGAAAGCTCATTTTGTCAAGTATGCGTACAGCAATAAGCGGATGCTGCTCAATGATCTTGCGCTCACGGGGCGTTAACCTTCCCGGTTTGGATAGAATTGCATCAGGAATCCCGATATTTCCGATATCGTGAATCATAGCAGCACGGCTAAGAACATCTAACTGTTTGGGGGGGATTTTCATCATCCCGGCAATAGCGACGGCATAATGCATCACGCTTTCGGAATGTTTTTTCGCATAAGGATCTTTGGCCTCAAGAGCCTGGACCAATCCCCAGATGCTCTGCATAAACATCTTCTCCGCCTGCTCCGACAGGCCTGCGACACGTCTTTTAAGCTTCTTAATCTTTTCAAACTCAATGTCACCGGCTTTGAGAACCTTTGACATTTTTTCATTCCAGAGCTTGGCACAATTCCGGCCGGCGCTCTTGGCTTCGTACAGAGCCAGGTCAGCCCTGCGAATCACGTTGCTGGAAGAGTCGCTGAAATCGGGCAAACTTTGGGCAACCCCGCAACTGATCGTCATCGAGACGTTTTCCTGAACCTCTATTTGCTGGACTTTCGCTCGAATCCTCTCTATGAATGTCAGAGCATCGCTCGCTTCGGTTTCAGGCATCAGGACGACAAACTCGTCACCTCCATAGCGGGCGAGTATATCCGGGATCCTCTTCTGGTTTTTCATGCATTCGGCAAATTTTTTGAGGGCATCGTCACCTGTGGCATGGCCAAATACATCATTAATAGTTTTAAAATTATCGAGGTCGATGATGGCTACCGAGAATGGACGCTTGTACCTTATGGCACGGGCACATTCCGCTTCGAGCTTGTCCTCGAGAAGTCTCCTTGAGCCGACGCCCGTGAGCGCATCGGTCTGAGACGTTAGCCTCGCCTGATGATAGAGACTCGCGTTGGTCAGATGAGATGTCAGAATTTCCCGCGTGAGTTTCGCCTTATAAGAAGTCAGCTCCCTGTTGACTATGCCGCCATGAGCCAGTCCGCACATGCACAAATAGCCGGACAACTGCTCTTTTGTGTTTTCTTTAAGACCCAGGATCGACAGCGGAATCACCATGCGGGGTCCTTGCGCACCGGCCATCCGACACTCATTCGGAACACTGTCATGATAAAATCCGCTTTCACCCAATAATTCGTCGCCTTCGACCGGAGATTTGAGGTGTTCTTTGCTGCATAAACAATCGGTGTCGCTTACCACAATCGGGGGCTTGTCACTATCCTCGTGAGAACCGGATGAGGTACCCCAAAGACACAGCAGACACCGGGTGGCCTGAAAAAGCCTGGGCACTTCTTCGGTGACCGTATTGGCTGCTTCACTTAGCTCTATGCTCTTAAGGCAATTGGCAAGCATCGCAACATCTTCAGCCGCCGCTCTGTCTTCGAGAAGTTGTTGTCCCATCAAATCACGAACCGAGAGGATTTCGACAACCACGCCGTTGTCAATTACGGGAAGATGACGAATATGATGAGCGGCCATAATCTCCCTCGCCCGACCGGCGGGAGTCCCAATAGAGCAGGAAACAACGTGCGGAGTCATAATCTCCGAGATTGTGGTCTTTTCAAGGTCCATCGAAGATGCAACTGCCCGACTGACGACGTCACGCTCTGTCACAATACCTGCATATTTCCCATTACGATCATTAACGATCAGACAGCCAATGCGGTTTCCGGACATAATGTCCACGGCCGACTTGACCGTGGTCTCGCGAGTGACAGCTACAATTGATACAGGGCGCTCGATAATTTCTTCCATATTCCGGTCCTTTACATGATTTGTCAATCGTTTCGAGCCCTCCAGCCCCAAACATCCATTAAAACTCATCAGAAGAAAGTATCGGCATTAATCATCGGTCACTTCTGGAATTTCTGTGACACTCAAGGCAATCAAAGAGTTTCGGCAAAGATCGCTGCCGGTTCTGAGGCTGCCGCCGGGTGCTGCAAAATGTTTCAGTCGATATTTGTCTTTAAGTCATCACAAGGCGATGTCGATATTGTTGCTATGGAACATCAGGGTCCTATAATTACAGCGATTAACCGGTAGATTGGCAACCAAAAGGTTCTCCATGCCGGTCTTGACAAGCACACGAAGAGCGGACAGCCTCTGAAATGAGTATTCTTCGGGAAGAAAATTTTCTCGACGAAGATCAGATCACCAGGGTGATTGCGGCCGGGAATGAGATAGAATTCATTGACCTTTCGGCCGATTTGGTTGATCCGATCGCCGCTCATATGGTGATATCAGAATGTGCGAATCAGCACAACGTGATTCCGGTGACCACAGCCGATAACAAGCTGCGGATCGCGATGAGCGAGCCGATTCCTGACGATGCCATGTCCAAATACAAGGAAATACGGGACATGTCGATGCTCTCATCGAAAAATCACAGGGAGGCCACCAAGAAGGAATTGCTGGAGACGATCAAAAAGCTGCAGAACGAAAAGAATCCGGAAGCCCCCGAAGAACTGTTTTCAAATCTGACCTCGCTGGAAAAGATTCTTAGCGAGGAAATGCAGGAAACTCTGGATTCGTCGGAAAAAGTTCTGGCAGGCAACTGAAAATACCATTGCCACACCAGGTTAAAAACTACACCAATAAATTTCAAATCCAACAAGTATTCCCATCAGCAATATCCCTGAGCAGCATCAATTAAACCGGATCGGCTGTAGAAAAATAAATAAACATTGACTTAACCATTCTCTGTATGTTAAGATAAGCGAAGATAAGAAGTTATAAGGATTAAACCACTGTCAGTAGCACAAGCCATTTATGAGGAAGGGAAAAAAGATGCTTAGATGTATAAAATCTTCATCGCTCAGTCTCATCTTAACGGTATTTTGGGTTGGTTCTTTGTATTCAAAGTGCCCGGAAAGCGACTTGAGCCGGGACTGCCTGGTCGACTTGCCGGATGTGCAGGTTTTCGACGTGCAATGGCTGGCCCCGCCGAAAAGCATCGCCGAACTTAATGCTGATGACATAATCAAACTATACGATTTCGCCCTCATGGCTGACCAATCGAACCTGGAAGGAATACCGCTGGCAATCAATGAGTTCATGGCTTCCAACAGCGATTGTATCCAGGACCCGCAGGGCCAATGCGACGACTGGATCGAAATCCACAACTACGGTCCCGATGCTATCAATATCGGCGGCATGTACCTTACGGACAATCTGTCCGTCCCCACCAGGTGGCGGATACCAGCTAACAATGCTGCTGCAACGACCATCCCAGCAGGTGGTTATCTGTTAATATGGGCCGACAACGATACAACCGATGCCGGCCTGCACGCGAACTATAAACTCGATGCCAACGGTGAGGAGATTGGGCTGTTCGACAGCGATGGCGTCACTCTGATCGACAGCGTCATCTTCGGTCAGCAGGCCGGCGACATTTCCTACGGCCGGTACCCCGATGCCAGTGACAATTGGCAGCTTTTCGCTTCCCCCAGTCCGGGAGCGGAAAATGTAGGTGTGTACCAGGGTTTTGTTGCCGACGTAGAGTTCAGTCACGATCCTGGTTTTTATGATAGCGCAATTTCGCTTACGATTGCCTGTGAAACCGAGGGAACCTCTATTTATTACAGTATAGACGACACAGAACCGGACATTCCGTACACCTCTCCTATTTTAATCAGCGAGACAACAACTCTGCGGGCAATCGCAACCAAAACGGACTGGAAGCCCTCAAAGATTGTGACACAAGCTTACATTTTCCTCGGACCGGACGTCCGAAATTTTAGTTCTAACCTGCCTATCGCTATCGTTGATACCTTTGACGAAGGCATCGGCCAAAATAGACAGACCCTTTCTTTTGCCGGCTTCATCGATACCTCGACCGACGGAAGGGCCAGGATTACAGATGCGCACGAATTCATCGGCAGAACAGGTATCAATGTTCGCGGCAAAACCTCAGCAAGTTGGCCTAAAAAGCAATATCGCCTGGAAACCTGGGACGAATACGATGACGATAAAGATGTTTCTATTCTTGGTTTTCCCGCCGAATCAGATTGGATCCTGCAAGGACCCTACTCGGACAAGTCGCTTATGCGCAATGTCCTTTCGTACCAGTGGAGCAATGATATCGGTCGATATGCTGTTCGCACACGGTTCATCGAGATGTTTCTAAATACGAACGGAGGGGAAGTATCGATGAGCGACTACGTAGGCGTATACGCGCTTATGGAGAATATCAAACGGAATAGAAATCGCGTCGATATCACGGAACTGGATCCGGCTGATAACGCCGAGCCGGCCATTACAGGCGGGTATATTATCAAGAACGATAAGATCGACTCAGGCGAGCAGTACTTTCGCACGAACATTGGTATCCGTTTAATCTACGTTGATCCGGACTCAACGGATATCACGCCCCAGCAGATGGCCTGGATTCAAAACTACATCAGGAATTTTGAGTCGGTTCTGTCAGGCTCGGGCTTCACTGATCCGGTCGATGGTTATGCCAAGTATATTGATGTTGACTCGTTCATCGACCACCACATCATAGTCGAAATGACCAAAAACATCGATGGAATTCGCCTTAGTACATATTTATACAAGGACCGCGGGGGCAAACTCAATATGGGACCGGTCTGGGACTACAATCTTTCTCTGGGCAATGCAAACTACTACGAGGGATGGCGGCCAGATGGCTGGTACCACGAGGTCAGAGGCTTGTGGACGCCCGGCTACGAAGGTTACCCCTCATACGAATGGTATCGGCGTCTCTTCGAGGACCCGGAGTTTGAATTACATTACTGGGACCGATGGTATGCACTTCGCAAAGATGTGTACTCCACCGAAAAACTTCTCGGTGACATTGATATGTACGATGCCTTGCTGGACGAGGCGCAGGCTCGAAATTTTGACCGCTGGAATATTCTCGGTCGCTACCTCTGGCCCAACTGGTTTATTGCCGACACCCACCAGGAGGAAATAAACTGGATGAAGCAGTGGCTGGCAACCCGGCTGGAATGGATAGACAGCCAGTTTTTTGCCCCGCCCGTCTTCAACCGGGACGGTGGTCAAGTTCCCAGCGGATTCAATCTCACTATGGACTCGCCGACCGGCACGATCTATTACACGCTGGACGGTTCCGACCCACGCTCCTCAGGAACACCACAGCCGGCAACTGCCCTGGTGCCTGAGAACGCGGACAAGCGAGCGCTCGTCCCTACCGGTGATATCACCGATAACTGGAAAGGAGGCGGAGTTTTCGATGATTCGGCATGGTTATCCAGCACCGGTTCACCTGGCGGCGTCGGATTTGAAAGGACCATGGGTTTCGAGGACTTTATCAGCCTTGACCTCAAAGAACAGATGTATGCCACCAACGCTACATGTTATGTCCGCATCCCATTCACAATTGATGTCAACTACACTTCTTTGACTCTTAATGTCAGGTACGATGACGGCTTTGTCGCCTACCTTAACAGCATCGAGGTAGCCAGACGAAACTTCGACGGCACGCCGGCCTGGAATTCCAGGGCCAGCGCCAGCCACCCTGACTCTTTAGCAGTAGACTTCGAGAGCATCGATATTTCTACTTTTCTTAGTGCTTTACAGCAGGGCGAAAATTTATTGGCCATCCAGGCCATGAACAGCTCGGCCACAGGCTCCGATTTTCTTATCTCGGCAGAGCTTCTCGCAAGCGGAGGCGATTCCGGCGACAAAGATCCGGATCGTGTCCGGGAATATACCGAGCCGATTACATTGCCCCAGAGCGCCCGGGTCAAGGCAAGGGTATTGAGCGGAGAAGAGTGGAGCGCACTGAACGAAGCGGTCTTTGCCATCGGCCCGGTGGCGGAGAATCTGCGCATCACAGAGATTATGTACCATCCGCAGGCTCCGGCGGATGCCAACGATCCTAACGAAGAGTTTATCGAACTCAAAAACATCGGCACCGAAACAATAAACCTGAATCTGGTCAGCTTCACGAACGGGATAGATTTCACCTTCCCGAGCATCGAGCTTGCGGCAGGTGAATATGTAGTCGTCGTTCAGGACCGTAATATCTTCGAAGCACGATACGGCACAAATGTAAACATCGCAGGACAATACTCCGGCAGGCTGAACAATGCAGGAGAGAGAATCGAACTGGCCGATGCCATCGGCCAAACGATTCTAAACTTCAGCTACGAAGACGACTGGCACTCGATTACCGACGGCGAAGGTTTTTCGCTGACGATAATAAATCCTGCTAACAGTGACGTGAGCAGTTGGGACAAAAAAGACTCCTGGCGCCCAAGCGCTTACGCAGGCGGCTCGCCGGGACAGGATGACAGCGGCATAATTCCCGAACCGGGTGCCATCGTGATTAATGAAGTTCTTGCCCATTCACACGCCGAGGCTTCGGACTGGATCGAATTATACAACACAACCGGGACCGCGATTGACATTGGCGGCTGGTTCATCAGTGACAGCAACGATAACCTCTTCAAATACAAGATTGCCAACGGGACCACAATCGGCCCGAACGGTTACCTTGTTATATACGAAGACCTGTATTTCGGCAATGCTAATGATCCGGGTGCTTATGAGCCGTTTGCCCTGAGCGAGAACGGCGAGCGGTTGTACCTAAGTTCCGCCCAAAACGATGTATTAACGGGCTATCGTAATGTGGAGGATTTCGGCGCTTCTGAAACCGGCGTCTCTTTCGGGCGTTATCATAAATCCAGCACCGACAACTACAACTTCGTAGCAATGGATGAGAATACGCCGGGCTCCGCTAATGCTTATCCGAAGGTCGGCCCTATAGTCATCAGTGAAATAATGTACCATCCCGACTGGCCGGAAGGTAGTTCTTATACCAACGACCAATATGAATACATCGAACTGCACAACATCAGTGCCGAGCCGGTCACGCTATATGACTACGTGACAGCCGAGCCGTGGAAATTCACCGACGGCATCGAATTCACGTTCGCAGGCGATGCGCCGGTAACAATTCCTGCCGGCGGATATCTCTTGGTAGTCAAGAAGCCAGCAGCATTTTCATGGCGTTACCCGGCAGTGCCCGCCGAGATAATTTTCGGCCCCTACGACGGCAATCTGAGCAACGCCGGCGAAAGCCTGGAGCTGAGCATGCCCGGCGACGTGGACAAGGATGGCGTGCGCCAATACATCCGTATCGACAGGGTCAATTACAGCGACGGCTCCCATCCGGAGAATTGTCCCAGCTCGATAGACCTCTGGCCCGTCGAAGCCGACGGCGACGGAATGGCCTTAGCGCGAAAGGTCCCAGCCGACTACGGCAACGATCCCGACAACTGGCAGGCCGCTTCACCTACACCCGGCGGCACACAGTAAACTCCGGATATATCAGAGAAGAGGGCAAATAGGCCATATCAAGAAAAGGACCGGCAGAGAATGCTCAGATATATGAAAATTTCACTACTTACCTTGATAGCAACTACGTATATGATAGGCTCTGTGAACGCGGAGCTATTAGTTATCAACGAATTTGTGGCACGCAACGACAGTGAACCGCCGCTGAGAAACGGCGAATTGCTGGACGAAGACGGCGACGCTTCCGACTGGATCGAAATATACAATCCAACTGAAGAGGCAATCAACCTCGACGGCTGGTTTCTTACTGATGACGCCGACGACATGGAAAAGTGGGAATTTCCGGCGGTCGAGCTTTCTCGTGGCGGATTTCTGGCCGTATTCGCCTCCGGGAAAAACCGTCGCGATGCGGACGGGGAGCTACACACTAATTTCCAGCTCCGGGCCGGCGGTGAATTCCTGGCTCTTGTCTTTCCCGATGGCCGGACAATTGCGCAGGCGTACGACGAATATCCCCCTCAATTTGCTGGCATTTCCTACGGACTGAGCGGAGGCACAGGCAGCACGAGCATAGATACAATATTAATCCCGGAGATTGCCGCCGCGAAGGCATTAATTCCAACCGATGGTTCGCTTGGTTTGATCTGGACAGCATCGGGATTTAACGACTCTACATGGCTCACTGGTGTCACCGGCATAGGTTACGACTACGCCGGGCTTATCGGCCTCGATGTCGGCGCTATGAGAAATAACAATCAGACAGTATATACCCGCATCCTTTTTGAAGTTAGTGACATCATAGATATTGATGAGCTGACTTTGCGAATGAAGTTCGAAGACGGCTTCGTCGCCTACCTCAACGGCGTTCCTGTTGCCGGTTTCAATGCCGACGATCCGGAAAACATGGCGTGGAACGAAGGCGCCACCGCAACACGCGAAGACTCCATAGCGGTAGTCTTCGAGGACTTCGATATTACTGACCACATCGGAGCGTTGCGGACCGGTGATAACGTGCTGGCGATACACGGGCTCAATACTACTTTGAGCAGTTCGGATTTACTTATTCTGCCGGAACTTATCGCCACCAGTATCGAAACAGTTAACCTTCCTTCGATGATCGAAGGCTACTTTTACGAATCCACGCCCGGCAAAGAAAACAGCAGTATCAGCATCAACCTCGGGCCTTCTATCAGCAATGTCACGGAAAATCCGTCACGACCGAACGAAAATGAAGACCTCATTATCACCGCCGAGGTTAAGGAAACCTTCGAGCCAATCAATGAGGTCACGCTACTCTGCTACGTCAATTTCGAATATGGAAGCCGATGGCTGCCGGGTGAAGGTTTGCCGATGGTGGACGATGGTTCGGGAGCAGACGCAACGGCAGATGACGGCATCTATACTGCTGTCGTTCCTTCGGTAAACTATAATCACGGCGATATGATCCGCTGGAAAGTTACCGCCAATGACACAAAGGGCAACACATCGCGCTTCCCGTTATACCCATACCCCAACGATTCGCCCGAGTATTTCGGAACGGTTGTAGTCGATAGTTCCATAAATTCCAGTCTTCCCGTAATTGAGTGGTTCGTGGAGAACGTCGGCGCCTCGGATTCTCGCGGAGGAACACGTTGCTCAGTCTATTATCTCGATGAGTTTTACGATAACATTGATATCCACATACGGGGTGGAAGTACGGCATCAGCACCGAAAAAACACTTCAAGTTCAGATTTAATCGAGGCTATAAATTTTCATACGATCCCAACAAACCGCGAGTCGATGAATTCAATCTGAACAGCACATATAGCGACAAGGCATATCTGCGGCAAAATCTTGCATTCAATGCATACGACTGGTGCGGCTGTCCGGGCAGCGAGTCGTTCCCGATGAGAGCACAGCGAAACGGGCAGTTCTACGGCGTGCAGATTTTCATAGAAGAGCCGGAGGAAGAACTACTCGAACGTGAGGGATTTGACCCTGATGGTGCTTTGTACAAGATGTACAGCACATTTACGAGTCCCGGCGAAAAGAAAACTCGCCGATGGGAAAACACCTCAGATATATCTAACTTTATTTCAAGTATTAACAACACCAGCGGCACGACACTTCATAATAATATTTTCGACCAGGTCAATCTGCCCCTTACGCTGAATTATCTTGTCGGAACGATTATTACGCATCAAAACGATCATCCCCACAAAAACCATTACCTTTATCGCGATTCCGACGGCTCCGGCGAATGGTTCTTTATGCCCTGGG
>CAYTNN010000141.1:0-2743 GCA_964439135.1 uncultured Pirellulales bacterium
CACTTCAGGCCGCTCCGCAGCCCTCCGGTCGAGATGACAAAGGCGCAGATTTTAATCACAATTGGTCTAATCAACTCTTTAAGTCGTTGTGATCCTGCTATCGATCTCAATGTCATGCAGGTCGAAGATCGATAAGATATGTTTATACCGGTTGTTCATATTCATTTGGGATATAGTTTGAGTTTGGCTTTTGTAAATTTATGCGCAATATTATAAACTGGAAGGTACTAAGCTAAAAGAATGTTCCGATAAAATGTTTTAGAAGTGACATCAAAGCAACACTGATTTAGAAGGAGGGCGAGAGATGAGAAGTAGAAGTAAGAACACCGGATACATTTTTCTTGTAAAGCGCAAATTTATTTTAGGGGCGATTCTGCTTTCGTTGATACTTTATGCCATTCCCGGTACGGGAGGATTTGAGTCGGCGGAGGCCGGTGACCAGGCAGAAAGTGAAGCCGCAAATGAAAGCTCGGATCAGGCTGCTTCGTGGCAAATAATCCGGATGCGAGTGACGGCATATTGCTGGTGTAGTAAGTGCTGTGGGAAACACAGTGATGGAATAACCGCAAACGGCCATCAAATCAGGCTGGGGGACACATTTATTGCTGCGGACAAGATGCATTCGTTTGGCACAGAAATGATTGTTCCCGGCTATAACAATTCTGAGCCGGTTAAGGTTCTCGATCGAGGCCGGGTAATCCGGGGCAACCGGCTGGATGTTTTCTTCAACTCTCACCAAAAGGCCCTCAAATGGGGCGTCAAATACCTGCCCGTCAAAGTTTGCTCAAGATAGTTACGCTTTAATTGGCAGCTAAAGCTGGGATTCTCCCGATGTTATTTTAGGAGGGGAAATAAGCCGGGAAATAGCAGACATCTTGTGGGGGATTTGTTAAAATAACGTGCCGATAGATTATGAAATTTTCTTGTGCGATCTGTTGGTAAATTATTTTTAACTCCATCTACGATGGTCATGGAGGTATCGTATAATGTTGAGAGTAAACGACTCTGGCAAGTTCTCAGAGCATGTCACCCATGCCGGCGAGGGGCGGTTCTGTTCGGCGAAGTTCAAATTCAATCATTGCCGGGCAATTATAATTATCCTGGCGATGGCATCTCTGATGTTCGCCGTAATTATATTGGTCCTGGCGATGACGTCTCAGACGTTCGCCGCCGATGCGTACGATCTGATATTTTCAACGTACTTCGGCGGAAGTGACTGGGAGCACGCCCGTGACGTAGCGGTCGATAAGTCAGGCAATATCTACGTTGTGGGCGGCACCGCATCGCCGGACTTTCCCACTACACCGGGCGCGTATTCTCAATCACTGCGAACCGGCGGCGCGCAGGAATTCGGGCCGTGCGATGTGTTCATCGTAAAATTCGCTCCCGACGGTGAGCTGCTCTGGTCCACCCTTGTCGGCGGGCCGAACTACGACCGCGCATACGGTATAGAGGTCGACGAGCAGGGCTATGTTTACGCGGCCGGTCGGGCCGGACCGGGCTTTCCCGTTAAGAACGCATTTCAGCAGGACTTTGACGGCGTGGACAACGGCTCATACGGGATGCAGAACGCCTTTGTCCTGAAAATGTCGCCCGATGGGTCAGACCTGGTATGGTCGAGCTATGTCGGCGTCTCCACCTTGTGCCGGGACATAGCGATCGACGCAAATGGCGATGTTTATGTCCCCGGCGGTCGATGGAACACATCGAAGACGCCGCCGAACGAATGGTTCGCGAACGCCTATCAGAAAGAGCCGCCGGGAGGAATTGAGGACTGCGGCGTGATAAAAATCAAGTCAGACGGTTCAAAGGTCCTTTGGGCCACGTGGCTTGGCGGCTCTGCTCAGGATAGCAGCGCCGCGTCCATCCGTGTCGGCGCCGGCGGCAGGATTTATGTCGGGGGCTCGACGTTCTCGCCGGACTTTCCCACGACTGCCGCCGCGCACGACAGGACGTATAGCGGCGAGGCCGACTTTTTTGTCGCCTGCCTGACGCCGGACGGGTCGGATCTGATTTACGGCACGTACCTCGGCGGGCCCGGCAACGAATGGATCAGCACGCACAATCTCGCCGTCGACGATTTCGGAAATGCATACGCCGCCATCCCCACCAGCTCGCCGAATTATCCCGTCACCGAAGGCGCATTCCAGCAGACATTCGGGGGCGGCGGTACGGACTGGGCGATTACCAAGCTCTCGCCGTCCGGTGCTCTTTTAGGCAGCACTCTGATCGGCGGCAGCGGCAGCGAGAATCCCGACGGCATCTACGTCGATCCGGATGGCCGGGTCTTTGTCACCGGCGAAACGCAATCCGCTGATTTTCCGCTGACGGCCGGTGCTTATCAAAACCAGAAGAACGCCGGCACGGAAGCGGTACTTGTCACGCTTTCTTCGGACCTTAAGGAGCTTCTGTACGCGACATACCTGGGCGGCGGCGCCAATGATAACGGCCGCTCAGGCTGTCTCGGGGCAGACGGCAGCCTGTATCTGACCGGAGCGAGCGATGGTGCCGGCTGGCCCGCAAAGAACGCATTCCAAAGCACATTTGCCGGCGGCGGGGGAAACTACGGCAACGGTGACTGTATCCTGGCCAGGCTCACCCCGGCGAGGACCATTACCGTAGATCCGTCTGAAACATACCAGACCATCAGCGGCTGGGAAATGGTTGCATTCGCGCTGGAGCCCGACAATCCCGCATTTCCAAATTTTAAAGATGAACTGTTCGATCTGGCCGTCCACGATGC
>CAYTNN010000141.1:2843-12582 GCA_964439135.1 uncultured Pirellulales bacterium
CAGATCAAAGGTGGCGGCTATATGCACGACGACCCGGACGAATACGCGGAGTTTGTCCTTGCGACATATCTGCACCTGCAGGAGAAATACGGCTGGGTTCCCGATTCGTGGGAGGTTATTCTTGAGCCTGACAATGTCTCTCAGTGGAACGGAACGATAGTCGGCCGGGCGATTGTAGCGGCCGCCGGGAGATTGAAGACCGCCGGCTTCGAACCTGTTTTTGTGGCGCCTTCGACCACGAATATGCGCAATGCAATCACATTCTTCGACAGGATGGTAGAAGTGCCGGGAGCGGTCGAATTTCTGCGCGAGCTATCGTACCATCGCTATAGTGGCGTGTCCCAGCAGAACCTGCGGACAATCGCCGGCCGGGCGAAACAATATGGTATTGATACTTCCATGCTCGAATGGTGGAGCGGCGGCAATAGTTATCGTACGCTTCATGAGGACCTTAAGGTGGGCAACAATTCGGCGTGGCAGCAGGGCGTTCTTGCCGGCGCGCTCAATTCGAATATGGCCCTGTATATAATCGACGATTCCGACCCGGCCAATCCCCGGGTATTGCTCAATGACGCTACAAAGTTCACCCGGCAATACTATCGCTTTGTCAGGCCCGGGGCGGTCCGAATTAAATCCGTTTCACAAGAAAGCATGTTTGATCCTCTTGCTTTCATCAACAAGGACGGTAGCTACGTGGTCGTGGTCAAATGTAACGCCGGAGGTGATTTCTCCATCGGTGGGCTGGCCATCGGAACCTACGGCGTAAAATACACTACAGCAAGCCAATATAATGTGGACCTGCCGGATCAGACAATTGGCGCCGGCCAGGCCGTCATTACGGGGATACCGGCCGCGGGCGTTCTTACTGTGTACGGTAAACCGGCGCTGCCCGACGATCAGGCTCCGACCATCCCGGCAGGGCTGGCAGTGACGGATTGACCGACGACGTCCGTCTCTATGGATATGCTCTGACCGAAGAGGAAATCCGGGACATCTACAATTCATCCGCCCCGTAACCATTTGTTTCGTAGAAGCTTAGGATAAAATCTCCAGGCTTGAGCTAAATGATGTTGACACGTCGAGCAGGGCGGATTAGATTGTAAGGCGTGAGCCGGCGCTTATATATGAGTTGCCGTGGATGCAGCTCGGTGCGGGTGTCTGAAGTGGGATTCGAACTGGAGGTCATCATGAAGAAAGCAAATCTATCGAGGGCCGTTATGCTGGGCTGTGTGATTCTGATCGGCGCTAGCTGTGTCTTCGCACAGGATTGGCCGCAGTGGCGGGGAGCAAACCGGGATGGTAAGGTGACAGGATTCGAAGCTCCTGAGCGATGGGTGTTGAAGGAAATGTGGGAAACGACGGTAGGCTCTGGCGATGCTACGCCGGCACTCGTTGGCGATAAGCTCTACGTTTTCACACGGCAGGGCGATAGTGAGGTTACTACGTGCCTGGAAGTCGAAAGAGGAGAAGAGCAGTGGACGAACAGATACCCCGCCCAGGCTGTCACCGGAGCGGCCGCCCGGCACCCGGGACCCAGAAGCTCGCCTGCGGTAGCGGATGGAAAGGTTGTCACGCTGGGTGTGGGCGGAGTTCTCTCGTGCCTGGACGCAGCCACCGGCAAAGTCGTTTGGCGCAAGGACCCGTTCCCCAAGGTCGTGCCGAGATTCTTCACGTCCACCTCACCGATCATTGTAGACGGGATGGCCATCGGGCATCTCGGCGGGCAGGGCAATGGAGCGATTATTGCGTATGACCTGAATACCGGCGATGAGAAATGGCGATGGGCCGGCGAAGGCCCGGCGTACGCCTCGCCCGCTTTACTGACGGTGGCAGGTACAAAGCAGCTTGTGACGCTGGCGGAGAAGAGCGTCGTGGCAGTTGGCGTAGCCGATGGAAGGCTTCTGTGGCAACTGCCGTTCCCGCCGGCAGGGAGAGCGTACAATGCCGCTACACCGATTATCGATGGTCAAACGGTTATTTATACAGGAGCCGGCAGGGGTACTAAAGCGGTAAAGGTCGAGAAGCAGGGCGACGGCTTTGCCGCCAAAGAGCTTTGGAGCAATCCCGAGCTTGCCCCGCAGTACAACACGCCGGTACTCAGGGACGGCCTGCTGTTCGGTCTGTCCAACAATGGTAATCTTTACTGCATCAACGCTGAGACTGGCCAAACGGCCTGGGTCGACGATGCACAGCGCGGTCGGGGCGGTTTTGGCTCTATTGTCAGTGCCGGTTCTTATCTGATAGCCCTGACCAGTGAAGCCCAGTTCATAGTTTTCAAGCCAAGTGACAAGGGATTTTCCGAGCTGTTTGGTTCGAGTTCCGTAGTCAAGTTATCAGGTACGCCGACTTATGCACATCCGGTGGTTACACGCAATCGTATCTTTGTCAAGGACGAGGATACAGTGTCGATGATAACAACAAGGGATTGATTAAGGCCTGGGTATCGATATCGACACCGTAGGGGCGGCCCCATGTGGCCGCCCAATCCGGCGATAATGAATCAGGGCAACCACACGGGGTTGCCCCTACTATTATTACATTTATAGCCTCGAGGATATGTAATAATCTTTTCGAATGAAAGGAGTTGGTAATGCGTTACGCGAAACTTTTATTTGTTCTGCTGATTTTTCTGAGTGGCTGTGCGGCGTTCGGGCCGCCTCAAACTCCCCAGGCACAAGTTGTAAACGAATATCACGGCGTGAAGGTTGTCGATCCGTATCAGTGGCTCGAAGATTGGGATGATGAGCGGGTTCAATCCTGGAGCGATAAGCAGAATGTTTATGCTCGAAAGACGCTGGACAATCTGCCCGAAGTCGAAGAGCTGCGCGAGCGTATTACAAAGATACTAACGGCGAAATCTGTTAGGTATTACTCGCTTAGCAGGCGTGAAGGAGCTCTGTTTGCTATGAAGCGCCAGCCGCCGCTGGAGCAGCCTTTTCTGGTGGTTATGCCCTCGGCGCAGCAGCCGGAGTCCGAGCGAGTCATTGCCGACCCGATGAAAATAGATCCCAGCGCTTCAACATCGATCGACTTTTACGTGCCGTCACCGGACGGCAGCCTCGTTGCGGTTTCGCTTTCGGTCGGCGGCTCGGAAAGCGGGGATGTGCATGTCTATGAGGCGGGGACCGGCAAAGAGATCGGGCAGGTCATTGCCCGCGTAAACGGCGGCACCGCCGGGGGCGATCTTGCCTGGACACCGGATGGGTCGGGTTTCTACTACACTCGATATCCCCGGGCTTCTGAGCGGCCGGTTGAAGATATGGATTTTTACCAGCAGGTCTGGTATCACAAAATCGGAACGCCGCCCGGTGAAGATCGATATGAAATCGGCAGGGACTTTCCGCGTATAGCGGAGATCAAGCTGGAGGCGGACACGCGTTCCGGCCGTGTGCTTGCGACCGTTCAATACGGTGACAGCGGCCGTTTCGCACACTATGTTCGCACTGTAAGAGGGCAATGGAAGCAGATTACCAGCTATGACGACAAAATAGTCCAGGCGACGTTCGGGCCGGATGATACGATATTTGTTATTTCCCGGGCCGACGCTCCTCGCGGCAAAATACTAAAACTGTTCCTTGCCGATATTTCTTTGGAAAAAGCGCAAATTATTGTTCCCGAAGGTGACGATACTATCGTTTCCGATTTTCCCGGCCACCCGCCCATGGTGGTGACGTCGAGCCGTCTGTATGTCACGTATCAGCTTGGTGGCCCCTCTGAGATTCGTGTTTTTGACCTTCGTGGACAAAGGCAGGCGGGGCCGAAGATTCTGCCGGTCTCCAGTGTTGGGCAAATCGTTGCTGTGGGCAGCGATGCTGTTTTGTATTCGAACTCTTCGTATATCGAACCGGCGGCGTGGTATTTATTCCGTCCCGACGAAGGGACAACCGTTAAAACGGCGCTCGTGACAGAATCTCCAGTGGAATTTTCCGATTGTGAAGTAGTTCGCGAATATGCAACTTCCAAAGACGGGACTAAGGTGCCGGTTAATATTATTCGCCGTAAAGGGGTGAAGCTGGATGGCTCGAATCCCGTATTGCTCGGCGGTTATGGCGGGTATGGGATTAGCATAGAACCCGGCTTCAGCGCCTTACGCCGGATTTGGATCGACCATGGGGGCGTTTATGCGCAGGCCAATCTCCGCGGCGGAGGTGAATTCGGAGAGCAGTGGCACGCCGAAGGCATGCTTACCAGCAAACAAAACGTCTTCGATGATTTCGCCGCTGCAATGCAGTATATGGTCGACGCCGGTTATACATCGCCCGAGAAGCTGGCAATCGTCGGCGGCAGCAACGGCGGATTGCTCATGGGCGCCATGATAACCCAGCACCCGGAACTATGCCGGGTTGTGCTTTCCTCCGTTGGAATATATGACATGCTGCGGGTCGAATTAGCACCTAACGGAGAGTTTAACATCCCGGAATTCGGCACCGTGAAAAATCCCGACCATTTTCGTGCTCTTTACGCTTATTCACCTTACCACAATGTCACGGACGGTACGGCCTATCCTTCCGTGCTGTTTTTGACCGGCGCCAATGACCCGCGCGTTGATCCCATGCATTCCCGGAAAATGACTGCTCGCCTTCAGGAGGCGAGTTCATCGGGCAGGCCTGTTTTGCTGCGGACCAGCTCAAAAACCGGGCACGGCTCAGGCACGCCGCTGACCGAGCAGATTGACAGGAGCGTACACTACCATGCTTTTCTGTTGAACGAGCTTGGGCTGTAATAATAATTTCGAAAGGAATAAAGAATGAGTTATTCACGTATTTTATTGTGCTGTTTGTTCCTGTTGGTTATTAACGCGGTGAGTATTGACGGCCTGTACGCTCAAGGTGCGGCACAGGATAAAAATGTCAACCTGATCGTTCGCGGAGACGACATTGGGTCATGTCACGCCGCCAACGTGGCATGTATTCGAGCTTATAAGGAAGGGATCGTGACGAGCGTCGAACTAATGGTGCCTTGTTCGTGGTTTCCCGAGGCCGTCAAAATGCTCAACGAGAATCCGGGACTGGATGTCGGTATTCATGTGGTTCTGACCAGCGAATGGGACAATTATAAATGGCGCCCGCTGACCTGGGCTCCGAGTCTGACCGATGCGGACGGTTATTTCTATCCTACGATCTGGCGGCGAAACAATATGCCGGCAGGGACGGCTTTGAAAGATGCGGACTGGAAAATAGAAGAAGTTGAAAAGGAAATTCGTGCCCAGATTGAGCTGGGCAAACGTAAAGTACCGCATGTCAGTCACCTCTCTTTTCACATGGGCTCCGCGGGTTGGGATCCTAAAGTCAAAGAGCTCTGCGCAAAACTGGCCAAAGAATACGATCTTTACATTATGCCCCCTGAAGCAGGTGTGCGGGGATTCGGTGGATTCGGAGATGCAAAAACCGCTGAAGAGCGAATAGAAAAATTCATAAAGAGGCTCGTGGAACTAAAGCCCGGCACTTATTTATTCGTAGAACACCCCGGTATCGATACGGCGGAAATGGGTGCTATAGGTCATAAAGGATATGAGGATGTAGCAAAAGATCGCGATGCCGTGACGGAAGTCTTCGTTAGCGAGAAGGTCAAGAAAGCAATTAAGAAATTGGGAATTAAACTTATCAGCTACGCGGACCTGAAAAAAGCCGGCGCGAAGTAATTCATTTTAAGCGTTAATATAGTGTGAAGTTCGGTTCTGTTCCGGGCCGGACGGGCTTGCCGGTTTTTGGGCCGCTTGTGTTCTGATATATGTAAACGTTATAGGGAGTGACAAGGATTACGTCGGCTCTTCCGTCGCCCGTTATATCGCCAATGAGCATACTCTTTTCATATTTAATCGTTCCCCCAGGTATTTCCTCGCCCGGTGTATTGAAAGTGCCAATACGGCGCCCTTGATGATCGTAGAGTCCGCCTTTGTGTGCGACAAGGATTTCTTCAATGCCATCTCCGGTGAAGTCTAACAGGCAATGATGCCGGCTATAATCAGTCACAAGCCGGCCGAGAGGCTGACCCTGTTCATCCAATACCCAAAGAGGGCTCTTTCCGTAAGGTTGATGGTCAATATCGACGCAAATTTGCAGACCGGCATGGCCGGGTATGATGCGGCCGACATCTACGGATTCAAAATGATGACCCGATACTTCCCATAACACTTTTCCGTTGCCGTCCACAAAAGCAATGTTATTGGCTCCACAACAGGTTAGCACAATACGAAAGTCTTCGGGAGAGACACCTTGTCGAAAAACGCGGGCGCAATCAAGATGACCTTTGGCTTGATCGACTTGTTTTGATTTATAAACCCAGCGAACAGAGCCATCGCTGTTCAGCATGGCGTAGCCGGCCATGATCTCATCACGTCCATCCCCATCGATGTCAATTGGACGCGGCTGATGGGCGGTTCGAAATCCACCGGGATCCCTGACTGTCCAGAGCAGTTTGCCCTGCCGATTATACGCCCAAATTTGATGGTATCGGTCTTTTACGAGTACATCAGTTGGATGACTGTTGCCTGAAAGATTACAGAACACCAGGCAATCGGCAGCTTCGTCAGGTATTGGTATTCGTCTTAGTTCGCGTCCCGTGGCTCCTTCAAGCTCAACTAAAAATCCTTTTGTACAAAGAACAACTTCGCTTTTACTATCACCGTTCCAATCATGAATCTGGCAGGCAACATCATGGTGCCGGTTCTTTCGGCCGATGTCCGGATTACCCCACTGCCACAAAACTGATCCATCAAGGTTTTGAGCCACCGCTGTGGACGTGTAGTGCACATCATCTTTATTGAAGTTTTCAGCGCTGACGATGTCGACTGCGCCATCCCCGTTTAAGTCGGCGGCCAATATCCACTGACCTCCATAATCAGGATCGAGGTGAACGATTTTCCAGGGCTGAATCACAGGCAATTGACGATCCTGTTGACCAACGTCTTCAGTGTCAAAACAGATGAAATCCTTTGCCTTAGCATCGAGATATGTACATGGATTAACCGATACAAAAACACAAAATAAAATCCAATGGAAAACTAAGCGTTTGTGTTCTTTTACTATAAGCATAACCTGACCTTTCCATTTGAAAGAGAATCGTCCGGCGGCTCAATAGAGCACGCCGGCAGGCCGAGCAAATGATAGCAGGGGAGTTGCGATCAAGGCTCTACTCGAAAATGAGCGTGCCGAATTTCTCGAACTCGTGAAAGCCGGAGCCGACCCGGGCCCAGTCCCAGCTTGTTGTTTTGCCCTCGTCGTAATCGACGCGATAGAAATTGGCTCGCCATCGTGTCCCCGGCTGCGGGGGAACGTTTTGCAAAGGTTTGAGCAGGTCGTATGGAACGAACACCTCGGCTTTCCAGCCTGTCACTTTGGCACCCGATTGTTTTGAGCCGCCTGTGACAGTGGTGGCCGTTTGCGTTTTCCGTTTGCCATCGTAGTGCCAGGGCCGCCAGCCGAGAAACTCGCCGCCGAAATTGGGGATGATAATCGGCAGCTCGAAACCCAGCGGCGAAATCTCGTATTCGAAGTAAACTGGGTATCGCTCATCCGTCCACAAGAAGACCTCAAATATATCCTCCTGCCACAGGTTCAGGAAGTCCTCTTTCATAGTAGCGGTAATCGTGGCGTCCTCGGCCTCCATCAGGACGTACAGGCCGGTTCCGGAGTAGAGCATCTTTATGCGAGTTTTATATTGATGACCATCGGTTTCCCGCAGGTTGAGCGGTTCCCATGCGGCCTTTTTCCAGGCCGGCGCGTCGCCGGTTCCGTTTACGGCGAAATCTTCCGTCTGCCGGATACGCAGCACCCTGGCAGCCGGCCGGCCGAAGAACAGTCGTTCGGCGTTCGTTTGGTATATCTTTTCCAGAACGTCCTTGGGCAGGAAAATCCCGTAGATCATCCAGAAACCTTGCCTCTGGTGCCCTCCCGCGCAGTCGAAATATTCATCGTCGGTTTCCAGGAAGCGGTAATACATCCGATAGGCGTCACGGCGGGGCGTAGTATCGGTGCCGAACATGATACGGTCCTGATACTTCAGAAAGAACTTCCGTGCCGTGTAGGGCTGCCGGCCCAATTCGGAAATCCGTGCGTCGACGTCGACTATCATGTTGGGATATGTGTCCAGCCACTTTCCGACGGTTGCCAGGTTTTCCGGATTATTACCGAAATGGGCGCAGATGAAAGTGGTTTCCGGATGCCTGGCGATGGCACGATTACGCTGGGCGAGGATTTCATCCCGGGAAGGGAACTTCTCGCCGTAAAACAACCAGTTCGGATGATCGCCGAGTTCATGCCAGCGTTCGTTGAAACGATCCAACGGTGTGAAGAATGCGGCCGGGTCGGCGACGTGAATCATCACCGGCCGACCGTACCTGGCGCACGTCTGCCAGACGGGATCCAGCTTAGGATCGTCGACCGGCATCAGCTTGCCATTCTTGTAGCGGTAGCTCAGGCCGAGCGACTTGTGGAATTTCAGTCCCTTCGCACCGGCCCGGAAGCTCTCTTCGAGCCGTTTGGCTTCACGCCGGCCCCAGTTCTCGTCGTCGATGCCGCTGAAATCCAGCAGTGCGAACGTCAGGAAACGGCCGGGATGGGCCTTGTCCAGCGCAGCGAGAGTTTCATCCAAACGCTGGCCCCATCCGCCGTCGAGGTTGACAACCGTGCGAACCCCCGCTGCATCCAATTCAGCAAGATAATGTTTCACTCGCTCGGGCGTTAGCCGGTCCTTACCCCCGCCAAGGTGATTGTGAACGTCAATCACCGGGTACGCCGGCTTCTCGACTTCACTCTGCCTGGTCTTGAGCATCGAACGGGGCTGCCAATCACGAAGCTTCAACTCGCGAATATCATCGGCCTGCTGTGCAAATCCCAATGAAACCCAGCCGGCAATCATGAACAGAACCAGTCCCAAGATCACACGTTCTTTCATGATAATTACTCCTTTTCGATTCTGGCCGGGATTTTCGTCTGGACTGGATCTATTCGTCGCTTACATCTTCCTTCTTCAATGGAGTTGTCCAAAGATAGACAGTGTGTTCGCTGTACTCATTGTCGGAATTAATCTTAACGACCTTGTCCGGCGTTACTCCTCTCATGTCGAAATCGTGTGAGACTATTCGCGAGCCGGGCTTGAGCTTCTCCAACTGCGGAATCAGTTTCACATTCAGGCTCGGCAGCAGATAGAGCGTAATTACGTTTGCCTCGCTGAGGTCCAGTGTAAAAATATCCTCCTGCTCGATTCGAACCATGTTTCCGACGTTGTTCTTTTCCACGTTTTCGAGCGACTCTTCGATCCGCTTCGGATTTATGTCGTAGCCTACGCATCTGCATCCGTATTTTTTAGCTGCCGTCACTACTATCCGGCCGTCGCCGCAGCCGAGGTCATAAACCAGGTCGTCCTTTTTGACTTCGGCCAGCTCGAGCATCTTTTCCACCACCTCCTGCGGGGTCGGGACATAAATTACATCCGGCTGATGTGTAGGCTTCTTGGCCTGGGTGGTTTGCTGCTTTGCCGGTGTGCGGTTTCTCTTCAGGCCGGTTATCGTTTGGCTGCCTCTGGAACTGGTCCGCTCGCCGGTTAATTTGTTGCCGTTCAACGTGCCTTTGAAAGTAATTTCGGATTCCTGATCGCGGAACATGCGTACTATCTTGAAGCTCACTTGCTTGCCTTCAAGATCGATTTTCTTGATGGCGATTGAGCCGTACAGCCCGCTCAAATCCGGATTGACCTGCAGTATTTGTTTGCGGGTGCCGCGATCCGATGTCAGTTCGAG
>CAYTNN010000142.1:0-12422 GCA_964439135.1 uncultured Pirellulales bacterium
CCTGTCCGCCTCTGGCGGATAACTTCATCTACGAGTTAAAACTCGTAGCATTGCGACGGAAGAGTAAAATATGTGTATAGTATTCCATGGGGAAAGAGATGACAGCCGACAAACCGGCAATTGTCAAAGTGCAATACGGCAGCGGAAAAATTATTCTGCCGGGATTCCGAGTCCGGCATCGCAGGCAGTCTCATGGAATATTCCGCCTGCTGCTTGATGCAATCCCTGGCAGCTCGACGGTTGACGCAGGAACAATTTAGCCTGAGTCACCCGCGACACTTTACTCATTGTCTTGCATATTCAAAGTGCCCGACGGCCATCAATCTTTTATCATCAGGCAGGTGTTTGCTGCGAACATAGAGCGACCGACGGTTGTGCCATAAAATGTTTGCCGCCCTATTCAGGCTGCATTGCTGGATTCTTTTTCGTCCGTCGGACCAGTGAGATTCACAACAGTTGCAAACATCGAGATGTCTATCGTACCACCAGAGCTGAAAGCCGCCGAAGGATCGGTATCGGTCGTCCTTAATTCCAAAAACTTTGCCGTAGTAAAGTAACTGTTTGATTTGGGTCTTGTCTTCGACACTGATCTTTTTCATCTTTGAATCCTCCATGAAAAATTATCAGCATTTCAGCTAAACTTTTAGCCTTCATTTACGTAAGGCATTTCTCCGGATAAAGGTAACGCATTCTCATGTATTTTTTATATTCAGGCAGATGTTGTACATCTTTCCCGGCCTCGCCTTGTTTCTTTTATTACGTCCGGATTTAGAATTCGGGCTTTTTCTATTTATATTAGACGTACGAACAGCCGGATATGCTACAAACAATTTGCTCAAATAAATAAAAACGCTCAAAAACAGCTCCTTTTTTGTAAGAAATATTTGTGCTTTTTTGAGAATTTATGAAAAATATTTTGTTGCCGGGCTTTTCTCGTTATCGGGTTTAAGCAGGGAAGTTCGCTGGGTATGGGAGAAGATATATAAAATGTTAAGCTGGAGTTTTGGGTGATGGAAAAAGAGTAAGAAGTCTCAGATTAACAGGTAGCCTTGCCTGGGTTGAACCGGTTTATGCTGCCGGATCAAGTGACATCAAGAAAGCCTCAAGACTAATAGTCAAATCTGCCGATGCACGATGTTGGATAAGATGAAAGAAAAAAAATATACCAGACTGGCCTTGCCCCTGTGAATAAGAAGGCGAGTATTTCAAAATTTAAATACATAAAATTGAATTAAAGGAATAAACTCGTTCTTACTTGCACAGGGGCTTTTTTTCTACTTGTTATTCTCACTGTCACCGTATCCATTCAGAGGATGGTGCGCCGCCCTGCCGGAATAGCTTTTAATCAAGAATTCTAAAAGCGTGCCGGGCCGCTATATCCGATTGTATCGGAATTCGCGGCCCGGCTTCGTCATCGGTTCGTCCGGCGATTGATTACGATTGCTCTGAGCGTTGTTTCTCCCTCTGCTCCCTTTGCTGCTTCTCCATCAGAGGAATCAATGTCTTAAACGCGGATTGGATTTCCTGCAGGTGCTTCTTCGGCAGTACCATCTGAAATTTCACTTTACCATTTTCGGTAGTCCGCCCGGCAAATGCAATTCCGCTTTGGGTTGAAACTTGATCCGCCGAATCCGCACCCTCGATCATAAAGCGGGTTGCCATATTGAGCACGCGGACATAATTGAAGGTGCCAACGACATCGGCCTGTCCGCTGCCGGGGATCGCATCCATTGCGGCCTTCATGTCAGCGCCAATCTTTTTGGGACCGCCGGCTCTTACCTGGTCGATCAACTCGCGGATCATCTTGTCCGCATCACCGCCAATCGTATAGACGCAATTGTTATTCACGAAAGCCCAGCTATAGTCCAGTCCATCGCCAAACATATTCTCAATCATCCGGCTCTGCATTGATTTCTCGCTAATCTTGAAATTCACCTTGGCCGCGTCGATTGTGACTCCCTTGTAGGTACCGGCACCGCGGTTAATCTTGACATCCATTTCCATCCCGAACCCTTTGTACAGCTCGCCAAAGGCCCCGTCCTCCATCATCTTCAGTTCCTTTTCGAGCACTTCTTTGAACGCTTTTTCGTCTTTGACATCGATGACGTACTTTCCCCAGAACGGCGAAGAGCCCTTGCCGTTGACTCCTATCGATACAGCGATCGAATCGCCCAGGGCATTGATCCCCTGTGTCGTAAGAGTTTTTATTTCTTCGAGGTCCGCCTCGGGTATGCCGTCAGGAATCATCTGGCCCATGAGTTCGAACAGCTTCATGTAACCGATCTTCATACTCGAACGGTCAATTTTGGCACCCAGGTTTATCATGGCACCGTTGTCGAGATAGCCTAACTTATTGCCGAAGTCTCCTTCTATGGGACTTCCAACCATTGCCGCCATCTCTGTTTCCGGCACAGCCTTGACACCGACTGTCACGCTGCACGCTTCGGCGCTTGGCGCCAGCGCCACCGTAACGTTCTCGGTCCCCTCGAGCACCATCTTGAAGATGCCGCCATAGAAATTGATAATACCGGTAGGATCTATCGGTGGCCCCTCGCCGCTCTCTTTGGCCTTCTCTAATTGGGCCTTCACCATCTGGAGCCCTCCGAAAAGCATCGGCTGGATCATTTGAGAGCCTTGCTTTACGTTCAGGTAAATCCATACCGGTGAACTCCCAGCCTGCTTTCTCTCATCGGCATCGAGACTACTGTCCAGGCTTTGATTTCTCTGGGCCAGCAGTTTCTTGACCTTTATCAGATTCTCGCGGGCGTTCGGCGGACAAAGCAGGGCAAACCGGCCGAAATTCGTCGCCAGGCCGCGGGGCTGGCCGTTCATCGCTATCATCGAGATTCCCTGCTCGTCGGGCTCGCCGCAGTTGGGATTGCCGGAAATAAAATCCTCGTATTCCGTAACCGGCAGCAAAGCGCCGATGAACATATTGCCCATCGGGCCGGGCGCCGCCGACTCACCCGGAACGTTCAGGCCGAATATGGCAATATTGCCCTTCTTGTTAACCCCTTTAAGCTCGTTATCGCCGAGCAGAGAGCCTAATTTCGAGAGTAATGCCGCCTTGGCATCCATAGATTCGGGCGCAACATCCTTCAAAAACTCGTTAGCAGCGTCCAAAGTACCGTCAAAATTGTTAATGCGCACACAGAACAGGCTCTCTGCCGGGATTGCCCCAATCATCCCAGCGGTTGGGCGTTCCGCTGATTCGGCCGCCCACACACCACCGGCAACCAAAATAGCCACTGTCGCCACTAAAATGACGCTTCTCAGACTTCTTGAATTGAACATAATTTCTCCTTTCTAAATTGACCGAATTTTTCTGTTTTTCCGGCTATAATAATAAAAACGCTCAGCGGGCCAAAAATTCACATTTATTTTTAAAAATCTGAATTAAATTCGGCATCTTGCCCGCAAAAACGCCTAAAGATAGCTCCACAGGAAACAATTATCATAATCGCCGCCTCGGAGCAATACAATTTTCAGCGAATGAAAGGCTGTTTCTGCTGGTTTACTGAACAATCCATATACGGATTTGGCAGCTTATTCTCATGATTGTTTTCTGTTTTTTACGTTTTCATAAGGAATTTCCGGATTTATAATGCGGCGGTAAAGGATAAGACAAGGAACGATATGTCACTTATACAATGTCCGGAATGTAACAACCAGATATCTGATAAAGCCGTAATGTGCCCGAAGTGCGGACTGCCTATGGCCAGCGCAAGGATGGGCTACGAGTACCGGTCCCAGACGAGCCTTTTCGGTCTTCCGCTCGTACACATTGCCTCCGGCGTCGATCCTTCGACGGGAAGACCTCGCATTGCGAAAGGGATTATTGCGATTGGCAATGTCGCCGTGGGTGGTCTTGCGATTGGCGGGGTATCTTTCGGCATCATCAGTTTTGGTGGATTGTCACTGGGTCTGATCGCGATCGGAGGGGCCGCTGTCGGATTATTGCTGGCCCTTGGCGGTATGGCAATAGGCCTGGTCGCAATAGGCGGAGGCGCTATGGGCTACTACGCCCTCGGCGGTGCGGCGTTAGGAGTTGCATCCGCTCTGTCAAAAAATTCAGGATCCACAAGCCGTAGAGTTCTTCAAGCGTTTTCTCGGCTCATGGATCGAGCAATTTCAGCAGGTAGGCCGGCGTTAAATGTTGTCTTTTGCGCTCGACGGCCTATTGTAAAAGATGTTTCAGTTCTGGACAGTGGTATCGTACCGTACGCCGTCGGGCACGGGGACGGGGACTGCAACGGTCATGCCGTGGTCGCCGGCGGTCTTCCGGGAAGAATCGACGGCGATGAAGGCGGTGTATGCCGACATCAGGCCGTATTCGAGTGCTACCTGCCTGATCTCGCCGGGCAGGTCCGGGTTAGTGTCGTAAGCGGCCTGACTGCCCAGCGTCTCAATCTTTTTCCGCGCCCATACGCAGGCAATGCCCGTATGTGTTGCGGCCGAATCTTCGAGGTCAGCGGCGATTGCAATGTCCTGAGTCATGTCGCCAACTTTACCTTTGACGTGAATGGTTGTGCTGCTGCTGCCATTAAATCTGCCGGTAAGGATTACAGGCCAGCCGACAAAAAGATCGGGTATCCGGCTGGGGTACATATCCGTAACCTGCATATCGCCCCAGTCGATAGTGACATCCGTCAGGGCCGGGTGACTGATGCGGTCGTAGAACTCATCGACGATTTGCCCGGCACTGTCGTCCATGCCGATATAAGCGACGGCACCTTTGCCGAGTTTGGCCATCCGGTCGAGCAGGTATCGGTTGACAGAGGAGCCGACACCGAAGCTGAAGATTCTGCTGGCGCCGAGCCGCTGGTGGATTGCAGCAAGAATTTCGGATTCATTGCCGATATAGCCGTCGGTCATAAACGAGACCAGGCGAAATCGCTGCGGATCATGCGCAAAGTCCAGGGCCGCTTTAATGCCTTCGATCATCATCGTGCCACTGCTGCCTTTCAGCGACTCTACATAGTCGATCCCTTCGCGGATATTCGCTGGTGTTGCCGGCACGGGATTCGGACCGAGCTTCGAAGCGTTATTTGAAAAGCGGATAATCTGGAAAGTATCGCCCGGCTGTAGTTTTTTCAGGGCCCTTGTAATCACTTGTTTGGCCTTGGCGATAGGTTTGCCGCTCATGCTGCCGGAGCAGTCCAGAACAAAAATCATCTCCATCGGGGCACGTTTCAGATACGAAAGATTTTCCGGCGGATAAAGCATGAGCGTGAAAAATCCGCCCCTTTCATCGCGGTGTGTCACCAGGGCCGACTTTACGGTTTTGCCCGCGACTTTATAGCGGAGCACGAAGTCCTTATTCGGAATGCTGTCGAGACTGCTGAGCTTGACCGTCCGCTTGTCACGTGCCGGAGAGCTGTTGTTTATCACGTGGCTGGCGCACACGAGTTGCTCGATTGTCACGCCAGCGTCGATATCCACGGCCAGCGAAATATCATGCCCGCTTCGCTCGGAAGGTTTGAGGTACTGGACCTCGGTCTTTTGACCCGAGATACCGGTCTTGCCGCGTGCGACGGCGCCGACTCCATCGGTGAATCCGGGAGGGTTGAATCGCGGCCCGACGACCATGGGGAAAACGAACTCGTACCAGCCATCCACATAGGCCAATGTATTGAAGTACTTGATATTAATGTCGATTTCATTGCCCGGCTCGATGTTGGCGACCTTCTGCGTGAAAATATTGGGCCGCTCCTGGGTAAGAAGCGAGGCAACATGTCCCTGGCTCCTGGCCTGCCGATAAATCTCCTCGGCCTCCTGTCGCTCGCGAATTATGCCGCGGATTCGCCGCTCGCCGATTGTCATAATAAACTCGTTAATCGCCGCGTTCTGAGGCAGCGGAAATACATAAACCGCCTCAATCTTCTCATCGTACGGATTATGAAACTGCTGGGTGACATCAACCGTTGCTATATAGCCGCTGATTTGACCTTTCACATCGGTATGCTTGAGTGGCAGCGGGATTTCCTTTTCCTCTTCGGGCAGCTTAGCAAGCATTGCGCCTGAGCCGGGCGTATCCTCAGAAGTGGGTACAGCCTGTGTTTCAGCTTTGGCTATCACCCAAACCTCATCCGCTGTGACATTGAGCAATTCGGCGGGCATTCGTCTATCCGGCACAGACCCTCTTGATCTGTAACGAACTGTCCCGGTGGAACGACGACCACTCAATGAAACCGAGGCCGGTCGCTTCCCAAGGCCATATCCACCCATGCCGCCCATACCGCCACCGTATGTATCACCATCACGACCTCTCCATCCATATTGGACGGGCTCGTAGCTGCTCGGGAGTTCTTGACTCGAATCAGCCGGGCCTGTTATAGCATTAGTTTTTTGTTCTTTCACCTCGCTCCATACAATATCAACCGAACGGTCGTCAGATTGAGCAACTGGAGCGGAAGAGATACTGTCCGATCCCGCATGTTGGCGGACTCGATTTAGGGAAGGAACAATCAGCGCTAACAACATAAATGCCGCACCGATGAGAGTAATTAATATAAGAAATATTCTTTTAATTTTCATTATATTTCTCCTTTTTCGAATGTGATTTCAGCGGGTATTTCTTTTGCGTCTGCGTCGGCGGCGACGATTAGCTTCAATTCGTATTGCGGTTCGGTTTCGCCGATGATTTGCAGATGTATAGTAGCGATTCGCGTGCGGCCTTTGGGCAGATCGCTGCCGGTGCTGAAAGCGGCGATGATGATACGGTCTTTGGCTAAGGCCGCCGGGTCGTAATAGGGCGCTTCTTTGAATGCTTCGTGCCGGCCGCCCTCGACGCCGACGATTTTGATTTGCCCGGCGGAAGCTTTAAGCTCGAACTGATAGGCCGCGAGGCTGCTGTTGCCGGAATCGATATAAATATGCAGCGGGGCGAAACGCACGCCGGACTGAGCGGTCGAATAATCCTGCTCCGACTGCTGCGCCAGGACGGGGACTATCATACAAATGCCGGCCAGAATGATTGGCGTTAATTTATTCATTATAAAACTCCCTTATCCAAACGGACGGCTGCGAGAGCGACCACATCGACGTCGCTGCGATCGATCAGGCCGTCGCCGTTAATGTCCCACTCGGTTTCAGCAGGGCCGGCGGATTCGATGTTCTTCGCTAATTTGAAAGCATCGAGAATGTCCACTCGGCCGTTTCGGTCGATATCGGCAGCCTGTGTTTTGCTGAGTAAAAAACGATCCGTTGTTGGAGTGGTCTGCTTTGTGAGGTCCAGACTGAAGGCAAGAATAATAACCGCAGCCGCGGCGGCAATCCGCCAGGCCCAGTGGATTCGCAGGAGTCTGCCTTTGCCGGATTTTATGCCCGCAAAGTGCTTATGGGCCCGGTCCATAACAGCACGGTCCACCTCGGGCGGCACTCCAACCTGCGGCTGAAAAAGGGTGTTCAAATCAGCCGAAAGCTTCGAAGGAATCCCCAAATCCATATCCTCATCAAAATGTTCTTTTCTTTTAGCCATAATTCGTTGCTCCATTATGTTAAGGGAGCCAACCAACCAAAAGGTTCAAATTATTTGAGGATTTTTTTTAAATTTTCAAATTTTATGGTGCCCCTCCGTGATTGCTCTTAAAAGAACGGACTATATTCGAGTCGCCAGGGCTACTCTGAATATCGCGCCGGTGGGCTTTGCGCCGATGATTTCCACGAAGCCGTTGTGGGCCTCGGCGAACTTTTTCACCAAGGCAAGTCCCAGACCCGTCCCGGTGGTTTCCCGTGTTGACTCGGCTGCCGGGCGATAGAATTGCTCGAATATCTTGTTTCGCTGCCGGTGCGGGACGCCGGGACCGTGATCTTCGACCTCGATTACAGTGAATTTCCCATCGGTTTTGGTCCGGACGGTAATCGTTTTGTCCTCAGCGCCGGCGGCATACTTGATTGCATTGTCCAGCAGGTTCACAACGATCTGCGTTACGGCGTCGGCGTCGAAAATCGCCTGCTCGATTTGGCCCGGCTCGGTCCGTATCGAAAAGCCCTTCTGCACGGCATAAGGCCTCATCATCTCGACCACGTTCGCGACGCACTTGTTGATGTCACCTGCATTGAAGGCGTATTTTTTTCGTCCCTTCTGGATCCGCGAGAAGTCCAGCACGTTCTCTATCAGCCGGCTGAGCCTTTCGCTTTCCTGCCGCATATTCCCGTAATATTCGACGGCCTTGTCCTGCGATTTGACCCAGTTCTTCTCCAGCATCTCAGCGTACATTCGAATGCTGGTCAGCGGCGTTCTCAATTCGTGCGAGACGGCTGAGATGAAATCGTCCTTTTTCTGTGCCAGCCTGATTTGTGCAGTGGCGTTGCGCCATAGGCTTGCCAGCCCCAGCGAGACCGCCAAAAGCACAATCGCAATGATGCTGAAATACCAGATTCGCAGGTGACGGATTTCTTTGCCGATCCAGCCGGGGTCGATTTCTTTAAGGTTCAGGACCAAATCGCCAAAGCCAAAATTCAGGATGGCGGCGTGGGCGATGTCCCCGTTGTCACGGGCATTTTCTCTCGGCGATAATTCAAAACTCATGCCCTTGCGCATGAATCGCGATGCGGAATCCTCTATCTGCTCGATAAGCATTTTCTCATTGAGCTGGAAGCCCTGCAGCAAGTGCCTGTCTTCAATTTGAACGTGACGCAGCAGGAACACCTGCCCGCCGAAGATGGATTCGGCCTGTTGCGAAGCGGAGTCTCCGCCGGGGACGACCACTGGAAAAAACGGTTCGATGCGCACCTGAACCGTCTCGGTTTGACTTTCGTCAGGGCTCATTGTTTGCTGTTCGTATTGATCTGCCATCTGCTCGGCCTGGGCTGCTAATTCCTGAGTTTGCTGCTGTGACTGAGCAGCCTCGTTCGAAAGAACATTCTGCTCGAAAACCTCTCGCCTTTGCCGGATTACCTTTGTCTTTTGGCCTTTGCTTTGCAGGGACTCGATGGGATAACTTTGGGACGATTTACCCTTCTGAGCTACCTTCTTATTGAACTGATCCTGCCCGACGGTTTCCGGCTCCTTCGGCGGCGCGATACTGCTTCGGCTATAAAAATTCATCTTCAGGGAACCGGGTGTAGTTCCGCTAAGCGCCGGCAGCAGGTTTATCTCGATGTTTTTCCTGTTCGATATAGCTTCGGCATACAGCTCGTTATCGGATTCGGTCAGATCCTGTCTTTGATTGACGTTATCGTTTGGCGTGATGACGCTGCCGTCCGGCTCGATTTGAAAATTGCCGTAGGCCAGTCCCTGCTCCAGACGGCCGGCCAGCGGGCTGCGCAACACGGGCATTTGCTGCCGGCCGGGCGCGACATTCTCCGGCACAAAGTAATATTGATAATCCGTGTACGGGCGGCTTTGCTCGGTCTGCATGAATTCATCGAGCCTGCGCGTGACATCTTGCCTGATTTGTTCGGCGACGGCGGCGAATTCGCCCAGGCGAGCGCCTTGCAGACCCTGCGCCCGTATCCGGATTGAGTGGTATCCCATCCAGGCCAGCCCGCAAAGGGCCGCAAGAATGATTACTGATAATATGATGAGCCGTTTATACATTTGCTATCCACTACTTTCGTATTTATAGCCCGCACCGCGGACGGTTTTTATAATTTGCGGCTCGGCGGCGTCCCGCTCGATCTTGCTCCTGAGCTTGGCGATGTGCATATCGACCGTCCGTGTGCCTAATTCGCTCATCGTCTCGTTCCAGACTTCTTTGTAGAGTTCCTCCCTGCTGATAATCCGGTTCGGATTCGCGGCGAAGAACTGTATGATTGCCGCTTCGCGCTTGCTGATCTCTATATCTTTGCCTTCGCGCCTAACTTTTAAGGCTGGAATGTCAACGTCCAGATCCGCAAATTGAAATGTCTGCCCGACGGCGCGTGCCGGGTCGGTTCGCCTCAGCACCGCGTTGATTCGTGCCAGCAGCTCTTCGAGCGAGAACGGCTTGGTGATATAATCGTCGGCGCCCAGATTCAACCCGGCGACTTTCTCTTTCTCCTGCCCCTTAGCGGTCAGCATGATAATCGGGGTCTGCAAACCATCGCCACGCCATTTGGAGCATAGTTGCTCGCCGCTGATTTTCGGGAGCATCAAATCGAGCAGAATCAAATCGAACCGTCGCCCGGCAACAGTACGCTCGGCTTCGAGCCCGTCGGCTGCCTCGGTAACTTCGAAGTTGTGAAACTCCAAAAAGTCCGCCAGGGCCGAGCGAATCTTCTCTTCGTCTTCAACTACCAATATGGATTCTTTTTCTTCCATAGTCACATTTGCTCCTATGTATATTATAGGCTATATCGACGCCGATGTTTTGTAAATGTTTTGTAAAAAAGCATCGCTGCTATTTTACGTCCATTTTACCCATCTCTCAACCGGAACTATCGTATAATTTATATAGTTCGAGAAACCAATATATAATCTTTTTTTGTAAGGAGGAAACGAAATGAAGTCAGTAAGCAAGAATCAAAAATGGCTGCATGGATTTATATCTCTTCTCGGAATCTGTATGATGTTTATCATTCAGAACGATGCAGCGGCGAATGTCCCCGAGGCAGCACCGGCAAGCATGCCCGTCAAAGAAATTACCATTTTCAAGGACGGCCATGCCTTCGTTCTGCACGAAGGAAAGATGCCGGCCGGCACCGACGGCAATGTCACTATAGACTACCTGCCCAGGCCGATCATCGGAACGTTCTGGGCCTATTCGGCGGACGCTAATGCCAAACTCACCGGCGTCGTCTCTCATAAACGCGTCGTCCCGGTTAAAAGAACCGCGCTGACCATTCCCGAACTCATCGAGGGAAACATCGGTGCCAGGGTTCGCATTATCGAGGCGGGACTGGCCGCCTATGAGACCACCATTCTTGGGATTCCAACTCGAAGCACCGAAGAGCTCAGCAGTGCCGAACCTCCGGGAAGCCCGGAAAAGCTGCCGCAGCGAGGCAGCATCGTTCTGCTGAAATTCGAAGGCGGCGTCAAAGCTGTTCCTATCAGCCGGATTCAGGAAGTGACTTTTCTCGATGAGCCTAAGCTGCAACTGGCCGGCGAGCAGTTCCGGGATATGATGACGCTCAAACTCGACTGGGGCAGACGCAAGCCTGAACGGGATGTAGATGTCGGCATGGTCTATGTTCAGCGGGGGATTCGCTGGATTCCCAACTATCGAATCGATATCGACGGCAAGGGCAACGCCACCGTCAAACTTCAGGCGACCATCATCAACGAGCTGGCGGACGTCGAGGATGTCAAAGCTCACCTCGTGATTGGCGTACCGAAGTTCGCATTCGAGAACACGCCGGACCCGATATCGCTTCAGCAGACGGTGGCACAGCTTTCAAGACATTTCCGTCCCGACAGCCAGGCCGCCTACGCCTTTTCCAATATGATTATGACCCAGGCCGCGATGCCTGTACGCCGTGCCGAGGTCCCGGCCGGCAATGACGGTAACGTGCTCGACCTCGGCCCCGACGTTGCCGGCTCCGGGAAGAACGAGGACCTGTACATCTTCACGCTGGAGCACGTCACCCTTAAAAAAGGTCAGCGGATGGTCGTGCCGGTTGCCGAATATGAGCTGAAATACCGGGACGTTTTCGTGCTCGACCTTCCGTTCGGACCGCCGCCGGAGGTTCGGCACAATTTAAACAGCGAGCAGCAGACCAAACTGGCGCAGCTTTACTATTCGCCGAAGGTAATGCACAAGATACGTCTTGCCAATAGCGCCAAATGCCCGCTGACGACCGCACCGGCACTAATCCTTCGTCAGGGCAGCATCATCGCGCAGGGCATGATGACCTACACAGCAGTCGGAGCTTCGAGTGACCTTGAGCTGACGGTCGCCGTGGATATTGCCGTTGAGAAGCTCGACAATGAAACCGACCGCATTGGCGATGCAGTCAAATGGGATAACAATACTTACGCCCGCAGTAATCTGACCGGGACCATCCATCTTACAAACCGCCGCTCTGATACGGTCAGTCTGGAAATCCGCCGGTCCGTGCTCGGCAATATCGACAGCGCCGGCCACGAAGGATCAATCAAGCACCTTGGCAGGCATGAGGGCGGATGGATGGATCCGAACAGCCGGCCATTCTGGTGGGGTTGGTACAATTGGCCATACTGGTGGTACCACTTCAACGCCGTCGGTCGTGTGACATGGGAATGCGAGCTCAAGCCCGGCAAAGAAATCGAACTTCAGTATAAGTGGCATTATTTCTGGCGCCGGTAAGGGAAAAAAACAAACCGCGTGGGCAGGAAGCCTGCCCACCCTACAAAACTTTTTGAAAGGATCTTAAAATGAAAAAGTTAATGCAAACAATTATGTTCAGCCTTTTGGTATTGCAGGCAAATCTGGTTTTCGCCGACATTTCACCTGTCAGTCAGTTGAGGCTCGATGCAGCAATGGGGCAGCCTGTCATGTTAGCTCACAAAAAGCAGGTCG
>CAYTNN010000143.1:0-12341 GCA_964439135.1 uncultured Pirellulales bacterium
CCGGCAGTGAGTATCGATATACGACATGCAATATACGAGTTTATTGGTTAATTTGTGAGTGGTTAATTGGGTCGGTGTGAGACGAAAAATTTTGCGTTTTTAAATTTTTATAAATTAATTATCAATATTTGCTCTGCCATAAATGCTCACCATATAGTGAATAGGTAGATGAATAAATGTCTGGATACGCTTGATTGGTGGTAGTGGCTTGTCCTGTATAAAGTCCACGGAAGCGGGAATCCGTATGAAATGGGCCAAATGAGAATGAGTTGATTTGATCAGAATTATGGATTTGGAGTTTGATATAATAATGTAAACAGTACAAAAGCTTGTCCATAGTTAGCAAAAATCGACGGGATTACTGAGAATCAGGTCGAGTTCGTTAGCCGGCATACAGGTGCGATCGCCGGTTCTGGTATACTGATTTCGGTTTACTTATAATCAGTTTTATGCTAACATTCAGGAGTCTTTTGGATTTCGTTTGCGCGGTTTCTCAGGTCGGTATGCAGGGCGCGCAAGACACGCTGTTTGGCTTTGGACTTGAAGGATACGGTGAAAAGTTGACTGAACAAATCATAAAGGAGAGGTGAAAAAATGAAATTTCTAAAGGTTACATTTCTGTGGAGTATGTGTTTTCTAATGAGTATGCCGGTTTGGGCGTCTGAGGGTGTGCTGGATACTACCTTTAATTCGCCGGACGGATATGTGTTATGGGATGGCGGGTCCGGATATGATCGGGGACGTGATATAGCCCTGCAGCAGGATGGGAAGATTCTGGTGACCGGATATATGACCAATGGTACAGACAATGATCTCATGGTAATCCGTTATAATAAGGACGGCACCCTGGATACCGGCTTTGGTACAAATGGCGCGTATATCTATGACGGCCGAAACGGCAATGACGGCGGGTATGCGATTGCCGTGCAATCGGACAACAGGATCATGGTGGCAGGTAGCGCTGCAAACGATTCTGATGGTGATGTCATTGTGTTGAGACTGGATACAGATGGGAGCCTGGATCCAAACTTTGCATCAAATGGAATATACACTTACGACAGTGACAACGGCAGTGATTCGGTTAATGATCTTCTGATTCAATCAGACGGTAAGATCGTGATGTGCGGATCCAGCAGTAATGGAACGGATAATGACCTTCTGGTCATGCGCTTAAATGCGAACGGTGCTCCGGACACGACCTTCGGTACCAATGGGGTGGCTCTTTATGACGGAGGAAACGGTAGTGATTTTGCAACGCGCCTAACTGTACAGAATGACGGCAAGATCCTGGTGACTGGTAACAGCCACAACGGCTCGGACTATGATATTATAGTTGCCAGATTCAATGCAAACGGTACGCTGGACACGACCTTTGGAACCGGCGGGATCGTTTTTTATGACGGCGGGGATTATGACCGTGGATTCGGTATTGACACAAATTCCAACGGGAACATCCTGGTCACGGGCCATCTGACTAAACCCGACCAGGACATTACCGACTACGATATTCCTGTCATTTGCTTTGACAGCAACGGCAACTTAGACACGAGTTTCGGGAATAACGGAATCGCACTATTTGACGGTGGAAACCGTGAGGAGTGTTATGATCTTATTGTGCAAAATGATGACACGATTCTCGTCGCCGGACATAGCGGCAACAGCGCCGCCGGACCATCGGATTGGAGCATCGTGGTCTTAAAATATGATCCGAACGGTACACCGGATGCGACGTTCGGAACCAACGGCGTCGTTCAATATGATCCGACGGATAACACCGAATGGGGCTATGGCCTGGCCCTGCAAACAGACGGCAGGATCGTTGTCGCCGGACAGGCCCATAACGGTACGGATGATGATGTGATTGTCCTGAGATTGACCAACAGCGCCGGCGACAGTAACGAACCCAATGAGCTGAATAGCCCGAGTGATCCCAATAATCATCTACCCGTGATTTTCGCAGATCCCAACTTCGAGAGTGCCGTAGAGACGGCTTTAGGTGTTACTGATCCGACGCCCACAGATATGCTCAATCTATACCAACTTGACGCTATATCTCTTGGTATTACAGACATCACAGGCATCGAGTATGCAACGAATCTGGCTACGCTGAATGTGCATCGAAATGAAATCAAAGATATCAGTGCTTTGTCCGGCCTGACCCAACTCTGGTGGCTGGGCATCTACGGGAACCAGATCACCGATCTGAGTCCGCTGGCTGCTCTGACCAACCTCACGCACGTGGATCCCGGCAAGAACCAGGTCACGGACATCAGTGCCCTGTCGAACCTGACCAATCTGACGTATCTGGACCTAACCGAAAATCAGATATCAGACGTGGATGCCCTGTCCGGCTTGACGAACCTAACGCGGTTATACTTATCTGACAACCAGATTACGGATCTGAGTCCCTTGAGCAGTCTGAACAGTCTGTTTAGCCTTGATATTGGCCGGAACAAGATCGCCGATATTAATGACCTGTCGAGTCTATCGGCCCTTGAAGGACTTTGGCTCCACGAGAATCAAATTGCCGATGTCAGCGCGTTAACCAGCTTGACAAACCTCGCAACACTATGGCTCCAGCAGAATTCTCTCGATAATAATGCCTACTGCACGGATCTGGCCGTTATTTACGCCCATAATCCGAGTATGACCCTGGAGTATACACCAAATCCAAATGGTCCTCAGGGACTAACCGCTTCGGATGGTACGTACACCGATAAAGTCCAGGTCACCTGGAATGCATTGTGTAATGGCCCCCTCTATACAAGTTACTACCAGGTGTCTCGCTCGGACTCGCTTTCGGGCGTGAGGACGGCCATCTCTGCCTGGCAGACAACGATCACTTTTACTGATCTGAATGTCCAGCCGGGCACGACCTATTATTATTGGGTACGTGCCGCCACGGACGGGCAAGGACAGAATTTCACGGCCTACAGCGCCTCGGTTACTGGTTCGGTCGCAGGGAGTGTACCAGGCGATCCAAACGGACCTCCGGAGCCCAATGATCCGGATATCCCCATCGAGCCGAATGAGCCCAGCGAGCCCGGTGAGCCCATCGAGCCGAATGATATTCCGCCGTTTTTGATATGGTCCCGGCCGCCGATAGAAATCTATCCGAACGTGGATATGCCGCCGATGTTCTGTGGCTGGAGTGAGCCAGCCCGGTCTACTGAGCAGACTGGCATGAGGAGGCAGTGGCGCATGGATGCCGACGATTTCCGCCGCCTCGGGCCCATTCCGGTGACACGAATTCGGTGGTGGGGTGGATATAAGGCCTGGTCATCACCCGATCCGCCGGAATCGCAGCCCATGGCCTGGCATATCGGTTTCTGGGCCAACCAGATCGAGGGCATCGATCAGAACGAAGTCTTCCCCGAGCGTATGGTCTGGTCTTTGGAAATCCCCGCTGAGCGGATTCATTTTGAACCTGTGGGGCACATCGAATTCCCACAGAAGCAGCCGGACATGTGTTTCTTATATGAAGTCCTTCTGGAGCCGGAAGAGTGGTTCCACATGGGGGGTTTTGAGAGTAATCATGATATCTTCTGGATAAGCATTACGGCCATCTATCCCCCAGATGTAGAGGCTAAGAATATGTGGGGCTGGATAACGCGGCCGCATCTCTGGGGCAAAGGTGCCGTTATGCCGGCTATTATGGGCGACTGGCCGACATTCGACGAGCGTCTGTTCCCCGGGAGAATTTACCCGATAGAGAATTCTCTCCAGTGTGGGTGGAACCAGAGGTATGACATGTGCTTTGAGCTTCTGACCGAGCATCCCTGGGGCAAATGGGACCAGCCATTTATGTCTCTGCGTGACTGGCCGTACCCAGAGGATCAGATATCGTTTGCCCTTGATGATGAAGTAGGTAATATACAGGTCGAACGCCGGGTGGCCGACGACTGGTTATGTTATCGAATAGATCCGATTGTCGCCATCAGTTGGCAGGGGTCGTACATCGGCTATGGATACGAAGCGTACAATTGCGACCAGTTCGAGGAGCCCCGGCGGCCGGATTACTTCATACTATCGTTACGAATGCCAACGGGCGTTCCGGCACAAGATGGGAATCCGAGCGAATTAGTCTGGGAGTATATCGCCTACGACTACGATGAGGTTCTTGTCGGCTACGACCGAAATCCTGAGGGGCAGCCAAATGAGTCGGTCTTCCGTTACTCGGTGAGATTGCCGGAGGATGCATGGTTCCGGCAGGAACACCTCGATCAGACATACTGGTTTAGTGTCATAGCTGTGTACAGGGCGAGATTGGATGAAATTCAGCATCCGTGGGGTTGGACAAATCGTCCCCACATGTTCGGCCACACGGCGATAAGTATTGCTCGTGATGGTTTTGTGCCGGAGCCGGTTTACGATCAAACAGGCGGACCTGTTGATATGTCATTTACGTTATTCACGGTGCCGCATTAGAGGCCGGTGATCTTTTAACAGGGAAAGATTATGAATTCTATTACTAAGACCAACTATGTACGGCCCCGGCGGCTCCGAGTGGTTACGGCAAGCGTTTTGCTGGCCCTGTCTCTGGCGGCGGCCGCAGGCGAGAGCGGCCGGTTTGTCGTGCTGGGCGTCGAGAATCCCCGGTATTGCGGCAATGAGCTTTTCCGGGCGTTCGAGAACTACTCCAGCCCGCGGATCGGCCGATTGCGGAGCCGGTACGGCCTCGATGCCGTCGTGGCCGGCGAGTCCGATGAATGGAAGCGCATCCTGCTGCTGCGGCACTGGATCAAGTCGAATATCGTTATCGAAAACGACAACCCCACGCAGACCCGGGGGGATACGTTCGCTATCCTCGACGCCGCACTCAAGGGAGGAAAGTTCCATTGCACACATTTCAGTATTGTGCAGCACGCCGTACTGAACAGCTTTGGCTACGTTACCAGGCGGCTGGGTTGCGGGCCGGGGCTCAAAGACGACGGCGGACACCACGGAGTCAACGAGGTCTGGGTCAACAAGTTCAGCAAATGGGTGCTGATCGACGCCAAGTGCGATGCCCATTTCGAGAAGAACGAGGTGCCGCTGTCGGCCCTGGAAATCAGGGATGAGGTTTGGCGTGACGGGGCAAAATCAGTAATTCGTGTCGTCGGTCCGGATCGACGCCCCATGAAGCCAGACCCTGAGACCGGAAAGTGGGAAACGCGCCCCGACACCTATCGCTGGTGTAGCTGGGAAACGGACACCAATCGTTTCACCACGTTCCCGGCCAGACCCACCTCAACCCTTGTTGTGCTTGAAGACGAGATATTCCGCAACAATACCTGGTATCGCGACGGCAAGCCGCACTGGGCTTATGGCACTCCTTACTTCATAAAGACTACCCGGCGGGACTGGATCGAATGGACGCCGAATGTCATCACCTCGAAGGTGACAATCCGGGATGGCAGGGCAAACGTGTTTCTCGGTTCATGTACACCCAACTTCCGAAGCTTCCAGATAATGGACGAAGATGGTACATGGCGCGACTGCGGTGAGCAGGTCGAACTCTTGCTCGATAGCGGTGGTCGTAAGCGATTCACGTTTCGGACGATCAACCTCTTCGGGGTGGCCGGCCCGGAACATCGAGTCGAGGTTGCATTAAATTAACGGCACTCCGAAATGAATAACCGTTAACGAATTAAAGGCACCCGGCAATAAATTACCGGGCTAAATATGGGGGTGGGGGAGAATTTCTTGTAAATGTTGGCGGGTGGGAGGATTGGATTGTAAAATTGCATTATGGCGAAGACTCTTGGGTATATGATTACCTTCACGACATACGGGACGTGGCTGCAGGGTGATAAGCGGGGATTCGTTAAGGACGGTAAAACCTACGCAGGCAATGAATCTCTTGCCGACTCGAATAAACAAAACCTTTCCAAAAACACGGTTAGACTCTCGAAAACTCATCGGGCGATCGCCGCTCAAGCCATCTTCGAAAAAGCCGATCGGCTGGGTCAGAATATTCTTGCCCTGACTGTGTGCTCCAACCACATTCATCTCGTCGCCGACAATGTCCCGGTGCCTATTGGTAAGATCGTTAGCCATTATAAAAATGCAGCACAAGCTGCTCTTCGCAAGGCTGGCCTGGCTGGCAGGGTCTGGACAAAAGGATTCGACAAACGGTATTGTTTTGATGAGCAAGCCTTGAAGAGCAGAATCGATTACGTGAATTCCCACCACAAAAATACCATATTTAGCCCCTCAATTTATTGAGGGGTTCTTTTTAACACAATCGGGGTTGTTCAAAGCAAGGATTAACGGCACCCGGCAATAAATTGCCGGGCTAAATATGTGGGGGAAGACGTTGCTTTTTTCCTTTTTACTTTCTTTTGTTTTTTGTCTTGCTCTATTTTGGCCATGCGAGGTAGAAGGTTTCTCTGCGATAGTGGGAGTCGATATGACCGTCGAGGAAGGCGCAGTTTCCTCTGCCGCCGAGTCTGTTACCTGTTGGTGCATGATGGAAGCCTGCGATGGTATCCCAGAACGGCCCGACACCGTCGGGGCCGGGTTCGACAAGGCGGGGATTGCCGCCGACCTGACTGAGCCAGCCCTCGACCATCGCATCATCGCCGGGGACCATGAAAGTGTCATTGAGCCCCGAAATATTGTATTCCACATCCACGAAAGAACTCTCCTCGGTGAACGAGAAAGTCGTAGCGGGATGCTTGACTTCGGAGATATTGACAACCCGCGATTCCCTGACACCCGAATTGTCACTGCCGACGTAAGCATTCATTGTGTAGTTGTACCAGGGCTCGTAATTTCGAATGCTCGATCCGGAATCCTGGTAGAAGTGGTCATCGGAATTTCGGATCGCCAAGCGCTTGAACGTGGGACAGATGAACGCCCTTGCATCCATCAGATACGGATACATCTGTCCTCCGTATTCGGGGTGGCTCTTCAGATCAATATCTCCGTTACACCACCGCAAATGCAGGTAATCGGAGACGCCCGACTCGACTGGGAAGGCAGTTAGCTGTGAGAAATAGCATCTCTCGGCCTGGGCAAACTTGCCGTCGTTGTCGTCGCAGTACATAGCTGTGGCAAGGGTATAGTTCTTCAGGTTGCCTTTGCAGGCCGCTCCCATGGCGAGGTCTTTGGCTTTGTTCAGGGCGGGCATAAGAATGGCCAACAGCAGGGCGATGACGGCGATAACTACGAGAAGCTCGATTAAGGTAAAACCGCTGATCTTTCTCATAATACGATCCTCCAGCATTATTAAAGAAACAATAAACTCGGCTCATAAGCCGCACATAAAAATCTCTGGTGGCAAACTCATTGAAGATTCTCAAAAGTTATGTGCAATTCTACCAGAACCTATGATAATATCACAATTATATTATATGTGTTAAAGGCTTCCATTTCAAGGATTTTTCAAGTATTTGAATAATATGGTTTGTGCTCATTCTATTGTGGCGGCTGAATATAACCGTAATAACGCCCCATCCAGTAGGGCAGCAGCCACCATACTCCGTCGCTTTCGGTATTTCCGCCGTCTCCCTGGATCGCTCTCCAGGGGTTTTCGTCCCATCGGATGACGCCGCGTTCACTGGGCGGCAGTAAACGGTTCGTCTGAAGGTTTTCCCATTCCGGCGTTCGCACGATCCGGATGTCTTCGCGGCGAGAATTATCGACCGTCCAGCGTATAAGATCGAGAGATGCGTCACGCAGGGAGGTAACAGAGATTTCCAATTGAGGCGTTTGGCCGGAGCAGGCGCCGTAGATGAATTCGAAAAACGGGCTGCAATCGGCTTTCACGGCGGCGTACCAATGGTCGAGGCTCTCGCGATACAGGCGTTGCAGCCTGGGATCATCTTCGTGTATCATCAGGCACGGCCAGGCCAGCGCAAGCAGCTCGTCGTCGATGTGCGTACGCCACGTGGGATTGATTGTCTTGGCGTGCTTTACGTTGGCGGCGTAATCATGCTCGTGGAGCAGCTTGAGGTACTCGTTCTGATAGCGATTATCGCCGGAGACGTGAAAGGCCAGCTTCAGATATGAGAGGATTTCCACGGAGTTTATACCTCGCTCCGGGGCCCAGTCCGGGTCATTGTTGAGCTTTTCCGGGGACCACACGCCCCATTTTGTGTGAGTTCCGTCGATGCCCTTAAGGACGTAGCTGCCTTCGATTATATAGTCGATAATATTGAGGATATGCCGGGACACACGCTGTCGTTCCGTAACGTCGGCGACCAAGTCGTAATAGAATAAATAGCCGAACATGTGCCCGGTGATTTCGTCGCTGCTGGTATCGCCCTTCCAGAGCCATTTGACGTCGCTGGAATGATGCCAGCGAACTTCAACTCTTTTTTCTCTTGGATTATCAACCACTATTTCGGCCCATTGCCTATCGGATATCTTTCTGTTCGGATCGGCCATCTTTGTCCATGAACTCGGAATGACCGTACGCGCCACAAATCCGGGCGTTCCCGTGACGGTCTGTAGAAACAGCAGGGCTTCGAATGCTTTCTTTGCGTTTGCTTTTGCCCGGGGGTCTTTTGTCACGGCGTAATGGAAACTCTCGCTCGCAAGGTACATGCTGGTATATTGTCCATCGTTGTCATCGTCTCGCGGTTTCCATGTGCTCGTGTCGCCGGGGACGCTTAGCGAACATTTTTCGACCAGCCCGGGCTCGCGCACGTGTCGTGCCAGGCATACGTCGAGAAAATAATCCGCTTTTTCGGCAAGACTCATTGGCTTGCGTTTAATCGCGCTGACGCCCTTATCTGTTGCAATCCAACCAGTCCCGTGTGAATCGAACGCAATGTCACGCACATCGTCGCTGAGAAGCCAGCGTTTGCTGTGCCGGATCGACCAGTCCCGTCCATTATACCTTGCAATCCCACGATCAGTACCGACCCACATGTCACCGTTGGGTCCCTGCGTCACGCATCGTATTGAAACGCCGGGCAGACCTTCCGCGGGAGTGAAACTGCGAACGCGATTATCGCCCTTATAGATGGTGATGCCCCCAAGTCCACCGATCCACAGGCTGCCGTCGCCGGCATAAGCGATGTCATGCAAGTCCGGGCCGAGCAGCTCAGATTCTGCCTGATACAATTTATACCCCGTATCCGTGTGGCGGTACAAACCCATCCCTGTGGCGATCCACAATCCTCCGCTTCTATCGGCTAACGCGGCACGAAACTGCCTTGAGTACGGCGTCTCTTTATATGTACAAGTGTCGTTTGCGACGCTCCAGATACCGGCACTGCCCAATCCGACAACTTCATTTTCTGTGACACATAACGCCGCAATCGGACAATCGATCTGCTTAAGCCTTAGCAGGCCTTTCGGCGTTGTTCGGTACATTCCGTTCCAGGCCCCAATCCAAACTGTCCCGGCACGATCTACAACAATATCGTACACCGGGCCGGCATTCTCCTTGCCCATGAGTTCGATCCACTGCTTTTTATCGCTGTCTAATCGAAACACGCTTGCTTTAGTGCCTGCCCAGATGTAACCGGCTCCGTCGACTGCAATCGCACGTACATCATTATACCCAGCCTTCCGGCCAATGGGGTAAGCCTCGTGGTATTCCTGGACAAACGGCGAATCGGTTATGCCGGCTCCCGGACTTACGGCAACAGACACACTTAAGATCCAAGCGGACAAATAAATTAATGCTCGTAAAGGGCTGTTCATTTTGTAATTTTCCCGAAGAAAGTGACAATGCTCTGGGGTGTCATCCGGAAGGCGGCCTTGTCGTCGACAGTCAATTCACCGGCTTCCTTCAAGTTCTCGGATGCCGAAGTGCGAAAGACCTTCAGCGAGGCCGGGACATTGAGATTTTTGAAAGCCAGATTCAGGGCCTGCTCCTGGTCGGTCGGATTGATGGCTACGATTGCCAGCCCTCCGTTGTCCTTATGCAAAAAAGCGTCCACCTGGACGTCGCCGAAGCCGGGCTGGGCGTCGATGCGAACAGCGCCGGGTCTTATAAATCGGCTGTAATGCATGGCCGTGTAGGTCTTCGGCGTGTACTCGCTCATCAACATGATGCCGTGTGTGCTCTTGCGGCTTTCGGTAATCTGCCAGGGCACGAAGGCCGAACAGTTGCCGGCCACGAGCGCATTGTGAAGGGCGTTGCCGATGCCCTTTTGAATTGGTTCCGGCCAGTCATGCCCGCCGGTGCCGCCCTCGGTGATCCAGAAAGGCTTGCCGGTCTCTTTGATAAGGTCCCAGAACCGGCGTGAGGAAGTGGCCGACATTTCGGCTTTGACTCCGTCCTCGTAGCCGTGGCTGGCAAAGACATCAAGTGCGGCCAGGGAATCTGGATTGTCTTTTATTGCCTTGACGTAAGAGCCGGTGCCGCCCTCGTACAGGTGGCTGGTCATCGTTTCGGGCCCGAAGGTTTTCACGTGGCCGTAGCCTTCGGCGTTTAGCATCTCGCGCAGCATGATGGTAATGGCGGCAAAATCTCTGCCGTCCCATACGCAGCTCTCGAACGACTGGGTAAACTGCACTTCGTTGCCGGGGCTTACGGCATAAAAAGGAACACCCAATTTATCGTGAAGTTTCACGTATTCGACCATCCACTTGCAGAAGTGCCTGAAATATTTCGGATCGACCCGGTTGGTGAATTCTCCATAACCCCCGGCCCTAATCGCGCCGGACTTTTTATCCGTGATGGATTTGTTCATTTTCATCCATGAAGGCGGGCTCCAGACCGTGCCGATGATTTTAATATCCGGATTGAGCTTAAGAATGCCCCGGCCGAAATCCACGAATATCTGGGGCCGGCCGCCGTCCGCTTCTATGTCGAAATCCTCGCAGTGGATTCGCCTGAAGTCTTCCGTTGGCTTCTCGAAAGTCGGACCCCACATATTCACGCGGAGCATGTTGCATCCGACACCTTCGACATATATCTTCTGGAATTCCTCTGTACGGTATAGCTCGCGAAACCGGCCGGTCCACGCGATCAGGCACGTGCCGAAACCTTCGATGGTCTGATACTGCCGGCCGCCATCGACGACAACAGTCGTGGCTGGGGCCGAAACGGCCGGAAGGAAAATGCTTGAAATCAACATAAGGGCAATTACTCGCATTAATCGTGTACGCATAATTATATTCTTTCCAAGTCTATTCCAGTTCTGCGATCGGGCTTGCGATTTATTTTATTCCCGATACTCGATTGCAACGACCGAAACGATTTCGTCAGGAGCTTGCAGCGGGACATGAATTACCAGAGCATCCGGTCGTTTCTCGGTTTTTAAGGAAGTTTTATCAGTATCGGCAAGTAAATATGCGCGCGTGACATCCAGCCGGCCGACGGGCACTTCGAGAGTTCCGTCCTGAGGCCACTGAAATACATGGGCGTAAAGCATGCCGGCCTTTTTGGTGAATCTGCCCCAGTCAGGCTGCTCGAACGGACTGGCGGTTGTGCCGTAAATAGCTTCACCGTTCTTGTCCATCCACCTGCCGATTGTTTGCATGGAATCGATGCTCTCTTGAGGAATCGAGCCATCTCCTTTCGGGCCGATATTCAAAAGATAATTGCCGCCCTTCGAGACGATATCGACGAGGTTTTGAATCAGTTTTTCAGGCGATTTCCAGGCATGGTCGTGGTCGGAATATCCCCATGTCGTGTTCATCGTCATACAGACCTCCCAATCGACGCCGGGAATACCGGTGGAGGGTATGGTCTGCTCGGGCGTGGTGAAATCTCCCTGTTCCGGCTTCCATGTTCTCAGGCGATCTGCGGAATCATCTTTCTCGATATTCGGAATATGATAGAGCCGGTTGTTCGAGATAATTGCCGGCTGGAGACTGTGTGCCATAGCCATCAGTTCGTTGGCGCGCCAAAACGGCCCTTCGTTGCCTTTTTTCGAGTAGTCCCACCAGATGATATCGACTGGGCCGTAGTTCGAGAAAAGCTCGCGTGCCTGTGCGTGAAGATAATCGACGTAGATATCATGATTGCGCGGGCCATTCGGCGATGGTTTGCCCTTGAGTGGATGGGGCAACTGGTCGGCTTTGAGATAATCGTACTGTGGATGGTGCCAGTCTATGACGGAGTGATAGAAGCCGACCTTCAAACCTTCGCTGCGGACGGCGTCCACTATCTCGGCGGCGAGATCACGGCCGAGAAGGTCGTGAGCATCGTAGGTAGTGTACTGAGAATTGAACAGGCAGAAGCCGTCGTGGTGTTTGCTGGTGAAGACCACGTAGCGACATCCGGCCTGCCGGGCGAGTTTAGCCCACTCGCGGGCGAAGCCTTTCTTGGGACGAAAGAGCGGGACAGCCTCGTGCGCGTATTCCCATGTATCGGCACCGACGCGCTGCTGGATCCATTCCATGCCGCCTCGCTCGCCGACAGGTTTGCCTTTCCATGTTCCGGCCAGACCCGA
>CAYTNN010000144.1:0-12295 GCA_964439135.1 uncultured Pirellulales bacterium
AATAGTTCACCCCATGAGATAGGCGAAGCCGCCATCTCACGGGGTAAATCGTAAATAGTAAATGGCAAGGTCTCCGTGACTGCTCATTTCGTTCCTTCGAATTCCACACGGTCCGCCTTTTACATAGTTGAATTAGGTGTGGTTAACAAACTCAAGCACTTTGCAGTGTCTGTGGGCCTGCTTTATGCGTAATTTTACTTCTATTTTTGTAACCTGTTAGCGCAGAGGCTATTTGATGTTGTGGTGAACAAATATTTTACCAATTTCAAGAGAAGCTTCTCGCCGATAAAGGCCGGATGACTAAAAAATCCGGATAAAGGAATAACATTGACTTTTTCAACAGCTCCACTGTCCTTAGTTGTTCTCTACGGGTTGTTAATATTGCAGGAGTATTATCAATTATCCACTACAATCAGGTCATTGTTTAACAAGATAAAACCATCCCTCTCCAAGACCCCATTCAGTTTCTCCACCACCATAATCCATCAACCAGTCGGTAGTGTATGTACCCCACATCGTTCCGTCAACAATACTTGCAGCAGTATGCTTTAATACTGAACTGGCAATAAACCATAGATCTTCAATTTCGGAGGCGTCAATGTATAGCGACCCAGACATCTCTATAGTATTTTTGTTTGTGAGTACAGCTTCAAGATTATAGCTGGCATACTCGTCATCAAATGTAAATCCTGTGCCTGTCGCATAAGCAGTACCAGAATAATAAGTGGGATTGGAGATTTTCTTATTAAGACCAAGGATCATGTGACCACCTTCTCCAGTTGTAGGATTCCACCACAAGCCCCACCAGGTGCCCGAGAGATCAATGTCGCACGCATATGTCTTGCACCACTCGTATTCTTTCCGGGCCGATTCGAATTTGGTCGCGCCATCCTTATAAACTTCGACTAACCATTTATGGTGTGCTATTGCGTTATTTATCGCATGAGCCCATAAGCTTACGTTATAATAGAGTTCAGGACACACATCAAAACCATCATCTGACAAGGACGCAATTGTCCATTCCCCACCATCATCTGACAAGGACGCAATTGTCCATCCCCCTGGACACAGGGCTTTATAAGTAAGGCATATTTCGAGTAGTTTGGCCTTTGCCACATCAATTAAATCATGCGTGTTAAAGATCTGTTGCGAGACTTTTATTACCGTCTCTCTTAGTTCGAGTACCTTATGAAGTTGTGCTTTACATAAGGTTGCCGAACAGTCATTTTCAACGAATGGCAATAATGGGGTTAGATTATCATCATCAGCAATCGGATCAAGTTCCCAGCAGGTAGTTGTGTCGAATTCCTCCAGTGTGATTTCGCTCGTAATCATTCCGCTCAGCGTCATTCTGCTCACCGCTCCCGCCATGCTTGACGACCTGATTTGCAATTCTGTAACCTGAGAATCGGCCAGATTAACAACCGTTTCAAATAACCCTGTCCCTGAATCGAAAATGCCAAAAGAGTACTCCTGGGCTGCCAACCGGTCTATAGTAAAATCTGTGCCGATCTGGATTGGTAATGCGCGGATCAGATTGCCCCGGAGGTCGAAAATAATCGCAGTTGCATCGTCTCCCTTATTCGCAAAACCGCCTGTCCACCTGACGGATAACATCCGCTCTGGTGGAACATCATACTCCCCAATCTCATATGAGGTGCTATCTGCTTCAACATCTACTTGCTCGACTATCGTTGCATATCCTGATGCCGAGAACGACAACTTGTAGTTGCCCGGAAGGACGTCCTGGAACTCAAACCGAAGATCATTCCATTCTGCGAAGTGGATATGCCTGCTATTCCCTTCGTCGGCGCCTTCAAGGACGGCAAATTTATCCAACACTTGTCCGAACTCGCTGGTGACTGTTCCGGTGACTGTGATACCAGGGACACAATTCACCGGAATCTCTTCGATACCCTCACTCCCTTCGAGCAGAGTAAATGAAGCAAAAGACTCGGCATATCCGGGAATATCTACTGCCACATCATACTCTCCGGCGAAAAGCCCTGATATACGAAGTGTATTCGATTCGGTGAAGCCCCACAGCCGTTTGAATGTGGGGAGCTTGCTACTACTGGAAGCATTGTCGCAATCAGGTTCGCATTTACACGTGAGAAATGCAGTTCCACCTGCCGGCAATTGAACGAGTTCATCTGCGAGCGTTACCAGCAAGTCAACACAATACCCGTTGTCAACGGGGATTTCAAGGCCGGCAATCTGTTCACGATTGCGAACTTGTACTTTCGTTAGACCGTCCAGGGATAAGACCTCTGCAGTAGAGATTTCATAAGAACCGCCAGAAATATTATTGAAGCGGAAGCTACCATCGTACATCGAGGTCGTTCTGAACATTTCGCCCGTATCCAAATTATTGGCTGTTATGCTGATGTTCGAGATTGGTGTTTCAAAGCTTGCAGCTGAAAGACGCCCAGATATGGATGTTGTGATAGAAGAGAGTACTTTGTCAATCTCAAGTCTCACCAAGTGATAGTACGATAGATCATTGACCAAGTCTTCTCTGTTAACAAGCTGAGCATTTCCAGAAAGCATGGCATAGAAACTTGAAACTTTATTGTTCATTTTGCTTTGCAACTTCTCAATGATGGAAAAGCGTTCTTGCTCCGTTACGCCATTATGTAGTTTGAGGTAAGCAACCCAATTGATTTCTTCGGCCTCTGCGTACTTATGTGAAATACTGTGTTCAATGCCCTCAAGCAGTTTCCCGCCTGAGTCGGTTCCGTCGGATTCCATCCAATAACTTCGAGCGTATCCTGAGTTTGGGAGCACAATTCCAGGACATGATTCATCCGACTGAGGAAATGGATACCAAATATCATTAAACTGATAAACTTGCATATCCGCATCCTCTATTGTGGGCACTTCTACTTCGGAGAAAGGTTGATCCGATCGAAACTGAATCACAGGAACATATGAATCGTTGATGCCGGTATTTTGACACACGATTTGAAACTCTATAAGACTACCGTCGTTCACCGGAGTGGGTAGCGTAGGATTGCTTTCATCTGGAGTTACCACCAATAGTTCAATCGCTCCTCCTCCGCCAGCTATAACTTGTAGTCCGGGCCTTATCGCTAATGATTCTGCTGTGGAACCCTTTTCAACTACGACATCATACAGGCCCGGAAGAGCTGTGGTTAAGTCAAATGTTGCATAAAGAATCTCCGGACCTACTCGGTAGTATTGAACTGCCTGATGTTTGGAACCTTGATCATTCGTAAGTGTTGCAGAAACGGTTCTATCGAATCCTTGGCCATTCACTCGGATTGTATAGTTGCCTGCCGTTCCACCTATTCCATAATCCTCATCAAAGACGGCGAATTGAGTCTTTGCCCTCACTGCGCCTGATGCAAGGCACAACACACATACTAATAGAACACTTCTTAACCTGGTTTTCCTATTCAGCTCCATAAGTAGCACTCCCATATGTCACAGTCTCCATAATTGATTATCCTGGGATTTCCCATATACACTTCACTGAATCACTCCTGTAAACTTTATGTCCTATAATAACAATGTATCTTTATCTCAATGTCAACAATATTCTGGCCTCCACAACGAGTTTTCTCACAAAAAACGCCAACGAAGTCGAGTAAATACGTTGAAAGTCCAACGTTTTTCAACAGCCCCAATGATACGAAAGTCTCCTATTATCCACATATTCTGCAAAAAAAGTGTAACGAATGTCGGAGGACATGGACTTTTATTTATAGAATTGCGAATGATACGAATAATTTCAGTCATATGGAATTTATGAGCTGTTGTAATGAAAGTCCTTAAAAGAGAAGCGGCAATGGAGACTGAATTTGGCGTTCTCGAAGTTCTGAAAATAGCTGAAAGGCTTGAGCATAACGGCAGGCAGTTCTATACGAAAATGGCAAAGCTATTTATCGAAACACGCTGTAAGAGTCTGTGCGAGGACCTGGCAGATTGGAGAGCCGGCCGGGAACTCACACTTGCCCAGCGAAGAAAGCAGTTCGGTAAACAAAAAGCCGGATTCATGCCGAATGATGGCTATGACTACTTTCGGATCCATCCTGATGTCATAGCCGATCTATCCGTCTTTGCCGACAAATGTTATCCCCCTCATACCCTCACCGGACACGAGTCTCTATCAGAAATTGTCAAAGACGCCGTTACCAGAACAAGGGAGGCTGTCATCTTTTACCGTGGCCTGAAGGATTTCGCTCGAAATCAGGAAACCCGGGCTTTGATCAACCAGTTCATCGAAGAAGAGATACGCTATATATGCACTCTTGGTTTTAGGGAATAATATCAATATTTCGCTCGGAAGATACGCCTCACCGGGTATAATATTAACCGGCAACCTTTAGCGACGATAAAAAAAAGATATATTCGGAAAAAAGTGTAACGAATTTAGGAGGACATGGACTTTTATTTAAAGAACCATGAATGATACGAATAATCTCAATTCTGGCCGGGCAGAGAGCCTTGCTGCGATCGTAACCAGGGCCCAGCAGGGAGATCGCACAAGTATGGGTCAGTTGGCCGAGGTTGCGGAGCCTCGGCTGCTAACCTATATCTTCAGACTGACCTTAAGCCAGGATCTATCCGAAGAGCTTTGCCAAAAGATTTTGGTGAAGATGGTGCAATCGCTTAAGACGCTTAAAAACGTTGATAAATTTTGGTATTGGTTGTTGAGGCACGCCATGGGTGAAGTCCAGCATTATTATAGAGATCAAAAACGCCGGCACCAGGTCGAAATCGAGGCCCTGAACCGGGAGTATTTCAAACAATATGTCGCTCGAAACCATCACGACGGCCTCGATCAGTCGGCACGTATTGAATTGTCTGAGACCATTTATGAAGCCATTGCTCAATTGAGGTTTACCTATCGAAACATCCTGGTACTACGATGTTATGAGGAACTGTCCTTTGCTGAAATTGCTCAGCTTATTAACTGCAAGGAATTCGGGGCCAGGGTCTTGTTTTTTCGGGCCAAACACGCCCTGAAACAACATCTGTCCCGGAATGGCTTTGGAAAAGAGTTGCTCCTGACGGGGCTCGGCTTCTTTGGAATCCTGACCCTTTCGACCAAAGCGACTTCGACGGCTTGTTCGGTCAATACAGCGTCACTGAATGTTGGCCTCGCTGCGGCGTTGGCCGGATCGCTGTATACGAAAATGGGTATTGCCATTGTCACCTCAATCAGCGCGATCCTGGCCGGTATTACTTTCCAGCATGTGATTGTCTCAATCATAGTAATAGCGGTGATATTAGCGGGACTTGTCATTATCGGCCTGTATTCCGGTCTTGACTGAATAAATGAAGGGAGAGTCAAAATGGTTGATAAATCAAATTCAAGATGCTGTTTGGCCTCGTTTGTGCTTCTGCTTTTGATACTGTGCGGTTCTACTATGGGCAAGACCATCTACGTTGACGATGATGCCGCCGGTGCGAATAATGGCTCAAGCTGGGAAAATGCTTACGTTTATTTACAGGATGCTCTGGCCGATGCCAATTCTGCCGAAAAGCCGGTCGAAATCCGAATCGCACAGGGCGTTTACACACCTGATCAGGGGGCCGGAATTACGCGAGGAGACCCTCGTGCGGAATTCCAACTCATCAATGGCGTCGCAGTACTCGGAGGCTTTGCCGGCGTCGGAATAATAGAATCCGATGTCAGAAACATCGAAGCGTATGAGACGATTCTCAGCGGTGATTTGAGCAGTAATGATGCGGATGCTGACAATCCCGAAGAGTTGTATAGTGAGCCCACGAGAGCAGAGAATAGTATCTGTGTTGTATGCGGCAATAGAACTGACCAAACAGCGGTGCTCGATGGCGTAACGATTACTGCCGGAAGTACAGGTATACGGAACTGGTATGGTAATCCCACCTTATTGAACTGCATACTCACCAATACCAATACAGGGATGGACAATTATCACAGTAGTCAAACATTGATCCATTGCATATTCGAAGGCCACTGGCCGCAATCAATTACCCAAATTAGCGGCAGTTTAATACTCATTGATTGCTTGTTTACCAGCAATACGGGAGGGATCAATAGCACTTTAAGTAGCGAGTTAACACTGCAGGACTGCACATTCGTCGGCGATGGAGCAATGAAGTCAGAGGTAGCAATCAACTGTCGGGTAAACAATCTCAAGCTCTACAACTGCAAATTCAGCCGATACGTGCTGGGCGGTAGAAGCTGTGTGAATGTATCTGTAGACAGAGAGTTTATAGCTGAGAATTGTATCTTCACGGGTATTATTGGTGGTGCGATAGAACACGATGGAGGTCGTTTAATTGTATCCAATTGTGTTTTTGCAGGTAACATAGAAGGTACCTGGAGCGGAGGAATTTATTCAGATAGTCAGTACACTACTATACGAAACTGTACTTTCAGCGGCAATTCCGGTAAATGTGACGGCGGCGCTTTGAATCTTCGGGAAGGGGGCAAGGTGTCAAACTGTATCTTTTGGGGTAACAGCCAGCCAGCAATAGACGGCCAGGAGCAGGATCTGTTTGTGAGATACTGCGATGTTCAAGGAGGATGGCAAGGCGAGGGTAATATCGACATCGATCCGCGCTTCGTTTTACCGGGTTACTGGGACATGAACAATACGCCTGAAAATACAACAGATGATTTCTGGGTAGATGGCGATTATCACCTGTGCTCACAAGCAGGCCATTGGAACCAGCAAAGCCAAGCATGGGTACAGGACGATGTGACAAGCCCCTGCATCGATGCCGGCGATCCGAACAGCCCTATCGGTACCGAGCCGTTCCCCAACGGCGGGCGCCTCAACATGGGGGCATATGGCGCCGGTGGCAAAGCAAGCAAATCTTACTTTGGTGAACCAGTTTGTGAAACGATAATAGCGGGCGACATTAACGGCGACTGCGTGGTCGATTTTGAAGACCTCATGATAATAATCTCACATTGGATGATGCGGGGAGAAGACCTGGTGAATAACCCTCCGACAATAAGGCTCATCGAACCACAGGATGGAGATCGAATCACCTGGCGAGGTTCTACGACATTCCGTGCCGAAGCAAGCGATGTTGACGGCCAAGTAGACGAGGTTTGGTTCCGTTTGGAATACAGGAGCGATAACAATATAAGATATCGCCGCTTTGGGGACCTTGATGGATCAGATGGCTGGGAAATTGAATTCACCTGGCCGGAGGATGCTGATTTTGGTGAGTGGATAGTCTGGGCCGAAGCCATGGATAATGATGGTCAGATAGGTATCACGCCTGAGATTACAGTTACTCTATACCGTCCTTAACAGCGAGCAGTTGCTCTATTATCCGAGGCTACTATGGGAAATCGAAAACTGAAATGATCTATAGCGGTGGCTTTTGCAGTATAATATAGCGAGGTAACAAGTAGCAAATGGTACGATTCATCGTACCCTACGTGCTACGAGTCGACTCAAAACTGCTTCTCCGGTTAGTTTTAATATAGACTGTCAGGTTATGGTGACTTGCTGGCCTGGGTTGTTCCGCCGTAGGCGCCCATGTTTATTACTGAGCCATTCGGGCTGGGCTCTAAACCTATTTCACTGCCCGGATCGCCTGCATCAATGCAATCACTGGTCAGGTCATCCGAAATCCATGTTTCGCTGCCGGGGTGCCACCTGCCTGCCTGCGATTTGAGATGATAGTCGCCGTTAGCGGGGTCCGCAAAGAGCGGATCGGCGTCGATATTGCCGACGCCCTGGAAGGAGCCCTGAACGTCGCTGTATGTCACCGTGCCGATAATGTCGACAATCTGAGCGGCGCCGTCGCCGTTGAAATAAACAATGGAGTTTGTAACCGTCGGCATGGATTCCTGAATGCCGCTCTTGAGGTTCCCGGCGATCGTGCAGTTCGTTACCGTGGGAACTCCCCGGAGAAGGCCGTGCCCGCCGTTTGCGGCGATGATACAATTGCTCATTTGGGGGCTGTTATAATATGTGAACCGTCCGGCCCTGCGCGGGCGCATTTCAATCCCGGAACCGCCGTTAGCAATAATGGTGCAATTGCTAAGTATCGGATTGCCGCCGCTGTACAATTCGATACCGGCTCCAAGATTGCCCGTAATCGTGCATTTGTCAATTTTGGGGGAGACATTATTTGTGCAGTAAATGCCCCTGCTGCCGCCTGTGATTGTAAAGCCGCTCAGGATGCAGTCTGCAGTTTCACCATTGGCGAAGGTCACCGCCCTGCTCCCGCCGTCGATAATCGTTGCCGCTACGACGGCCGGATCGTTGGGGTCTGTTGAGCTGAGGGTCAGATTTCTGCCGATCAAGTCGATGTCCTCTTTATAGGTTCCCTCGGGGACTACTATTTTATCTCCGGCCTGGCCTCTGACAATGGCATGCTGGATGTAATCGTAGTGTTCACCGGTGGTCAGATTTTCAACCGGCCCTTCTTCGGCGGCATATCCAAACTCCAGCTTGATTGAGTCGATCTGGCCGAAAGTGCCTGTTTGCCAGACGATTGTATCGGCGTCTATCGCCGGGCCGACTCCATAGAAGGATTGCAGCAGTTCTATATCCATAACGCCCTTTTCTTTGGTCAGGCAGCAGACTCTGATTTGGCCGCCGGTATTGACGCCATCGACATAAGCAATCAGGCAGCCGTCAACGTCCGGCTGAAGCTGACTGCCGGGGGACCTGATAATTGCCATTTCCCGGATGTTTTCCGTATCGGAAATATCGGCGCCGTATATGTCACCGGCATCGTTACGCTCATCCGTCCAGACGACCAGATTGCCGGAGATGGATGGATCATACTGGCGGGCGGAATCGCTGCAAATGGTAAAGACTCTGATGTCGTCGATATCCGAGATATCGGCCCCGAAAATGTCACCTTCGGCTTCCCAAACGACGATATCCTCGGATATATCCACGACATCGTCAAAGTCTTCCATGTATGCCTCGTAGGCATAAGGATCTCGTCTGCCGACATTGCCAGCGATTGTGAAATAGACGGGATTTTCCAGGTCGGTGACGTCGGCGCCGCAGATACTGTACGGCATGTTAAGGTAGTTATTTTCATTGTACTTGTTTATATTTAGATGCTCCAGCCAGACGACCTTATTGCCCGAGACCGCCGGATGGCTGTACGATGCCGAGTTACTGTGCTGCCTTAAGATCTTCTGCGCTGCCGTAGCGGTATTCCTCAGAAAGATACTGATGCATTCCGGCCCAAGGAAATCCGACATGCCCGGGCCGCCGGCCCAAACAACGATATCACCATCGACTTTCGGCTGAGTATCGAGTCCACCGTCAATAAACGCTTCATCGATTTCGCCCGTTCCGAGGTCTTTGCTCCTGATGTTCCAGGTGTAGTTAACGGATGGCCCGACACAATATACAACCTTGTTGCCGGAGATATCCGCATAGTGAAAATAATCATCAGTTACATAGCCGGCATCTATATAATCCTGGTTCATTGTCACGGCAACAGTCGTCACCCGGACGACGCTGGGCCCGCTGTCAACAAAGCCATCGCTTACAACCAGCTCAAATGCATACGATCCCTGCTCGTTGCAATCGAAGAAGGGTCTGGCAGTATCCGCATTCTGAAGAGCAATCTGTGGACCCTCTAATTGTTTCCAGGTATATATAAGCTCATCAATGACATCGGGATCGTGGGAACCGGTACCATTTAGACGAACCTGACTGGGTACGGGCGAAACTCTGTTGAGACCGGCATCAGCGACAGGCGCCTTGTTACCCACAAGAACCATTACTTCATCAGGCCGGCTCAAATGCGTGCCGTCCCAGACCACAAGCTCAAATCGATATTCACCCTCGACTTCCGGCATGAACGACGGATTCATACTCTCTGGATCGTCAAGTTCCACCGCCGGGCCGAACTGCTGGTCCCACTCATATATCAGCTCATTATTTGGATCGTATTGAAAACTGCCGCTTGCGTCGAGAGTAACCAAATCAAGCCCCGCCACGTGTATGTCGGGGCCGGCATCGGCAACGGGCTTCATGTAGCCGAGGTACTCATCCGCGCCAATATCGATCTGTTCACCCATCGCAGCATTATCGCCGTCGATGTCAAGCTGCCACGGATAGAGGACATAATCAGGGTCGCCGGCATCTATGCACGGAGAGTCCATTTGCAGGTGAAAATCTTTACCCCGCGCATCGACAAACAGTGGGTCCTCCGAGATATTTCCATTAGTGCCCGTCTGATCCGACAATTCCATGTAGTTGCCGGGCGAGTTGCCCCAAACATCATTAAATGATATCATAGACTCATCTATAGCACCCTCTCCGGATATTCCCCCTCCTGACGGTGCATTGCAGATTATGTTATTAAGTATCAGGCCCTGAGAAAACTGGTTATCCATTACTATGTAAATATTACCTCCCGGCCCAGACCCGGCCTGAGCGCTCGCGTTGGTGTCGTTGCCTACAATGGTATTGTTGATCAGGCGTCCTCCGAACAGGATAACGCCACCACCAACAACCGCAGAATTGTCGTATATCAGGTTATTGCAAATCTTGTCGTCACCCAACATAAAAATAGCGCCGGCGTATCCGGAATTGTTCTTGATTATATTGTTAGTGATTATCGCACTGGATTCTAAACAACCGATTCCTGCTCCATAGCACAATTTCCACTGCGCCTGATTATTTCCAATAATTTCGAGCGCACCGATATTATCAGTAATTATATTACCTTTAATGGTCGGCGAAGTACCGAAACAAAAGATGCCCGCTCCCCAATAAATGTTGGTTCCTACTTCAGAAACGGCTTTCCCATATCCGCCGGTGATGGTCAAACCTGTCAGTACGGCCTCGGAAGTTTCGCCGCTTTCGAAGGTCACTACGCTGCCCTTGCGGCCACCGTTGATGATGGTGGCTGCCACAATGTCCAGATCGTCGGGATCGGTGCCGGTAACGACTATATTCTTGCCGAGGAAATTGATTGTCTCAAAATACGTTCCGGGCTCGACAACAACCACATCCCCGTCATTAGACTCCTGGATTGCCTGCTGGATGGTTGCATAGTCGTCTGGAACCAGGCGGTTTTCCGCCAGTGACTGCGTCGCCGTAATTAAAAGCAGAGCTAGACTTAGTAAGATCGAATTTCTCATTATTTCGCCCTTTCCGAAATGTATGACAAGGTTAAAAAACAGTTTTAAGCGAAGTTAAGCATACAGGCACAGCATAAAGCAGGTGCAGCTCATAACAACTCGCAGAACATCGTAAAAAAATTAGAGCCTGCCTCCATAACATGGCTGTATATAACTTTAACATATAAGTAAGCGACTTTGCAAGACATTTTTCCCTGTATTCTTCTGCTACCGTAGTTACAGCAGGCTTATCATCTACTTAGATAAGACGCACCCAGGTGGCTTTTGTCTCAAACTTTTTTGTTTTTTTCTCTAAAAAAATTCGTATTTTACCTGTTATTCGGCAAAAACATGGCAACTGTAATGTGACGAGGGAACAAATCGTTGCCGAATAAAGGCCGGAATCAGGAGATTGCCGAAATGCGGATTAGAGTCCGGCCGGCAGACCGCTGTTCCTCTTAGTCACCCAAGTGCCGTATAATCCAAACAGGACGTCTGCTTTTATCATAAAAAAGCCGGGGCCTATACCTGATAAACTGGTATAAGCCCCGAAATAATACAAATTCTGCTGTTATTCCACACAAAACGGTATTTACTCTGCAGCAGTTTCTGTCGGTCGATTCAGCCGGATATCGTCAAAGTACATCTTGCCCGAACCGCCGGGCGTGGCCATATTGCCTTTGGTCCCAAGGCCAATCGCAATCTTATCGACGTTGGTCAGCACTATGCCCTGATCGGCAAAGGCTGACAGCGGAATAACCCACTCGGTCCAGGTGTCTATCGTTGCCGCGGCCGGATCATCATTGATTACCACCGCAGGTGTGCCGGCACTGTTGGACACGGCCACATAAAGCGGCTCGGCATCATTGCTGAGTATGCCGATATCCTGGTTCGCCCACTGTGGGCCAACATTACCGGTGAACGTTACGTTAGTCAATACGGCCTGACACGTTAAAGCAGCGTCATGGCTGGTCAGCGCCAAACCGATGTGGACATTCGAACCCATCGGGATGTTCTCTGTGCCCTGCGTCGTCCACGTCGAGCCATTAGCTGAATGAGACGCTGTAAAGCTGCCGGAAATACTACGCTCCAATTTCACCCAGTACGGTGCAGTTATCGCGGCGGTCGTCGTATCGATGCTGGTTTGGCCAGTGCCGGGACGCCGCTGGAAGGACACACCCGAGCCAGGCGTCACAACCATCATCGCGTGCGCAGAAT
>CAYTNN010000145.1:0-8807 GCA_964439135.1 uncultured Pirellulales bacterium
ACACGCTGCGTTCCAGCCGCTTGGGCTTCACTGATGGTACGGATATGCCGGACACAACCGGAGATATCAGGCTGACGGTCACTGACCCGACCCACCCGATTTTTGCTGGAATCGCATTGACCGATGGCGTTATGGACAATCTGTTTGCCGAGGGTGCGGTTCCGCTTCCCACCGACGAGACTATTATATCACGGGGCATATCGATCAATAACAATAACCTCGATGATGAGGGGACAGTCCTGGCCGCGATTGCAGAAGTGTCAGCGGACACAGGCCCTGTTGGTGGCATAGTTATCGCCGAATTGCCGGCTGGAGCTACAATGGAGAATTCCAGCGGGAGCCCAGATGACGTACTGGGCGGTCCTCGTCTGGTCTTCCTGACCGGTAGTCGCGAGCCTGATGGCGTGACAGGTGGACAGGCGGCGGCCCTATATGATTTGTATCCGGATGGCGAACAGATGTTCCTCAATGCGGTCGAGTATTACATCCCGGCCAAGATGTGGGACATCACCGCTCCAGGCGATATCGTCAAGGGTGTTCCTGACCAGCCCGAGACGGATTGGAACGATATCGGCTGGCCTCCTGCTGAGAATCCCAGCATGTGCATCGATGACAACACCGGCACCAAATACCTGCACTTTGCGGGTGATATCCAACCCACTGGTGTCCAGATTACGCCGTTAGACGGACCGAGTATTGTTACCGGAATAACGTTAACGACAGCAAATGATGCACCGGAACGTGATCCGATTACCTTCGAGCTGTATGGTTCGAATGTGAGTATCGATGGTCCATATGAGTTGATTGCTGCAGGCGATGTAGTTGATTTCGCAGGTGAAGAAGCGTGGCTGCGTTACACAAAGAACGCAACGCCGATTATGTTTGACAATGATAAGTCATACGCCCACTATCAACTGATGTTCCCGACCGTTAGAGATCCCGTTGCTCAGGATAGCATGCAGATCGCCGAAGTGGAGTTGCTTGGTGTGCTTACGATACTACCCCGCACTCTGACAATATCTTCCACGGGCGGAGGGTTCGTAATCACTCCGGGCGAGGGGGCATTTACATACGAAGATGGAACCGAGGTTGAAGTGAAAGCCGTAGCGGATGAGAATTTTTATTTCCTGAAATGGACAGGTTCGGCTGTGGACGCCGGTAAAGTAGATCCGGGCAGTGCAAGTATAACCATACTTATGGATGGGGATTATAGCTTGAAGGCCCACTTTGCTGCCAACCTGGCGGTTTCCTCCACAAACGGCGGCTCCGTAACCACACCCGGTGAGGGAACATTTTCATATGAACACGGCTCAGATGTACCAGTAGAGGCCACAGCGGATGAGTATTATTATTTCCTGAAATGGACAGGTTCGGCTGTGGACGCCGGTAAAGTAGCAGATCCGGGCAGTGCAAGTACAACCGTACTAGTAGATGGCGAATACGACCTGAAGGCCAACTTTGCTGCTGTGAGCTTCAAATTGACGGTTTCCTCCACCGACGGCGGCTCGGTAATAAAGCCCGGCGAAGGAGACATCGTCATTGGCGGCAATTACCTTATTCCTTTGGAGGTCGAAGCAGATCAAAATTACAAGTTTGTGAATTGGACTGGATCGGCAGTGGACGCCGGCATGGTTGTGGATCCGGATAGTCCCATTACGTCCATATTTGTGCTTGGGAACTATAACGTGAAGGCTCACTTTGCCATAGACACCCATATTCTGACAATCTCCTCGACTGAAGGCGGCTCAGTAACCACGCCGGGCGAGGGAGCGTTCGAATATGATCATGGTGCTGAGGTCAGTGTCGTAGCTACCCCCGACGAGCATTATCATTTCGTAGGCTGGACAGGATCGGCCGTAGATGCCGGCAAGGTAGCGGATCCAGGCAGTGCAAGTACTACCGTGACTGCCGACGGAGATTATACGCTGATCGCTAACTTCGAAATAGATAAGCATACCTTGACGATTTCTTCGAACAACTGCGGCTCAGTCACTACACCGGGTGAGGGTGTGTTCGAATATGATTACGGTACTGTTGTCGATCTTGCAGCAACAGCCGACCCCGACTATCGTTTCAAATTCTGGACAGGGCCGGTGGCCGATCTGCTTTCGGCAAGCACAACTGTTACGATTACTGAAGATATAACAGTCAGCGCCGTCTTTGTGAAGTCGAAACCTCTCCCACCTAATGATTCATGATCCACCCATAGCTGAATAATGTTATGAGATTCATAGGGCTGTAAGCATTTGCTTGCAGCCCTTTTTCCATGGCCTTCATTTCGAATGGACTACCTGACTGTTTACCAAAAAGAGCATTATTTTGCTGAAAAAACATTGCGAGATGGCCGGAGTAGTTGCATTTTCAGGACAAAGTTGATTTAATGGCGGAACGTGGCACGGCGGTCCCAGGGACTCCTGTCGGAGAACACTATACAAATTAGGAGTTGAAAGATGAGTTACAAGAGAAGCGGTTTGAACAAACATATCATGTTAATCCTTTCTTCGATTCTGCTGTTTGCCTGTGCTGGAGCTGCTGTTGCCGATATTAAGCTGCCGGCCATCATCGGTGATAACATGGTTTTGCAGCAGGGCGGAAAAGTCTCTATCTGGGGCTGGGCCGATCCGGGCGAAGAAGTAGCGGTCGGCGTGAGCTGGAACAGTATGAAGTTTGCGGTTACGGCAGACAAGGACGGCAAATGGACGTTCCGGATAAATCCGCCTAAGGCGGGCGGACCTTACGAAATGACGCTCACCGGCAAAAATACGATAACGATCAAGAATATTCTTGTCGGCGAGGTCTGGGTTTGTTCGGGCCAGTCGAATATGCAAATGTCGGTGCGGTCTTCAGCGAACGCCGAGCAGGAAATCGCCGAGGCCGGTTATCCGAAGATTCGGCTGTTCTCGGTCAAGCTCACAGTGGCTGAGACGTCGCAGTCGGATTGTGTGGGTAACTGGAGCGAATGCAGCCCCGAGACGGTGCCGGGCTTTTCCGCTGTGGCGTATTTCTTCGGACGAGAATTGCATAAGCAGCTTAACGTGCCGGTTGGTTTGATTAATACATCCTGGGGCGGGACGCCCGCTGAGGCGTGGACGAGGCGAGAAGTGCTCGAAGCAAATCCGGAAAGTGCGCCGATTCTCAAGCGTTACGCCGATGCTGTAGCAAGATATCCGCAGGCCATGGAAGAGTATAAGCAAAAATTAGCCGAATGGAAACAGGCTGTTGAAAAGGCCAAAGCCGAAGGGAAAAATTCGCCTCGCAGACCGGGTGCACCGTTTGGCCCCGGGAATCCTCATTCGCCCGCAGGCTTGTACAATGCTATGATTGCCCCGCTGATTCCTTACGATATTCAGGGCGCGATCTGGTATCAGGGTGAAACCAACGCCGGCCGGGCCTATCAGTATCGAACGATCTTTCCGGATATGATTAAGAACTGGCGCGACGATTGGGGTGTGGGAAAATTCTCTTTCCTGTTCGTGCAGTTGGCCAACTTCATGCAAACCAAGCCGGAGCCGGGCGAAAGTGCCTGGGCGGAGTTGCGCGAGGCCCAGACGATGACGTTGGAGCTACCCAATACGGGGATGGCTGTGATTATAGATATAGGTGACGCCGTCGACATTCATCCGAAGAACAAGCAGGATGTCGGTAAGCGTCTGGCGCTGTGGCCACTGGCCGGGATATACGGCAAGAAGCTGGTTTATTCCGGGCCGATTTACAAATCGATGAAGGTTGACGGCAGCAACATCATTTTGAGTTTCGACCACGTGGGCGGTGGTCTTGTCGCCAAAGGCGAAGGGCAATTGAAAGGCTTTTCCATTGCCGGGGCGGACCGCAAGTTCGTCTGGGCCGATGCGAAGATTGACGATAATACAATCGTCGTCAGCAGCGACAAAGTGTCCGAGCCTGCTGCGGTGCGCTATGCCTGGGCGGACAATCCTGTATGTAATTTTTATAACCGGGAGGAATTGCCCGCCAGTCCGTTCCGCACGGATGAGTGGCCCGGCGTGACCGTCAACGCGAGATAGGAGCTTTTGCACGGGCAGGGGCGGTTCCGGGCAAAAACGAACCGCCGATACATCTGAGAAGTATATTGTCTGTTGCGCGCGAAATTCGTTTGAGAAAAACGAGTTTAAGGATTATCATGCCTGTTTTTAAACAGCAGCGACAGAGCATCTAAGTTTGCGGTTCGTAAATCGCCGACTCGGGGCCGAAGTGCCGTCCAGGCAGAAAGAAGCCGATGGAATGTATACACGGGCTGTGGAGGTGAATAGTTGAGGATTCGGATAATGAATTATAGGTTATGTTAAGGAATGAGGCAAAATGCCCAAGGAACCTGAACTTACTCATGTTTTAGTGCCGCAGCGCGTTTTGATTTTGGACTCGAAGGCCAAAAGGGATGCCCTTCTGGCATTGACTGATTGTCTCGGTACGGCACCAGAGGTTGAGGATCGCGACGCCCTGGCTAAGGGAATATTCTACCGGGAAGAGCTGATGAGTACCGGCATCGGGATGGGTATCGCGGTTCCCCATGTGCGTCTGGCCAGTGTTACGGGCCCTGTGATGTGCGCGGGCCTCTGTCGCAATCCCATAACCGATTACCAATCGTTGGACGGGATCCCTGTCCATCTTATTTTCATGATCGCAGCCGGGCAGAACCAGCACGCGGAACATCTGAAGCTTTTGTCCTCTCTGAGCCTCAAGCTCAAATGCGAGAAACTGCGCAACTCGCTGATAACCGCGCCGGACACGCTGGCGTTTTATCGCATCCTGGTTGAGCGGGAGAAATAAGAATATGGAAAGCATAAGCTTCAGTATTCTCTTCGTCCTGGGATTCAGCATTGTTGGCGGGCTCGTCGGTGCTTCGTTCTTTCAGAAGCTGCACATCCCTCAGGTGGTCGGATTTATCGTTATCGGCTTAATTGTGGGAGACAACGGGCTGAAATTGGTAAAACACACGGATGTAACCGCACTGCAGCCGTTCACACTTTTTGCGCTGGGCATTATCGGTTTTTTGGTTGGGGGCGAGCTTAAGGCCGAAACATTCAGGAAATATGCGCGCCAGTTTGTTGCTATTCTGCTCGGTGAGGGCTTGATCGCGTTTTTGCTCGTCGGTGTCTCTACGGGCCTGTTTATTTACGCTGTTTTCCATAATTTTTCTATTGCGTTTGCGGCGGGAATCGTGTTCGGGGCGGTCGCTTCGGCTACGGATCCGGCCTCGACCATCGACGTGCTCTGGGAATACCGCTCTCTGGGTGTCCTGACGACGTCACTTACCGCCATCGTTGCTTTGGACGATGCTCTTGCAATGATTTTGTACGGCCTGGCGACGGGCCTGGTCAAGATGACAGCGGGAGTTTCCGATTCGGTCCTTAAGGAGATGGGAAAGGTTTTTCTTGAGCTTATTGGTGCGGTCGTCCTGGGCTTTGTCGGAGCGGCGATTTTGCGATTCCTTCTGCTGCGTGTGAAACTGCTGCAGAAGAACTTCGCGTTTGCGATCGGCCTGCTTCTGCTAATGATAAGCATTGCCGTCTATGCGAATATGGACGTCATCCTCACCTCGATGACGATGGGATGCATTTTAGTGAATATGCTTCCGAAAAGAAGTACGAGCTTGTTCGAGTCTGTGCGAAGTTTCTCGGCTCCGATTTACGTGCTGTTTTTTGTTTTGGCCGGGGCGCGATTGTCCATAACCGAAATGCCCGGCTGGCTCTGGGGTATTGTTATTATATATGTCTTCGGGCGCAGCATCGGCAAGGTCGTTGGCGCCTACATCGGAGCAAGAATCACCGGGAGCGAACCAGTTGTCAGGCGGTACCTGGGTCTCGGCCTTTTCGCCCAGGGAGGCGTTGCCATCGGCCTGTCCATCATGGCCAGCCATTACCTGATGGAAGTGCCGGTCGATGGGAAGCTGATGCTGGGCGACGTAGTGATTTTCGGCATCGCCGCGACGACTCTGATTGTCCAGTTGTTCGGCCCCCCGATGGTTAAACTTGCTTTGAAGCTCAGCGGAGAAGTCGGCCGGAACGTAACCAGAGAAGACGTGATCGATTCATGGACCGCCAAAGATGTAATGGAGACAGATGTAATCACCGTCCGGGAGGGTGAGCCGATAACCAATGCCGCCCAGATATTTGTAAAGCACGACTATTTGATCTATCCTGTTGTCGATCGCCACGACCGGATGGTAGGGGTTTTGTCGCTGGAAGCTCTCAAGAACGTGCTGAGCAATCCGGATTCGTGGACCTGGCTGCTTGTATCCGATGTGATGAGACCGGTCGAGCAGCAGGTATTTTCTTCGTCATCGCTGAAGGAGGTTCTCGATCAGATGTACGAGCTAAATGTTGACCAAATCCCTGTCGTCGAGCCCGGTAACGGCGATCCTTCGACTTCGCTAAGCGTGCCGGTCGGAATTCTCGATAGAGCCAAGATCAGAGAGCGGATCGACATCGAGGTTTTCCGGAGACGACAGGCGATAGAGTTCAAAAGAAGCAGGAGCAAGGTCGATACTAAAGATGAAAAAATGGCCCCGCGAATGAAGCTTGGCAATATGAAGGTTCGTGACGTGAGACATCTTCTGGTCAAAGATCCGGTCATCGTAAGTCCTGATCAGATGGTCGAGGATCTTCTTGCGGTGATGAATAAAGACCCGCGAACGAGGTATGCCTACGTCGTGAATAAAAAAGGCGGTCTTGTTGGCTCGGTCCGCATGAGCGATGTTGTCAAATATCTGTTTCCTTTTGAAGCTGTTGTCGATAGCAGCAGCGAGCTGTCCGTTGGAAAGTACGCATCTTTCGAGGCTAAAACGGTCGGTGACATTATGGACGACAGCCCTCGCTTTGTAAAAGAAGCTACTTCGCTGAGTGACATGGCCAACATCCTGGTGCACGAAAAGATCAACGAACTTCCGGTAGTTGACGATCAGATGCATATCATCGGTCAACTCAGCCTGTATGAGATCACTTCGGCATATCTGAAAGAGGTCTATCCTGAGCAGATTGAATCCAAAAAAGATACGAACAAGGGAAATGAGCCATGAAACTTATCGACGTTTTAAAGAAGGAATGTATCGTTGCGGGTGCAGTTCTTGACAACAAGGCTGATGTTTTGCTCCGGATTGCGCAGTCAGCTAAGAAAAGTGCGGTCCTGGGTGATGTATCCGAGCAGGAGATTCTTGCGGGACTCGAAGCTCGCGAGTCGCTCGGCTCCACCGGCGTCGGCAAGGGCATCGCGATTCCCCACTGCCGGTTGAAATCGGCAAAGGAATTCGTTGTTGGGATCTTAACGGTTCCATCTGGAGTCGACTTTGACGCCCTGGACGGCCGGAAGGTCAGGCTGATCGTTTATATTGTCGCTCCTGAGGTAGAATCCAACAAGCACCTAAGACTGCTTTCGGTCATTTCGCAGAGGCTGTTGACCCCGAAATCGCTGGAACAGATCGTGGCCGAGCAGACACCTGAGGGCGTATACGAGAGTTTTCTGCGGGATCAGGATTTAGAAATAAACGGCAGGACGCGAGCTGCCAAGAGCCTGATTCACGTATTCATACAAAGCGAGGATATTTTCAGGGATGTTCTGCAGATATTGACCGGCATCGAATCCAGCTCTCTTGTTGTTGTCGGGGCCGAGAATGCAGGCGTGTATCTTTCGAAATTGCCTCTTTTTGCGAGTTTCTGGTCCGATGAGCCTTCCAATTTCGGCAGGATAATCATCGCCGTCGTTGATAAGGGTTTGACCAACGAGACTCTGCGCCGGATTGAGAGTGTTGCCGGTGACCTTGGTAAAGGTTCCGGTGTGATGGCAACCGTCCAGGAAGTTAATTATGTAGCCGGCTCGTTGAATACATGAGGACAGGTGCACTGAAGATGGCATTTCTTGCAATAACAACAGATTGGTCTTTTCTTCATATCTCCGGGCTGACACTCATAGGGGCCGCGACGATCGTCTCATTTTACGTCGGCCGGCTCGCACGGCTGGCCAAATTGCCTTCACTGATAGGCTATATGTTCGTTGGTGTTATCCTCGGGCCGTCGATACTGCATCTTTTTGACGAGCCTTCGATGGAACGGCTTTCGTTCGTAACGGAAATTGCTCTTGGATTCGTGGCCTTCAGCATCGGTTCCGAACTGAATATGTTTACGCTAAAGCGCCTTGGTGGTGGAATTATCTCCATTATCTTAGCAGAGTCTTTCGGCGCTTTTTTTATTGTAGTTCTTGCCGTCTACGCTCTGACCCGTGATTTACCGCTGGCGTTGATTTTCGGATCGATGGCGCCGGCCAGCGCACCGGCGGGTACTGTCGCGGTCATTCATGAGTGCAGGGCGAAAGGCAGCTTGACCACGACACTTTATGCCGTGGTGGGATTCGACGACGGATTGGCCATTATAATTTTCGGATTCGCAGCCGCCCTGGCAAAAACCCTTTTAATAACGGAGGCTTCCGGCGCTGCCGAAGGTATTCTTGGGGCTTTATTGGCCCCGGTGAAAGAAATCGGCTTGAGTTTTGTCGTCGGCGGAGTTGCCGGATTGTTGTTCTACCGCCTAGTGCGCAAGCTGCAAAGTGCCAGGGATATTCTTATTGTTGTTTTCGGCGTGATCCTTATTTGTACCGGTTTATCGATACGATGGCATATGTCGCTGATTTTGACTAATATGGTGGTCGGATTCGTTCTGGCCAACGCGCGACACGAATCGCTGCTGCATCGTGTGACGGCTCCCCTGCTGGAAGTAATGCCGCTGCTGTTCGTGTTATTTTTCTGCCTGGCCGGCGCGCACCTGCAGTTGTCGGCTCTGCCCGCACTCGGAGCTGTCGGG
>CAYTNN010000145.1:8907-12178 GCA_964439135.1 uncultured Pirellulales bacterium
TTTTCCTTCCCGAAAAAGAAAAGGCTTGTCAGCAACAGTCAATTCAAAGCCGTCATGGCTCGCGGTCGGCGTCTGAGCAATGGGGTTTTGACGCTCTATATTGCCCGGAATGATTGTGAATATTCCCGGCTGGGCGTTTCGGTCGGCAAATCCCGCGGCAATGCCGTTGTCCGCAACCGGCTTAAACGCCTGATGCGGGAGGCGTTCCGGCAGAACCAGGAAGAAATCCCGGCCGGCTTCGATTATCTGCTGATGATTTCGCATCGATGGCCGAAGAAATCAAATGTCGAAAAGACACCTAAAATGCCGACATTTGAACAGGTCAAAGCCTCGTTTTTGGGCTTGGTTAATTCATCGCTCGAAACACGAGACACGGGCCACGAGCCACGAGACACGAAATGAGGTGATTTATGACTCCGAAAGAACGAATTAACGCGATTCTCAAGGGCGATTCTTATGATCGTCCCGCCGTAACTCCTATTTTTATGGCGTGGGCCTCCCATTTTATCGGGCATACTTACAGAGATTATTACCTTGATGGCGATATTCTGGCCGAGGCGCAGCTTGCTGTAACACGGGCCTTTAATCTCGACCAAATCAGTGCGATAAGCGATCCCTGGCGAGAGGCATCTGCGTATGGGATGGAATTTGAATATCCTCCTGAGGGCGTGGGAAGACCGAAAGAGCTATTAATCAAGACACGCAGCGAGATATCACGGGTCAAACGGTTCGATATCGAAAATGCGGAGCGGACAAAACAAAGGATCGAGAGCGTGCGGAAAATGGCTGCCGAGGTTGGACAGACACACAGCGTTTTAGGTTGGGTGGAAGGGCCCATGGCCGAGTACGGTGACCTGCGGGGCGTGGAAAACGCCATGCTGGATTTGATCGACGAGCCGGAAATATTTGTCGAGGCAGGCGAGGTGATTGTCCAAAACGCTATTGCTTTTGCCGTCGCTCAAGTCAAGGCCGGAGCGGACATGATTGGGGTAGGCGACGCGGCAGCGAGCCTGATTACACCGGATATGTATACCGAGCTTGTTCTACCTCTGGAGAAAAAGCTGATTGAGGCTATTCACGAAGCCGGCGGCGCCGTGAAACTACACATCTGCGGCAACATATCAAACATTGTGCAATTCATGCCTGACAGTGGCGCCGATATCATTGACGTTGACTGGATGGTTCCTCTTGCCCGGGTCAGAGAGCTTGTCGGGCCCGAAGTTATACTCTGCGGCAATTTCAATCCGGCGGGTGTTTTATTCGAGGGCAGTCCGGAGGAGGTAGCCGAGGCCGCCAGAGCGTGTATCGAATCGGTGCCGGACAAGTTCATTTTGATGCCGGGCTGCGAGGTGCCGCCGGCAACGCCGGAAAAGAACATCCGCGCATTCTGTCCCTGCGACGGCTGCCTGATTCGCGAAGAATTAAAGTGTTGAATCTCATTCGAGATACGAATAAAAAGCAAATATCAAATATTAAAAATCAAAATAGCGGAATCATCGCTTTGCGATGATGACTTGTTTCCCGCAAAGCGGGTGCCCTTCCTAAATTTTCCACTTTGCAGTTGACGTTAAGTGCTTTTATTTGCTACAATAATCATTAGCATCTGTGGAGTTGTCTTCTTGCCTGTTCAATTCGTATCGTTTGTCAGAAATTTGAAATACAGGGCTTTGTTCTGTTGCCCAAAAGGTGAACAGAGGAGGTAACAACCATGACAAAGGCCGGAAATTCACAAATTATACGAACAATCACTTTATTAATCACAATCTTCTCTTTAAGCTTACCTGCCTATGCCAAATACAGCGGCGGCACAGGAGAGCCTAATGATCCGTATCTGATTTACACCGCTGAGCAAATGAACACCATCGGCGCTGAGCCAAACGACTGGGACAAACATTTTAAGTTAATGACAGATATCGATTTCGTCGGATATACAGCAACGACATTCAATGTCATTGGGCGCTTTGCTCTCTATCCCGCCAGCGGGGATATACCTTTTTCTGGAGCTTTTGATGGCAATGGGCATACGATTTCAAATTTCAACTATACTGGTATAAGCGGAGGAGTATTTGGCTGGGTAGAGGGAGCTGAGATTAAAAACCTGACATTGATCGACCCAAACATCAATTCAACGCGAGGGGGAATTCGTATAGGTTCTTTGGTTGGTTACCTTTATGATGCAACAGTTGAGAATTGTCATGTTGAGGGTGGTCAAGTTACAGGTGGTTTCAGAGTTGGAGGTCTCGCGGGAGAAAACTACTATGGCACTATCACTGATTGTTCCTTTAAGGGAAGTGTGTCTAACGGTAGTGGTATTGGGGGATTGGTCGGCTGGAATAGAGGTACAATTAAAAACTGTTATTTCATCGGCGACGTTCCAGGAGAAGGACAGGAAGTCGGTGGATTAGTCGGCTTTAACACAGACACGATCAACAACTGCGAAGCATCAGCCAATGTATCTGGAGTAAGACAGGTTGGTGGTCTGGTCGGAAAACAGAAGGGAGGCAGAATCACTGGTTGTTACGCTGCCGGAAGTGTAACCGGTACGAAGGAGGTGGGGGGATTTATTGGAGGTAACAATGGCATCATCGACAGTTGCTGCACATTCTCAGATGTCACTGGCCAGACTGATGTCGGCGGATTCGCCGGCCAGAATGGTCTTAATCTCACCGATGTAGTTCGGAGCGGCAGAATCTCCAACTGTTATGCAAGGGGCAACGTCGTTGGTGAAGAATATGTTGGAGGACTTGTAGGTTATAACTACGGCTTTGGAACGATAAATAATTGTTATTCAACTGGCGGTGTTTCAGGTAGAACTGAAGTTGGTGGTCTGGTTGGTCAGAATGACAGTGGTGATGTTATTAATTCTTTTTGGGATATCGAAACAAGTGGACTGTCAACAAGTGCGGCCGGAACCGGCAAAACAACAGCACAGATGCAGGATCCCAATACGTATATTAGCTCCGGTTGGATTTTCACAGAGCAACCGGACGGTCCCCATTACAATTGGGCTGAACTTGTCGGTGGAGGGTATCCAATTCTCTGGTGGCAGCTTTCACCACTACCTGAACTACCCATCTTCTCAGGTGGTGCCGGAGAACCAAATGATCCATATCTTATCACTACTGCTGAAGAACTGAACATGATAGGTCATAATCCAAGACTAATGGATGTACACTTCAGACTAATAGCGGACATTGATTTAGCGAATGTTGACTTTTTGTAACATCTCACCGAAGTGCCGCAAGATGATTTGACATTTTTCTAAATGTTA
>CAYTNN010000146.1:0-9741 GCA_964439135.1 uncultured Pirellulales bacterium
ACCCGTCGTAAAGCTCCAGACATTACCGGCCCATGGACTATCGGGACTGTCGTTTACTTCATCGATCCGCCAGTAGTACGCCGTATTCAATGTAAGGTTACCGGGGTCATAGCTCTCTTCGCCAAGGGCTTTTGGCCCTTTGTACTCGGGCGAGGCTGTCGTGGCATGTGACACGGCGTCTGCGTCCGTGCCGAAGTACACCTCGTGCGAAGCGGCAACCGCTCCCGCATCCCAGCTAAGAATTACCGACGGCTTTACGTCCACATCGCCATCAGCCGGATTCGGGCCGGTGACGGCGCCCAGAGTGGTGAAGCTCCAAACTTCGCCTTTATGAGTAGCGCCACCGTCGAACTCATCGACACGCCAGTAGTAAGTTGTAGCCAGATTAAGCGGCCCGGGATTGTAAGTCTTGGTACCGCTGGAAATACTCGCGGCAGCGTTGTTCACTTCGTCGAAGTCTTCGCCGAAGACTATATAGTGCACTTTTGCGCCGTACCCCGGTGTCCAGCTAAGCGTTAAATTAAGATCGATAAATTCGGCGTTATCAGCAGGGATGGATTCATAGGCGGTCTTTGGGGGAACCGTGAAGCTCCAGACGTCGCCTTTCCAGGGGCTATTTGGGTCCGCTTCATTGACCTCGTCGATTCGCCAATAGTAGGTCGTGCCATTAACAAGGCCGTCCGGAAATGGAAATCCGGGAAAGCCGGCGACAACATACGTATCGCCTATATTGCCCTGGAATACATCGGCAATGCCGTCATTAACATCGTCAAAATTATCGCCTATATATACATCATGCGAAGCAGCGAGTCCTCCCGGTTTCCAGGTAAGAGTTACCCATGTACCCGCATACAATGCGCCGTCAAGAGGATTGGGGCGTGAGGCATACGGATATGATCCACCACTCAGCACAGTTACATTGTTGAGGTAGCCGGAAGTTACCGTAAATGCCACGTAATCAGTGGCGAAATCTGTTGTGCTTGTTCCGGATAACGTAAGTGTGTTGGTCGGATCACTGACTTGCGTAAAGGTGGCGGTAATTGTTAAACCGTCGTCCGTAATCACAAATTCCCAGTCAACGGCTTCATCATCTCCGGGAATATTGGCGCCGTCTGAGATTGTGCTGTCCCATGGCCAGGCACCTGCTGTTTTTTCTAATATGTCCAAGTTGGGCGGATAGCCCGAATCTACAGCATCTTGCCAAAAGTTGATGCGAATGCCGCTGTTAAGGACGTGCCCCGCACTGCCACTTGTATTGGCAATGATATCCGCCCGTGTCCAGACATCCATGTCACCATTGGTTGCTAATGTAACTGAGCCGGTAATGGTTAACGAGTTTTCTGCCGGATCGAATTGGTCGGCAGTAGCAAGATAGTTAAGCTGAAGGACCGGTCGATTAAAAAATAGCTGGCCGTCGCTTTGAGTTATACTGACGCCGGGACCGTTAATGAGTTGCCATTTACTGAGATCCACAGTGTCGGCTTCAAAGTCATCCTCAAGCAGTCCGCCTCTGGATACAGAACCCGCAGTCAGGCCGAACATCAAAATAAAAGGAATTAGATAGATCAATCTGCTATTCATAACAATCCTCCTTTAGAATAAGCTAACAATTTACAATATTGTGGCCACACGCCAAAGCGATGTTCAACAATTTCCACTGTTCCTGTGTTCTATTTAATTTTCACAAAATATTTCGACTTGTGACTTCCTCCTTCTAAAGCCCAACAAGAGCGGCGGATTATAAAGTGAAAATCTCAAATAGATTTTAGAAATTACATCGTCTGTGGGACAAAAAAACCACAAAAAACGTCAATTTTATTTTACCAAGTTGATCCTCTTATGGTCAAGAAAATTCTTATCTCGAACCTGGAATTCTATCATATATTTCGTATTTCTCTTTAATAGTAATGAAAGAAAACATAGAGGCCCATATCGAATTACGTCGGTATGGGCCCCGTTTTGACTTCAATCAATTGTCTATTAAAATCACGCCTTGTTAAAGGCTATGGCAATCTAAAATCCGGATTAAGGTTCCGGTTCCGGCTCTGGTTCCGGTTCCGGCTCTGGTTCCGGAGTGGGCCGAGTTAACCGGATATCATCAAAGAACATCTTGCCCGAACCGCCGGGGATTGTCATGTTGCTCTTGGTCCCAAGGCCAATCGCAATCTTGTCCACGTCGGTCAGAGATATGCCCTGATCGGCAAAAGCCTGCAGGGGAATGACCCACGGAGTCCAGATATCTGTCGTTGCTGCGTCCGGATCATCATGTATTACCACCGCAGGTGAGCCGGCACTGTTTGAAACCGCTACATACAGCGGCTCAGCGTCGTTGCTGGTTATGCCGATATCCTGGTTCGCCCACTGCCCGCTGACATTGCCGGTGGTCGTGACATTGGAGAATACGGCCTGGCATGTCAGAGCAGTATCATGGCTGCTCAGCGCCAAACCTATATAGACATTAGAGGTCATCGGGATGGGCGTTGCCGCACCTTCCTGTATCAACTGCCAGGTCGTGCCGTTCGCCGAGTGATAAGCCGCGAAGTTACCTGCGACATCACGCATTAATTTCACCCAATACGGAGCGGCGAATCCAGTCTGGTTCGTATTGAAACTGGCGGCACCTGGGTCCGTGCGACCCTGGAATGCAACTCCATTAGCAGGTGTGACAGCCGCCAAAGCATGCTTCGAGCCGCCGTCCAGCGTTTCGCGAATCATCACACAGGCCTTGGCCCAGACATTGGTGTTCTCTACGCTCTCGACCTTCGCTACGATCGAGCCCGGACCGGTCAGCATCTTGTAAGCAAAATGGAACTCATCGTGATACTCGCCTGCCCCGGGCCCGATATCCCAGATATCTGCGCCGGAGCCGGTCATCGTGTAGGTACCGGCCGGGCCCTCGGCGAAGCTGCCGACGGATCCCGAATAGCCTCTGAACCACAGTGACAATTCCGTAACGCCTTCTTCTGTCCAGTCTCGCTGGCCTGTCAACGTGTACTCCACCTCCGAGTACTTCGAGTAGCCCTGCTTGTTATTGTCGTATGCAAGGGGCATAGACTGACTGCCGCCCTGGACGATAGTTTCCTCGGTATAAGAAGGTGTGGTTTCATCGCCTACTGCAGCACCGGTTCCGTTGCCGGCGAAGTAATCTTGAGTGCCCGGTGCACCGTAGCCCAGCCCATCGTGCCATGCGTACCATATCTGATTGTCGTTGGCATCGTAGATCTCGAAATCGTCTATGACAAAGAAATCACCCGTCGTAAAGCTCCAGACATTACCGGCCCATGGACTATCGGGACTGTCGTTTACTTCATCGATCCGCCAGTAGTACGCCGTATTCAATGTAAGGTTACCGGGGTCATAGCTCTCTTCGCCAAGGGCTTTTGGCCCTTTGTACTCGGGCGAGGCTGTCGTGGCATGTGACACGGCGTCTGCGTCCGTGCCGAAGTACACCTCGTGCGAAGCGGCAACCGCTCCCGCATCCCAGCTAAGAATTACCGACGGCTTTACGTCCACATCGCCATCAGCCGGATTCGGGCCGGTGACGGCGCCCAGAGTGGTGAAGCTCCAAACTTCGCCTTTATGAGTAGCGCCACCGTCGAACTCATCGACACGCCAGTAGTAAGTTGTAGCCAGATTAAGCGGCCCGGGATTGTAAGTCTTGGTACCGCTGGAAATACCCGCGGCAGCGTTGTTCACTTCGTCAAAATCTTCGCCGAAGACTATATAGTGCAATTTTGCGCCGAAACCTGCCGTCCAGCTAAGCATTACATTCAGGTCGACGGACTCAGTACCTTCAGCCGGGACCGGGTCATAGGCCGTCTTGGGAGGAATCATAAAGCTCCAGACGTCGCCTTTCCATGGACTATTCGGATCGGTTTCATTGACCTCATCGATTCGCCAATAGTAGGTGGTGCCATTAACAAGGCCATCCGGAAATGGAAATCCAGGAAAGCCGGCGACAAAATACGTTAAGCCCTGATTGCCCTGGAATACATCGGCAATGCCGTCATTCACATCGTCAAAATTATCGCCAAGATACACATCATGCGAGGTTGCGAGTCCTCCCGGTGTCCAGGAAAGGCTCACCCACGTATCCGGATACAAGGCGTCATCTTCCGGAGCAGGACTCGATGCATACGGCCATATTTTACATTCCATAGCACCCAGAACATCGCCTTCCGAGAGGACGTGGTCGTAAACGCGGATGTCATCCATCAGACCGTGATAGTACCGCTGGCTGTTGGTCCATGCGCCGAAGTTGAGGGGACCTAAGAAATCCCCGCCGCTTCCACCGGAGGTTTCGGCTTCCAACTCACCGTTAATGTACATCTGTGAGCCACCAGCTCCCTCATCAGTAACCGTTATCGCGGCATGGTACCATTCGTTTTCCTGCAAGACGGTAGTCGATTCTACATCCGGCCCGGTATTGAAATCGGCGTTTAACAGACTGGTGGTCTGCCTTAAATGGAGGTGTATTGTGCCTACATCCCAAATGTCGTTGTGCATCACTGCGTAGTAGTCCTGGTCTGCGGCCGTATACGGTATGTCTCGAGGCTTAAGCCACATGGCCAGACTCCAGGTCCCCCGTACGATTTCATCTTCAACATCAATATAGGTGGATGTGCCGTCAAAGTCCAGGGCAAGGCCATTCATTCCGGGCACCCAATTGGCCGTACCACCAATGACGCCATCGTGACCGTTGCCGGTTACGTCAACAGCAGCCGTACCGGCACCCTCCTCGAGGGGCCAGTATGCCACGAGTTCCGCTGAGGCGCTGCCTGCCAGGCCCAGCATCAAAATAAAGGAAAGTAGACAGATCAATTTACTGTACATTATTGTCCTCCTTCAAAAAAGGTTAATAATAGGCTTGGTTACATACCAAATGCCCGATAATCTTTTGCGGTTTTTACTGAAACTTGCTTACAAATACAACCTATATATGTTTGCGAATTGACAGTGCCTCCTTCCGTAAGAAAAAACCAGGGTTTATGTGCGTTTTTAGATCCGATAACCACAAGTTTTACGTATTCCATTTGTACCAAATTAATCCTCTTATGGTCAAGTAAAATCTTATCTTGAACTTCAAATTCTATCGGTTTTTTTCATATTTCTCTTAAATAGTACTTCTGAGTTCGAAGGGGCGGAATATACCCGAAACGGCTATAAAAGGAATTCGGGATCGTTACTGATGTTCCTGCTTTTATGAACTTGAGCTTTTCGTGCAGAATTGGTATTTTGTGGGGAAAAGAACAGAAAGAATGCCGTAAAATCGACCAGCCGCACGCCTGTTACGGACTGATCGAGTATGAGATTCAATGGTTAATCTTAAAATTTCAGGAGGATTCGCAAATGTCACATAACAGAAATATTACTCGCCGCAGCCTGCTGAAACGAGCGGCAGGAGTTACCGCCGGCTTGACAACATTCCCATATTTTGTTGCTTCATCGTCTTTAGGAAGAGCCGGAAGCGTTACCCCGGCCAATCGTATCGTAATGGGATGTATCGGCGCCGGCGGGCAGGGCACACACAACACGAAAGCATTCCTGAATAATCCGGCAGTTCGGATGGTCGCTGTTTGCGATGTTAATGAAGACCGGCGTCAAAAGGCGAAGAATCTTATCGACCGGCATTACGGCGACAAAGGATGCGCGACCTTCCGCGATTTTCGTGAGCTGCTCGCCCGTGAGGACATCGATGCCGTGGTGATTGCTACGCAGGACCATTGGCACGCTTTGATTGCCACTGCCGCGGCACAGGCCGGCAAGGATATGTACTGTGAAAAGCCGACGGGAGTCGCGGTTGCCGAGGGCAAAGCAATTCGAGATGCGGTTCGCAGGTACGGCCGGGTGTTCCAGACCGGCACCCAGCAGCGGTCGGAGCGCAATTTTCGATTTGCCTGCGAGCTGGCAAGAAACGGATACGTTGGAAAAATCCATACCGTCAAGGTTGGCGCCCCCGGGCCTGAGTATAAGCGGGCATACCGTAAGCCGACGACTGAAGAGCCCATCCCTGCGGGTTTTGATTACGATATGTACCTTGGTCCGGCCCCGATGAAACCTTATAACGGCGGCAGATGGGCTTTTCCGGACTGGTACCTGACCTGGGATTACTGTGCCGGCTTTATTGTCAACTGGGGCGTCCATCACCTGGATATCGCAAACTGGGGCTGCCCCGCAGTCAGTGACGAAGCGTTCGAAGTCGAGTGCAAAGGCAGCTATCGCAACGACGGTCTGACCGACAATATTAACGATTGGCAGGCCGAGTTTACGTACGCAAGCGGCCTGCGCATGAAATACTCCGATACCGGTCACCCGAACAAGCAAGGCTGTCAATTCGAGGGCGACAAGGGCTGGGTGCATGTCAATCGCCAGGGCATCTGGGCGGAGCCGGCTTCTTTGTTGAATGTAAGCATAAAGCCAAACGAGACACACCTCGGCGATTCGACCAGCCACCAAGCCGACTTTATCGGTTGCGTGCAAACGAGGCGCGATCCTATCTCGCCGGTCGAGGCCGGGCATAAGGCTTCTTATCTTGGCCTGGTCCCGGAGATTGCCTGCCGGTTAGGGCGGAAGCTCAAATGGGATTCGGCTAAAGAGCAATTCATCAGTGACCGCCAGGCTGATCAAATGTTGGTTCGTCCGATGAGAAGCCCTTGGCACCTGTAAAATTTATGCTGACCGCATATACTCAAAGGAGATTTTATGAAAAGTCGATACCATTGCATCTTTGCTATTCTGGTACTATGCTGTTTTGTAATCATCTCTGATCTTCAGGCGGAGTCGGTTAGACTTTTTCTCGACAACAAGATACCGCAGGTCGTTTTTGCCGCTGAAGATATTCGAGCTGCGTTAAAGACAAAGGATCATAACGTAGAACAGCTTAGTTTGATACAGCTCAGCCAGGTTAATGATGGAGCGCGCATCGTTCTTTCTTTAAGTTCAAATGAGGATATTGTCCATGCCATGCAGTCGGAAGGAGCAAAACCTCCCGGGACTCTAAAAAACGAGGGTTACAGTATCCGCACAAGTTCCAATGCCGGGCGAACCGCTTACTGGGTCATCGGCGCGGACGCCGGGGGACTTATGTACGGAGGATTGGAACTGGCCGAAGTCATCCGCGTAAATGGCCTGGACGGCATCAAGGACGTCGACCACAATCCCTATATGGCCTTACGCGGCACAAAGTTCAACATTCCGCTGGACGTCCGAACGCCGAGTTATACGGATGTGTGCGATGCCGCGCAAAACAATATAGCCGAGATGTGGAGCTTTGATTTCTGGAAGGACTACATCGATAACCTGGCACGCTACCGGTTCAATTATATTTCCCTTTGGAGTCTCCATCCTTTTCCTTCGATGGTTAAGGTCCCGGATTATCCCGATGTAGCGTTGGATGATGTGAAACGTTCGACGGTTAAGTGGCAGGAGAATTACGACCTGTCGGCCAGGGGATTCGACAGCCCTGAGATTGTGAATAACGTTGAGATATTAAAGAAGATGACCATCGAGGAGAAAATCGAGTTTTGGCGAAAAGTCATGCATTACGCGAAGGACCGCAATGTGGATTTCTACGTTGTAACCTGGAATATCTTTGACTATGGAACCGAAGGAAAGTACGGCATTACAGACGATATCAATAACGAGATTACGATTGACTACTTTCGCAAGAGCGTCAAACAAATGTTCCTGACGTATCCGGATATGGCGGGCATCGGCCTGACGACGGGCGAAAACATGCCGGACGCTTCTTTTGAGCAAAAAGAGGACTGGGCGTTTAAGACCTACGCACAGGGAGTTCTTGACGCCGCCGAAGCGCAGCCGGGGCGAAAATTCACCTTTATCCATCGCCAGCATCAGACCGGCGCCAAAGACATTGCCCGGAAGTTCAAGCCTTTGATCGATCACAAGGATATCGAGTTTATCTTTAGCTTCAAATATGCCAAAGCGCACGTTTACAGTTCCACAACCCAGCCGTATCATCCCGGCTTCGTTAAAGATATCCAGTCCGAAGGCAATCTCAAAACGATCTGGACGTTGCGCAACGACGATATTTACCATTTTCGCTGGGGAGCCCCGGACTTCGTGCGCGAGTTCATAAAAAACATTCCTCATGATGTCTCCCGGGGTTTCTACCTGGGTTCCGACCAGTACATCTGGGGCCGGGAGTTCATGAGTACCGAGCCTGAGACGCCGCGACAAATAGAAATCGTAAAGCACTGGTATCACTGGATGATATGGGGCCGCCTTGGTTATGACCCGGATATAAGTAACGAGCGTTTCATCGATATCATCCAGCAGCGGTTTCCCGGTATTTCCGGCCGGGATTTGTTCGCCGCCTGGCAGCACGCTTCGATGGTCTATCCCTTGACTACGGGTTTTCACTGGGGCTCGCTTGATTTTCAATGGTACATCGAGGCCTGCAAAAGCCGTCCCGGGCCGGCACAAACGCCGAGCGGATTTCACGATGTCAACAGGTTTATCACGCTGCCGCCGCATGGAGGAACCGACAACGTTTCCATTCCCGATTATGTCAAGGCCGTCACAGAGGCAAAGCCGCTTTCCGGCACGACACCCATTGAAGTATCCAGCCGGATTCACAGCCATGCCGACAAGGCGCTGGCAATTCTTGGCCGATTGAACCATGGCGGCGATAAAGAGCTGCGATTGACGCTGGGGGACATTCGGGCGATGGCTTATATGGGCAAATACTACGCGCACAAAATACGCGGTGCCACGGAACTCGCACTGTTTCGCGAAACCCGGAAGAAGGAGCACCAAAATGCTGCTATTGAAGAATTGACAAGTGCGGCACGGTTCTGGCGCCTGTACACATCCACGGCCCTTGGCCAATACAAGAATCCGTTATGGACGAACCGTGTCGGTTACTGTGACTGGCAAGCTCTCTCTAAAGAAGTGTTGAACGATATCAAGATTGCAGGGGGAGATTCCATTTCTCAATAAGTGACCACCAGAATCAACGCCGGCGTTCACGTACTGTGCGGGCCCGATCCACGAGGGATTTGTAGACTTTCTGCTGGACTTGCTCATCGAGTGTCAATTCGGGGTGCCATTGTATGCCGACAATCCATCCTTTTTTGCCGGCGGAGTCCGCCTCGATAGCCTCGACGACGTCCCCGGGTCCGGTTGCCGCGATTGTCACTTCCGGGGCGGGTTCACCGACCGAATTACCATGCAGGCTCACAGCTTTCGCCAGGTGGGTGACACCTAAGGTCTCTGCGAGCTTACTGTCGGGATTCAGATCGACCGGGTGGCCCTTCAGTCCCATGTGCAGGCTCTTGACGTCCTGTTCTTTGCGAAGGTTTCGGACCGTTCCGCCCAGGGCGACGTTCAGTATCTGGCAGCCGCGGCAGATGCCGAGAATGGGCAGGCCGCGACGCCTGGCCTCGCGAATCAGGGCGATTTCAAAGTCGTCGCGCAGCCGATGGACCAGCATTGTCGTGTTCGGATCGCCGCCGTAAAGGTTCGGGTCCACGTCACCTCCGCCGGTTAGAAGCACACCGTCGATCTTTTCTTTTTCCAGCAGGGCTTTTATCTTTTCCGTGCTGACAGGGACACCGGCCGCATCGGGTCGCAGCGTTATAAGGCGACCGCCGGCCGCTGTCATTACACGCTGGTAAGTCGCGTCTGTTATACCTATTCGGCCAAGAAGCGAATTGTCCAGCGAGAATGCAATACGTGGAGCGTCTGCGGGCAAACGCGTGTTTATCCAAACCGGATAGA
>CAYTNN010000146.1:9841-12132 GCA_964439135.1 uncultured Pirellulales bacterium
GCGAGAGGACATCGTAAATGTTGTCTTTGTGCTCTTCGAGAAGCTGTTTGGCCTTGTTGAGTCGGGCCTTGGCGTCAAAGTAGTCCCTGACACCTCGAAAGAGTTTCCTGATGCCCTGGCGTTTCGAGCCTGTGCGGAATTCTTCTTTTGCCTGCTCCCACGAGGCGGTCAGGGCAGCCATCCCGCGTTCGTTCTCGGCGATTTCCTGCAGGGTAGCGAGAAAAGCGAGGATGGGTGTTTCTGTTCGAACATCGGTCCGGATTTCTTTTACGGGATCGATATGGCCTTTGACCGCGAGCTGGAAGAGCAGCCAGGGATAATCCCAGCCGGATTCGACAGACTGTATGAGTCCTCCGAAGAAGCGGGGATTAACTTCTATAAGCTGCGGCTGCGAAGCCGGCGTGCCTTCCCACCTGAAGTCCAGCTCCGCCACACCGTGCCAGCCGATCGAACCCAACAGCTCAGCGGCGACCTTTTCCATTTCCGGGGCCTCGACAGTCTCGCGCAAGACGGTTGCCCCTCGCTCTGCAGGGAAGGCCCGCAGCCCGCGATACGTCATCGATGCAACCATCTTGCCGTGGTCGAATAGAGTTGTCACGCAGTAATCGTTTCCGGGAACTCCCTGCTGAATTACTGGATAATTTTTTTCTTTGAGTTTGAAATGTTCTACGAATTCTTTGAACGTGGCTTTGAGCTCATCGAGTGTGTTGACTTTTCGGATGCCGACACCGGATGCCGCTTCGCGTAATTTTACAAAGGCCGGCAGCTTAACCTGCGAAGCAATAGAATCAAAGTGTGGCAGATTCTCCGGGATCCATGTCCTGGGAATCGGCAGGCCCTGCTGCATCGCATAGGCGGCGAGAGTTCCCTTGTTGTGTACTTTTTTGATATGTTCAAACTGCGGCACGGGAACGCGGATGTGCGGCTCGAAACGCTCCCGGTGACGGGCGATAAGATAAGTCTCCTTGTGAATCGGCATAAGGACGTACGGCGTCGTTTCATCTTCGGGTTTATGTTCTATGACCACTTTTTCCAACGTGTCGAGGAACGCCTCCGGCTCTTTCGTCGGATTCGGATAGCGAAATTCCGCGACGCTGTATCGCGAGAATGAGGCCGCCGTCATGGCGTATTCGTCGCCGGTGATTACTTCGACGCCGCGCCGCCCGAGGCTGCGGGTCGCCACCAGGGTCTGCCAGCCGCGGGAGAAGGTGATAATAGCCCGCCCGGCACCGCCTGCTTGCTCAATATTTTCGCTCATTTCGAACGTCTCCTTTACCTGTGCATAACTAATCCTCATTAACACCCTTGCAGTCTTAAGGATATTTGCTAACATGACCTTGTGCAACCGTAAAATGGGAACCCGAACCATTTTCAAAGGAGAAGTTATGAAAAAACAGATCAAACGTCACATATCGAGCAAACCCTCCCGTCGGCAATTCCTGAAACAGAGTGGACGGCTGCTGGCCGGTTCGGTCGTCACCGGCGTTGCCCTGCCCCGGATTTATGCCGCTGGGGACCATACGATACGGCTGGCCCTGGTTGGTTGCGGTGGGCGCGGCACGGGAGCAGTCGCCGATGCCCTCTCGGCTACGGGAGGCCCGGTGAAGCTATACGCTATGGCCGACCTTTTCGAACCGCGCCTTCAAAGCAGCCTGAGCAATTTGAAAAAGGATTTTGCGGACAAGCTCGACGTGCCGCCCGAGCGCCGATTCATCGGCTTCGACGCCTACAAGAAAGCAATCGACTGTCTGTCGCCGGGCGATGTCGTGCTGCTGACTACTCATGCGGCCTTTCGTCCGCTCCATTTCGAGTACGCCGTCACCAAGGGCGTAAACGTCTTCGCGGAGAAATCGTTCGCGACGGATGCGCCGTCTGTTCGTCGCTGGCTAAAAGCCGCCGAGGCCTCAGAGCAAAAGAATCTGAAGGTCGGCGTCGGTTTCATGTGGCGTCATTCGGCGGCCCGGCAGGAAACGATCCGGCGGATTCACGATGGTGCGATTGGAGATGTGCACACGTTGCGTATTTATCGCGTGCACGGCCCGGTCCATTGCCCGCCGCTGCCGGAGAATGTTAACGAGCTGGCCTTCCAGCTCCAGTATCCGAACAGCTTCACTTGGGTCTCGTCCGGATTTTTCATCGACTGGCACTGTCATAACATCGACGTGGCCTGCTGGGCCAAAGGGGCCTGGCCTGTCTCTGCCCAGGGATTCGGCGGCAGGTGCTACGAGCAGGCGGGCAACCAGTTCGACCACTACACTGTGGAATATACCTTTGCCGACGGTACGAAACTG
>CAYTNN010000147.1:0-11962 GCA_964439135.1 uncultured Pirellulales bacterium
GCCTTTGCCCCAAGCGTCATGAACTGCCCCGCCCTCGGGCCGGCACCCCAATTTAGATATTTCTTAATCATCGGTGTGGCAAGCTGATCGTTCGGACGGGTCGCGCGGGCCAATTTTATGCTGTACGCTATCACCATGTCACTGACGGGCGCCATTCGAACAATCTCCTGAAACAGCACCATATCATTCCTGTCAAGAACCTGCTGGGCGAATATCTTCTTCCTCGTCGTAGTTTGCTTGACTATCATGTGCTCTTCCCTGGCCGTGGGATAATCGATAAAAATCATAAACATAAATCTGTCCAGAGCGGCCTCCGGCAGAGGATATGTCCCCTCCTGCTCGATCGGATTCTGCGTAGCCAGAACAAAGAACGGCTCATCGAGCTTAAACGTCCTGCCGGCGACAGTCACTTCGCGTTCCTGCATCGCCTGCAGAAGTGCCGCCTGCGTCTTGGGGGGCGTGCGGTTTATTTCATCTGCTAGAACCACGTTGGCAAAAATCGGCCCCTGCACAAACTCATATTTTCTCTTCTTCGACTGCGGATCACGCTGGATAATATCGGCGCCGGTTATGTCCGAGGGCATCAAATCAGGCGTGAATTGGATGCGGTTAAACGTCAGCCTCATTGAATCGGCTATCGCATGCACCATCATGGTCTTTGCAAGCCCCGGCACGCCCTGGACGATGCAATGTCCCCCGGCAAGCATGCAACAGAGCATCGAATCAATCACATCATCCTGGCCGACGATTACTTTGTGTATCTGATGCTTTAAGCTAACATAGCCCTTATGCAGGCGAGCCATCAACTCGCTTTCGTCAATGCCCCCGCTCTTATGGTTGTGTTCAACTGTTTGCCCCGTAGTCTTTTCCATACCAGCCCTTTCGGATTTCAGCCAAAATCAAGGCGCACTCCAACAACCGTTTGTTCCCCCACTCTTATAGACGACAGAAAGCGAATTCTGTGACAGAAATTCTTCATTTTTTGAACAAACGTTGTGATTGCTGCACGCTGTATCACCTTATTCTACCAGAAAAAGGCAAAAATTAACAGAAAATGATGTTTTTGGGGCTTGAATAGATGTGAAATTGCCACGGCCCGCCATTACGTGTTTAGCCGTCCTCTGGCATTCGCAATTATCCCCAAGCTGCCACCCGTTTTCCATCAATTCGACCGTGTGGCAGCCCCAAATGCAGTTTGGGAATTGCTTTTTTCTGCGATTTACATTCCGATCATGTATGCCCAGAGTAACATTACCCCACCAGCGAGCAGTGTCGAAATGATAGAAAGCAGCTTGTGGCTGTCATAAATTATGCCATAGATACCGAATACCAGGGCAGCGTGAAACGAGAGCATTACCAGCAATCCTCCAAGGATCGCGAGTGGATTGCCTCAGCCGGGCTGGCATAGAAACATTTTAACGCCACAGGCATGTAACGGCCGCTGGGCCTTGCTTGCATTGCGGATATATAAAGGATATAATTTTTGCTCACTCTTATAGAGTTATTAAAATGATAAACACAGAAAAACGAAAACGGGTGATGCAGCGTTCCATTCGGCTTGGGCACTGCATTTGCGATCACAGGCTACCGTGTCCCTGTGATGTCTTTAAGGAAAAGAACATCTGTTTGTGTGCCGGAGAGCGACCTGAAGCCCCTACCGGCCCGGTGCAACTGACAAAACTCGTGGAAAAGGCGGGCTGCGCTTCGAAAATCGACCAGGCGTTCTTAAAGCAGGTATTAAAGGATTTGCCAGCAGTGGATGATCCCCGCGTGCTGGTCGGCGTGCCGGCGGGAGACGATGCCGGAGTCGCAATCATCGGCGGCCACAGTATCAACGACAGCGAAATCAAAGCGGGCTTCGCCGTAACCGGCACAATCGAAACGGACAAAATAGTAACCAACGCCGCCGCACGCCCGGGCGATGTTCTCATCCTGACCAAACCGCTCGGCACGGGAATCGTCACCTTCGCCTCACAGATCGGCAGAGCTAATGCTGACAGCGTAGAAGCGGCTGCCGCCTCGATGACCGCGCTCAACAAAAAGGCCTCGCAGCTCATGGTCAAATTCGGCGCGCATGCATGTACTGACGTGACCGGTTTCAGCCTGATGGGCCACCTTTCCGAGATGGCCCTTTCGAGCGGCGTCGACGTCGAAATCATCTGGGACGATATTCCGCTGTTTCCCGGCGTGCTCGAATACGTCGCTGCGGGAATCCTGCCCGGAGCGATCGAGCGAAACAAGGAATCGTGCGGCGACCGTATCGTGACCGACGATGCCCTGCCGCAGGAGATGGTCGATATGTGCTACGATGCACAGACCTCCGGCGGCCTTTTGATTGCGATAGCAGAAAGTGATGCCGAAGTTTTCCTGAAAGCCCTACATAAGAATGGAATCTTTGCCGCCGCGATTGTCGGCAGAGTTCCTTCAAAAGGTTCGGGACTCGTTCACATCGAGACCAGCGGCAAACGTAAAATACCTTCACCAGGTTTAGCCGGCACACCTGCGATGCCGGTCGACGAAGGACGAATAAGGAGCAATAAGCAAACGGATAGTGAAGAGGTCGCCTGTTGTGCGGACGCTGCAACTTCATCTGCGAGTCCCGCCGATGGTTCCGATATCGCCCAAATCAAGGCCAAGTTCAATGATTTTCTCGGTGTGGCAAGCTCACCTCACGGCCTGGACGCCTACATCAAGCAGGCGATGGCCACTGTGCTGTCGGTCACGACGCGCTGCGGGCCATGCCTGAAAATGCACCTGAAAAATGCAAAAGAAAAGGGCTTCACCCAGGACGAAATAGACGAGGCCGCATGGATGGGTATCAGCTTCGCCGGCTCGCCGGCCATGGTCTTTTACGAACAACAGAAAAACTCCTGACAGACAACTCATGTGAGATATAATAAAACCTCTGATTAATGGAGAAATAAGAAGCTGTCTACAGATATGTATTAGGGAAATCCGTATGGGAAAATACTCGGAGCCAATCTGGGAATGGTAAGTCGTAGGCTCAGCATTTCATTGTTGATCTTGGTCAGTATCGTGACTTTATTGTTCGGTCTTTGGCCTTTGAACTTTTGTTCAGAAAATCAGGTTCGCTGGCTGTCCCAGCAGGATGGCATTCAATTCTATAAGCAGGGTCTTTCAACTCGAAGAGCAAGCGGCGGTGTCATTTACAGCGATTCACCTGTCAATGTCCGAATGAGAGCGCAAATGTTTGTACCCACCACGATCGAAATTTTTGTCGAACCGCACGAGGGAAAAGGTGGTGGTTTGGCGCATATCGTATCCTTCCATGATGGTTATCCTCGCTCGCCGTTGGTCATTGGCCAATGGAAAACCGAACTGGTTATACGGAGCAGAGACAACCAGAATGATGCTCGCGATACTTATCGTGAAATCGATCTCAATGACGGGCTGAACACAAATGGAAAAAAGCTGATCACAATAGTCTCCGGACCCGAGGAAATTGAGATTTACGTCAACGGAGATCTGGCCCGGTCGTACGAAATTCGGTCACTGATAGGAGTGGATCATTTCTGTGGCTACCTTAATCTGGGGAATTCCTCAATCGGGCATAATGCCTGGATTGGGAACCTGTATGGTTTGGCCTTATATGACACGCTGTTAACGTTTGAACAAATCCGAGAACACTACGAATTCTGGGCCAACAGGTCGGCGGACAAACTCGCTGCTATTGAGTCTGAGCCAATGATTTTGTACACTTTTACAGAGCGAAAAGGCGCCTCGGTGCACAACCAAATGGACAATACAAACCACCTGACCATTCCTTCGACATTCAAGTCCCTCAGAAGGGAGATTGTACTGCGGTTCTGGCGAGACATCTACTGGGATGAAGGGACCATAAAGGACATCCTCGTCAATATTCTCGGTTTCGTTCCCTTTGCCTTGTGTATGCTAATGTATCTGAGCGGAAATAGGAACATGTCCCCCAGGCAGGCCGCCTTTCTGACAGTACTGGCTGTTGCGATCCTGAGCCTCATCATCGAAACCGTCCAGATGGGCCTGCCGACGCGGACGCCATCGTCACTCGATCTTTTATGCAATACAGCAGGCGCTGCACTGGGAATTATAATTTTCAGGATAATACCTTTGCGAAAATAAACCCGAAAAACTAAGAAGAAGGGCTTCATACAGGATGAAATCGACGAAGCCGCCTGGATGGGTATCAGCTTTGGCGGCTCGCCGGCCATGGTCTTCTATGAACATAATAAGGAGAAATAACTATGTCAGAAATTGAAAAAAGAATAGAATCGCTTGAAAGAATAAACCGCCGATGGCGATATATGACAGGATTATTCGCAGTCTTACTGCTTATATCATTGACTGTCGGCGCAGCACTTCCCGATTCGATACCGGAAGTGCTTAAGGCCAGGCGGATCGAGGTCCTTGCCCCTGATGGAAAACCGGTTATAGTACTTAGCGCTGACGCTAACAGATCGGCAATAGGACTTGTTGCTCAAGGCCCGGACCATAAGCGAGGGATTTCACTGATGGCTTATAGAGAAGGTGTTGAGCTTGTGTTAATGAAACACGCTGAAGCACCACTGTTTTTAGCGAGGGTTAATGACAGCGGCTCGACTGTATTAATTTCTGACGGTCGCGAGCCAAGTCAAAAGCCAGGAAGTATTATCTTAAGAAGCACTTCTCCGTCCGAGGACAGTCCGGGTGGAACAATGATTAATTTGATGAAGGGACCGCGGAAGGCGGATATTCATGCCGGCCTTTTAATGCTGGAAGATGGGAGCGGCACATCTTTATTATTAGGTGGGGACAAAGGCAAATCGGTGAATATTCGCGTTAACCAGGATGACGGCAAGGTCGGCTTCTTTGGTGAAAACGACAAAGTTATTGGGACTATGCCGTAACAGTTGTTCGGATAAAGCGAACGTCAAGATCAAGCTCCAGCACGTTGCAGTTATTAAGGATCAACTTCATCGTATGTTTTGGGAGCATAGAAATTCGGATCAGGTGCTACATAAAAATGTTCTGGATCTGATAACATTTCTGACCACGCCTGGCCTGTTGCAGAATCTAAAATGAAAGCGTAACCGTCATTTGCTTCGATCTTGAACCGTCCGTATACAACCGGCGGCACATAATCTACAGCTCCAACTAAAAATAGAATCATCGCTACCACAAAGCCGCCAATAAGAGCACTTTTCATATCTATTGAGCGAACCATAAAAAAATCTCCCTTCTTAAAAAATACTTAATCAAAACAAACTTTCCAGCACATATTTTCAGTAAGAATTGAAGCTCTCTTATATAATAGGCACTCCATCTGCAAAACGTTACAATTTTTCTCACTTTCTTCAGTATATTTTATTTCATAAATCCTTGCCGCACCTTCACTTTTATGTAGAATCCCCTTTTTCGGGTATTTCTGTGCCGGGATTTTGTTCATTAATCCGACCGATATCAGCCGACTTTCTTACGCATTTGATTCATTCCTTGCCTTTCAGTGTATACCAGCGACCGGTTATTCCCGGCTAATCACGATCTGCCGTGTTCCGGTTACCTTTTCGCCGGTGTTGAGGCATATTCTTATGATTCCAACCGGGCTGTCTGCAGGCAGAATATCTCGAAAATAAGCCTGAGCCCACGCAGCAAGCAGTTGAATCCCGTCAAACCAGGCAGGTCTCTGATTCGCAGAAGACCGATACACACGGAAAGATCGCCCTGCGTATCTTGTATACCGGCCTGCAGAATACGGATCGTGCAAAGGACTTCGTGAATTTTCTCAAAAAGCATTTCCAGCAGGTAGAAACCACGGATTACAATACCTTTACGGGAAGTCATACCGCCGATTTTGATGTAGCTATTATCAACCAAGACAGCGCAGACACCAGATCGCCACGACTAAGGATTAACCGTCAATACGCACGTGCTACTGTTACTGTGGGAGTTCCGGGCGCGTTCTTATACAGCAACCTTTCCCTCAAAACCGGATACTTGTGAAACTGCATGGGAAGTATTACAGAGATGATTTCAAATTCATCTATCGAGATCAATCGTTCCTCATCGACAACGAGCTTAAATCGCTGGGCCTCAATTCCAATCGCGAAACAGAAACCCTCGTACGGCTGATTTCTCTTTTAGAAGATGAAAAGCACGCCGATACCGCCTGGCTTTTGCTGGCTCGTTACACAAATCAATCATTCGAGAGCCCAGAGCAATGGCAGTCGTGGTTTGAGAATAATAAGGAAAGTATATTTTTCAGCGATGTAGGCGGTTACAAGTTCTTTGTCGTACCCAAAGGATATATAGAAAACATAACACCAACGGCTGTCCTGGAAGAAGCGGATGGCGGCTGAGAAAGCTCTCCACTTACCCATCGTCTATACTCAACACAGGTAGGCGACAAACCGAATCACGCGGAAATTTCTGACGCTTCAGCTTGCTTACTGCAAAAAAAAAGCCGTGCATCAGCACGGCTTTATCACAACACTATCGGTTTAAAGAACAGCCGCTAATTATCGAACGGCAGTTTGACTCCTCCCGTTTTGGTTCTAATAACATCCGGTTTCATTCCGACGCCGAGATCTCTCTTTTGCTTTTGTATACGGCAAACGGAACCTACTTTAACTTTTGATACATCGCCTTCAACCAACTTGGCCATTGACATGGTGTGTGCAACCTTCTGAATTTCGAGTGTAGCGACATGGCTTTCGATACTTCCGAGCGATTCTCCGGTATCGTTATCGAAGATTTCCTTGCCCATCGTAAAGACATCGAGCATCATGCCGTTTTTCATTCTCTGGCCGCCCTGGTTCAGGATTAATTGGCCATCCTCCTGTACCGCAGCGACGGTGATAGGATACACACGGTCGATAACCGCTGCAATTACATCGTTGGCCACGAGCGAGATAAAAGCGTCACGTACCTGTGCCGGGTCCCATTCGAGAGGATTCTGTTCGTCGGCAAGCCTTCTGACCTGTTCGTCCTCAAGATATTTTTGCGCAGCCGACGCCAGGACTACCTGCTTTGTGGAGCTGTCGACAAGCCGATAATCGAAATTGAATCGTGCTTTGAATTTTCTCGCCGTATAATTGGCGGCTCTCAGATACCTTTCGATTTTCTCGATTTGGGCCTGAGTAATAGTCCCTACGAGCAAATAATCGGCGCCAAGAGTTTCAGCGAGCTTTGCCTGTTCTCCAAGAGGGGCATCGAAGGAAAAGAGCATCTCTTTTTCCCTCGTAAAGTCAACAATGCTTTCACGGTCAAGGACGGCGAATTTGTTAGTCTGGGTTAGTCCGGCCACAAGTCGCTGGGAGAACAGCGACGAAAGCGTGTCGCCGGATATTATCTGGTTCAGAAAAACGTAACTATCCTGCTGTGTTTTTGCGGGCATCAAGGCAATCTTGACCCGCCCGGTCCGGCCCCGTGCTCCATAGTCGTAAACGGAGACCTGCAGCGTGACTTCATAGGTGTCCTGATCGATTTGCTTTTCATCGAGAACTTTGTAGCTTCTTACGAGGCCGCCGATTTCAGTTGTGTAGACCGTGCCGTCCGTGGCAACATCTACAGAATCGAATTCGATTCTCCTTCGGCCGGGCCCATCGTCACCTACTCCCACACCTGAGCTGCGGAAGCCGAATTCGTAGTTGCTGGAATCGACTCTAACACCTCTTACCTGCTCGACTGCTCTATACAGTGCGTTCTTCACGGCTTCGTCCCTGTTGCGGCCACGGCCGATGACTTCCCGGACAACTGCGTTGTTTGGATCAGTCTTCAAAAGAGGGGCCGATGCGCTGCGTTTGCCGGCGGTGTTGCCGGCCGGATTCTGTTCGGCTCCCGGCGCATTACCGGCGGTCACAACTGCCGCAGTAAACAGGCAGAGCGCAATAATGATCGTTATTTTTTTCATTTTTCCACCCTTTGAAAAAACTTTCCATTAGACTCTATTGCCAGGAAACAGATCTACTGCTGCCTCTTTTACCAATAAGAGTTTCATCCTGCCAAAATCTGAGTCCGCTCTTAACATCGCTCAGCTTCAGTTGAAAATAGTATTCAATCTGCTGTGTTTTTCGGTCATAGCTGATAATCCTCTGAAAGATTTTGCCGGAGATGGTTAGTTCAGGTGCGATGAGTGTTTGCCTTTTGGCCACCGTGCCGGGATCGAACTCTTCGGAATCCCTGAGCTCTCTCGTCTCATGGAGCAACGCGTCGGAACCGCTGCCGATAGCGGATGTCATAACCGCCTGCCCGCTGTTCAATATCTCGGTCTCGATTTTTACCATTAGCTGGTCGGTGTCGATTCTCTGCGTCGTATCGTTGATGATTCTGCCGGTAGCCACTACATACCTGTCACCTTCCGGCTTTTTAAGGGCTCCGGAACCAAGCATTGACTGAACCATTTTACTCGCGGCCATATCGAAATCTCTGTAGTCCAGAGCCATGACAGACTTTCCCTCGTCATTCGCGGTATCGATCATTGTTGTTTCCTGGGCACATCCTGCCACTACAATACATACCATCGTTATTAGATATAATACTTTCGCTTTCATAATTTACTCCCACTTTCTCGTATCCATTCTGAAATTTACGGCTTGCGGTCTCGGCGCAACGGCCTTAATGGTAAATGGTGATTTCCCCATTGCCGATTTCGGCAGCCACACACTTGTTTTCGTTTCAATCTGAAGTCCGTCTGCATCCAGCCATTCGACTCTGTATCTGAAGCGTTTGGTCTTATACGACTTGTTGTTTCCGTTGACATAAAGCTCAAGAAAACCGGAATCGCTCATTCTGGTAACGGCGTTGGTAACTTCAATTCCTTCGCCGATCAAGGCACTGAAAGCATGCGCGACCGGCCTGGTAACAATGTTGCTTCCAAGCGTATCACTTGCGACTCCTTCTCTAACATGGATTTTTGAGTCATTTTGCTTCTGACAGCCGTAACTGAAGACTATCAACCCAATCAATACGAACTCTAACTTTTTCATGGCAATTCTCCATCAACATTTAAATTAGTCATCTAATATGTTATCAGGTCAAGAACCTGCCTTGTCTGCTTCCGTGGTATTCTAACATAGACAAACGCATTTTTGCAAGCGGGGATTTCCACCGGGAAAGATTCGCCGTCCGGGGGAGCTATCGTTATCAGCCTGTCGGGCGGCATGGGCAATCTGGCAACCTGGAAATTCTTCGGCAGAGTGGTCCAAATTCTGACATCAGCGGCGGTTGTGGCGATCGAATAGACAGTAGTTAGGAAGGAAACAATCTTCGGCGAGGAGTCATCTTTTTTATTCAGAGCATACTGTGCTACCACTTTTGCGGTAGCGGATATAATGGCCCTTGTCAGAATACCTTTAAAATCTTTGCTAAACTCCGTCTGCACGATCCGGTCCATATTCGCGACGATCTGAGTATTGTAACTTTTATCGCCGGCCTTGATCGACAAGTAGGGATAAGCCTGCTCTCTGAATACGAGTCTTGGCAGAGCAATCCCGAAATATTTTACCTCATCCGAGGCAATAAAAAGGGGTATGTCGATTCGGACCTCTTCCTTAACGGGTCCCATCCCGTTTTCGAATATTACCCATACGGTATCTTTCAACTCCGCCTTGCCATCGAGAACCTGTTCAGTAATAGCCAGGTCCCGGGCAATATAGTCGTTGTCGCGGACCATTCCATACGATTCTTTGAGGAAAGTGGCAGCTTTTGAGTGGTCGCCGATGAGATTGAAAAAAACTCCGGCAATGTAAGCCGTGAAGGGATTGACGAAATCGGGGTAGGCTTCGAACTCGTACAGGCCGGGATACCTGTCAGTTATTAACTGGTTGATTTCGGGATTATCTACATTTTTCTTAGCCTGCGATCCCTTTTTTTCCTGCTCCTTGTCTAATTCATTTTGGAGCTTCTTTATTTCCCCGGCGAATTTCTCCTTTGCCCGTCTTTGCCTGTCAAGGGCCCTGTTGAACTCTACCCGTGCCTGGTCGTTTTCACCGAGTGCCATAAAGTTCAAAGCTTTGTAAGTATTGACCATGATGCCGTCGTATTCTTCACCCAAATAAGGGATGATATTCTCGTTAACGGCAATTGCAACAACCGAATCTGCGGCTGCGTTTTGATAATCGAAGAAGTTCAGCATCTCCTCCGATTTATCAAAATAATTGTTACTTTCCCTGAGATTTTGCCTCAGCCTTTCAAGCGTGCCGAGTTGTAATGTCCATAATAAATCTTCTTTTTTGGGATTTTTGCTTTTACTGATTTTAGACTGAGCGAATTCTATGGATTTATCATAATCAGAACTATTGAAATACCCGCCAAAGGTGCCGAGTTGGCTTTTAGGTGCATTACATCCAGCGAAAACAGGAAGTAATAACACGAATAGAAAAAAGCGATTCTTAACAGGGTCTTTGTTCATAAGACCCTCCACATATTATCCATTTTGTGCCGATATAGAAGTCCCAATAAGAATGAACTATATATCTGCAATTATACTCAATACTCACAATGATTATCCTGAGCATCGTAATTTCGAGACAATATCAATACCTTTCAACGTCAACCAATGAAAGCTCATTTCTGGTAGACTAACGGAGGTTCTGGAACAAATCAAGGATAATTTGTGTTTAAAAAATATGCACATTCTCCCCCTGTCTCAAATCCAGCATTTGAAAGTACCGCTTGTTATTGTAATGGACCCGGCAAGAATCTTATGTGTTTCAATTTTTCTTTGACATCGGTTCTGCAATCGATTATTTTCATCGAGTACAGTGGGAAACCAGATAGCATGATACGAGTTAAACACAATAATTCCGGTACTGTAGCAGTAACTGTGGCTCTGCTGATCATTATCGCACTTGTGGTTTTATCAATCGCCCGGCATTTCTGGGCCGACTCCGTAAACGAGCATTTCGACAAATTAATCTCAGTTTACATTACGGAAAAAGAGGACCTCAACCAGGATGATCGAGACAGACTGAAGGCCCAACTGCTCGAAGATGGTATATTTATTAAAATGCACAGATGGAATAAGGAAAGTTTTATCAAGGATCAACGGCTATACAATGAAATGATAATCACCCGTGACCAGCTACAGATGAGAAAAGAAGATGCCGAGACTTCGGTCATCGAAACCATGATAAATCTGTAACAAGTCCCCCACTGCGACCCTTCGAGGGAATCTTTAACAGAAAAATGGGGCCTATACCGAACCGATCGGCATAAGCCCCTAACTAACGCAAGTCTTTATATTCCTGCCATACCTGCCCTTGCAGGTCTAAACCTACCCCTGGCTAAAGCGGGTATCAGAATTTACTCTGCGGCAGCTTCTGCCTGTTGACGCAGACGGATGTCATCAATGAACATCATGCCCGAACCGCCGGGAGCATTCATATTGCCTTTGTTACCAAGGCCGACTGCAATCTTGTCAACATTGGTCAGGACTACGCCCTGATCAGCAAAAGCCTGGAGCGGAATAACCCACTCGGTCCAGTTATAAATCTGTGCCGCGGCCGGATCATCGTGAACCACCACTACCGGGGTTCCGGCACTGTTGGAGACCGCCACGTAAAGCGGCTCAGCGGCATTGCTTGCTATACCGATATCCTGGTTCGCCCACTGCGGGCCAACAGTACCGGTGAACTTTACGTTGGAGAATACGGCCTGGCACGTTAATGTAGTGTCATGGCTCGTAAGCGCTAAGCCGATGTGGACATTCGAACCCATCGGGATGATCTCTGTGCCCTGCATCGTCCACGTAGAGCCGTTGGCTGAATGGTACGCCGTAAAGTTGCCGGACAAATCACGATCCACCTTCACCCAGTACGGTGTAGTTATCGCGGCGGTCGTCGTATCGAGGCTGGTCTGGCCCGTGCCGGGACGTCTCTGGAAGGACACACCCGAAGCAGGCGTTACAACCATCGTCGCGTGCGCCGAGTCAGAATTGAGCGTCTCACGAATCATCACGCCTGCTTTTGCCCAGGCGTTTGTTTCATCG
>CAYTNN010000148.1:0-11807 GCA_964439135.1 uncultured Pirellulales bacterium
TATCTGGATATGATTCTGGAAGGTCGAAAGCGAATCGAATTGCGTCTTTATAAAACAAAGCATCCTGCTTTCGGGCGTGTTTTTGCCGGCGATAAGTTATTTTTAAAAATCAGCTCCGGGCCTGTCTGTGCAACAGCGACTGTTGAGGCAGTTAAGAATTTCGAGAATCTGACGCCGGGAAAGATTCTGGAATTGAAGCAGCAATACAATCAAGATATCGGCGGCGGCGACGAGCACTGGCAGAGAAAGATGGACTGCAAATATTGCATCCTCGTTTGGCTCAAAGACGTAAAGACCATCGAACCCGTTCGAATCAGTAAAAAAGACTGGCGGGCGTGGGTGGTTCTTACGGAGAAAAACGACTTTGGTCTATTGAAAAACGCCGCTATAACAAAGCATAACGAGTGATCGCCGGTCTTGTTTTTGTGAAGTTTTCTCGAAAGCTGCAATAAATACTTAACTCGCATCCGTCTATATCCCCGAACAGAGAGAATCCATGCATTAGAGCACAAGTAAAGTCTGATTTCGAAAGGAGTACAAGATGGTAAAGAAGATCATGCTGGTGGTTCTTGCGGCGGCGTTATTGTTGGCGGTGGTTGAGAGTTTAACGGCCCAGCCGCCCGGGAGGGGTTTTGGCGGCAGGCGGGGCGGGGGGAGGGCGGCTCCGCAGGGGCAAGCGCCTTTGCCGGCCAACGAGCAAGAAAAGAAAATTTTGAGCGTCCTTGAGGATTTGGACCGGAACCAGAGCAGAGGGATGATGAACGTGCCGCAGGAAGACGGCAGAATCCTGAGATTACTCACGGAGGCCATCGGCGCCAAGCACGTTGTCGAGATCGGCACGTCCAACGGGTACTCCGGCATCTGGTTTTGTCTTGCCCTGCGGACCACTGGAGGAAAGCTGACCACTCACGATATCGATGAAGGCAGGGCTTCGTTGGCCCGAGAGAACTTCAAACGGGCCGGCGTCGATAATATGGTTACACTTGTCATGGGTGACGCCCACGAGACCATCACAAAGCTCAAAGGGCCCATTGATGTCGTTTTCATTGATGCGGATAAAGAGGGCTACCTGGACTATCTTACAAAGCTGTTGCCGCTGGTTCGGCCGGGCGGTCTGATTCTGTCACACAATATCGACATGATAGGGCAGGACTACATCGATGCTATTACCAAGAATCCCAACCTGGAGACAGTTCAGGCCCAGGGCGTTACTGTGACACTTAAGAAACGCCAGAGTCAATAATCAGATTGTGGTTCTTGATATAGGTAGTGCTGAAAAAGCTCTGAGAACGTTTTCTTTATATTTTTGTGGAAATTTCCGACGAACCGCAATAAAGTTCGCTCTTGGATTAGTCCAGGTTAATCTATGTTAGGCGTTATGGAGTTATAAGTAATCGCGATTTAGAAGGGAGCGGCAAATGTCAAACAAGACCATCTCGGCGATTGCGGCGGTGGTCGTGTTAGCGGGAGTTGGGTGCCTGATTGCCCAGAAGACAGAGAGCGGCCCCAGCATAACCCAAGTGCAGGAAAAGAGAATTCTCAACGTGCTTGAGGAAATGCTTCATGACCAGTACAGTGCGATGCTGAGCGTCCCGCCGGAGGACGGCAGGGTACTGCGGCTGCTTGCCGAAGCGACCGGCGCCAGGCATATCGTCGAGATCGGCACCTCCAACGGGTACGCGTCAATCTGGTTCTGTCTGGCCCTGCGAACCACCGGCGGCAAGCTGACCACGTTCGAAATCGATGCCCGGCGGGCTTCGCTTGCCCGTGAGAACTTCAAGCGGGCCGGCGTAGATAACCTCGTGACCCTTATCGAGGGCGATGCGCACGAGAAAGTGACAACGCTAAAGGAGCCTATCGATATTGTTTTCATCGATGCGGACAAGGACGGCTATCTCGACTATCTCAAAAAGCTGCTGCCGCTGGTGCGGCCGGGAGGGCTGATTCTGGCCCACAACACGACCGATGTCGGCTTGCAGATGCAGGACTATCTGGAAGCGATTACGACGAATCCGGAACTGGAAACCATCTTCCTGCACAAGGCGACTACGGGTATCGGCGTGACACTTAAGAAACGACAGTGAAAATAACTGAATAGATATTAATTTGAGATGAGCTTTTAAAAATGATTTCTTCGGACCGAAAAAAACTTTCACGCCGGGATTTTCTAAGTCGCGGCCTATGCGTTACAGCCGGTGTCACTGCGGCGGCCGCTTTGACCTCGTGCGATTCTTTGAAACCTGAGGACGCCGAAAAAAGTGCCGCCCGGACGCGTTTCGGATTCACGACCTACCAGTGGGGTCAGGACTGGGATGTGCCGACCTTGATTGGAAATTGCTCCAAAGCCGGTGTATTCGGCGTTGAGCTGCGAACCAGCCAGTCCTACGCTCACGGTGTCGAGCTGGACCTGGACGCCCGGCAGCGCAGCGAAGTTAGGAAACGGTTCGAAGATAGTCCTGTTTGCCTTGTGGGAATCGCCAGTGGTGAACGGTATGATTCGCCCGATAAGGCGGAGCTTAACTCGGCGATAGAAAATACCAGGGCTTATATCAAGCTCAGCCGGGATGTCGGAGGCAGCGGTGTGCGAGTTTTCCCGAACAGCTTTCATGAAGGCGTCCCGCGGGAAAAGACCGTCGAGCAGATTGCCGATGCGCTCAATATTGTTGGTGCGTTCGCCGCCGACTACGGGCAAGAGATTCGCCTGGAAGCACACGGCGATGCTGGCGAGCTGCCGACTATCAGGGCGATTATGGACCGGGTTGATCAGCCAAGTGTCCGGGTAAAGCTTAACAGCGACGGCAGGGACACAAAGGGCGAGGGATTCGAGTCTCAATTTAACCTTGTGAAGGATTTACTGGGCCAGACGCTCCATTTGCATAATCTCGAAGATACGAAATTTCCATACCAGCTTCAAATGGACCTGCTGGTACGAGCGGGTTGGAGCGGATGGCAGCTCATGGAAGCCAGTGACAAGGTCCCGGACCGCGTCCAGGCGCTGATTGAGCAGCGCCGGATCTGGGATCGGATGCTGGCCAACTCGCTGAAAGCATAAATGGAATTTACTAACTGATATTAGCGAAACGGAGGTGCCGGATTTGGCGAAACAAGCTATGGGCGTAACGTCCACTGAAGAGCTGCAAAGAGGATTTGGTCTATCAACCGCAACCTACGTAGTAATAGCCAGCATGGTGGGGACTGGAATTCTGGTCTCGCCCGGATACATGATGGCTTCGCTCCAGAACTACTATGTCATATTCGGGCTCTGGGCCCTCGGCGGCTTGCTCGCCTTGTGTGGTGCCCTTTGCGTTGCCGAGTTAGCTGCTGCTCTGCCCCGAGCAGGCGGTGAATATGTTTACCTTCGTGAAGCGTACGGCTCGATGCCGGCCTTTCTCTCCGGCTGGACATCGTTTTTTGTAGGCTTTTCGGCCCCGCTGGCTGTTGCCGGCTATATCGCAGCCTTATACCTGTTGACGCCGTTTGGATTGGCCGAGGATAAGACTGGTCCTATAATCAAAATCACGGCTGCGGCCATCATCCTTGTTATCACATTGCCTAATCTCGTTGGTCACCGTCAGTCCGCCTGGACACAGAATCTAACGACGCTTCTCAAGTTAGGCCTGTTTGTAGTTCTGGTAGTGTTGGCGTTTCTGTTCGGCGAAGGACGGCTGGCACACATCGCCCAGGGGCAGCCGATAGGGCAGATTAAGCTTGGGACCGCAGCTACGCAATTGTTCTACGTCATGTTTGCCTACAGCGGTTGGAACGCCGCCAGCTACCTGGCCGGCGAGATCAAGAACCCGGCCCGGATTCTCCCGCGGTCCCTGCTGCTCGGCGCCGGATTGGTAGTCGTGTTGTACCTGGCTCTCAATCTTGTTTTTGCCTACGCGGTGCCTTTGGCAGATGTAGGATTTAACAATGCAGAGCAGGTTCCCCAGCTCGCGGTCCAAAATCTGTTTGGGCCCAAAGCTTCCAGCGTTTTTTCTGTTTTGCTTGGATTGGCGTTCCTGGCTACAGTGAGCGCTTTTATTATTACCGGCCCGCGGGTCTATTATGCCATGGCTAAGGATGGTCTGTTCCCCTCGGCAGCGGCATACGTCAGTCCGAAGGGTCGGGTTCCCATCTACGCGATGCTCGCGCAGAGCGCGTGCGCGATCATTATTCTGTTCGTGACGGACTTCCAGAACCTGTACAAGTATGCCTCAGTGGGATTATCGGTCTTTGCGATGCTTTTTATCGGAGCAGTATATGTTCTTCGATGGCGCAGACCTGAGATGGAACGACCATTTCGCGTTCCCGGATACCCGGTTGTTCCGGCGATTTTCATGGCTGTGATCCTCTTTATGACTGTGTTCGCGTTCATGCAGTGGCCCAAACCTTCGATATACAGCCTCGGGAGCATCCTCATGGGCATCCCGGTTTATTACGTGTGGTCGTTGCTCCGGCGGCGAGGAAGCTACAGTATCCAAAGTTAAAAAATCCAAGCCTGGCACAGGAGTTCTGAAGGCAGGGACTGGACATACCTGGAAATGGATTAATCCGACATCTGATACAACAGGCCGACTCTCACGGAGAAAAACAACTTCGGCCTGCTAAAATAAACGGGCTTAAACAGCCTGAAAACAAGGTTTTTGCTTTTTTTAGAATATTTTTCCGAAAACTGAAATAAAATTCCGCTCTAACCACGTCTTTATATATAGGAAGATGGTACAGGAAGATAAAAGCAGGGCCCATTAAGGGAGCGTTAGAAGTGAAAAAGAAAATCAATACTGATATTAAAGCAGCGGTTATGTTGATAATCGCTGAAGATATCATTGCCCTGCGGAATGTTATGAGAACTATCATAAAATCGGCTTCCAAGTCGCTGGGTGTAAATGGAGGATCGGTATTTCAAGGCAATAAGAAGAAAGCGTAATTCTACAAAGCGTCGAAAAATGTCAAAAAAAGCTGAGCTTGGGAGATTTTGGATAGCAATAGTTCGCACTGAATTACTGTGAAGATAGTCATGGTGCTGTTTAGCACATAACAGCCCTCCTTTAACGGCTGGATGTGGGTATGTCCGATACACATCCAGTCTTTTTTATGAAAACGAACGCTCAGATGGCTGATTATAGGGTGTGATTTAAAGCGTTTTTAAATCCATTCGCTTGGGTAGTCGATGGATCTGAACTGGATGCGAAACTTTTTGCATAGTGCATCGATAAGCACTTGTATCCGTTTTAGCTGACAATCGGTTGGGTGTTTGGTCTTTCCGTCGGCTATAATACAAATCCGGATGGTCTTATTGCTGCCTGCAGAGGTAGCCGGCGACTGTTTTTGCCATCTTTTAGTTGTCTGTATCTGGCCGTCGGTGCCACCGAAGCCATTATATATACAGAAGTGACAGTTTATATCATCGGGATTTGCCAGACCGTTGAGCGTGGCTAACTGCTCGATGTTACCGGTCGAAGTATTGCTGTAGTAAATCTGGATACTGTTCCAATTGTCAGGAGATTGGGCGGCTTGTGTAGAAATGGCTTTTTTAACAGGATCGAGGCTGTAATAGGTCCAAAGGGAGAATGGGCCTGCCGATGGAGGATTATGTCCCAGCGCCAGTAAAACAATCGCCCCGATTGTCATTGATGCCAACAGTGTTGCTAAAACTTTTGCTACTCTTGCCTGATTTGGCATAACCCCATCCTTGAGTATTTCCACTTCGCAATCTTTTGACAAAATATCATCCCTGAACGCGAAGAACTCACAGGTGATTAAAATCCCAAACCACACTTATCGAGCTTTGACTTACGCTTCGATACCCATTTTGCATCTTGCGGCAATACAGGTGCTGCTCATAGGCGCGGTATAGAGCCCTTATCTAATAGTATAATCCCTTATACAATAATCATCGGCACCTGCCAATGGATTACTCCAAATTTTGCTGAAAATATTGTAGAGACTATAATAAAAATGCTTGTGTCATTGGGCCTGTCCACTATGTGATTCTTTGCATAGGCTTTGTCAAACGTCATTACGTAACAGTTAGCTTGTTAAAATGTATTGATTTAATGGATTCGGGTCTGTAATATTTGCTTTGTCGAATTCAAAGTGAAAATTTGCAATGAAAGCGCCGATTAAATAATAGAGTTATACGCCGCGCTCATTAGAACGAGCTTTATAGTAACAGGAAAAGGATAATATGACATCAGAATCTAATTACCATCAGGAAGACTTTCATTCATTATCCGCCGAGCAAATTGACCAATTAGCTCGTCAGGGATGTAGCAGCGAAGACTGGTCGAAGGTTCAGGTTGTCGAGGGCTTCAACGCAGCGTCTGTCAAATCGACACATTTTTCCGGACACGTGAAACTGGGAGTATTTGAAAAACGGGTATCTTTTTTCGGCGGTGTTTCAAAGCCGACCGGAATTAGTGATGCGACGATTCATAACTGCACGATCGGCAATAATGTTTATATAAGCCGGGTAAGAAACTACATCGCGAACTACGTCATCGAAGATGACGCTGTGATAGACCATATTGAGCTGCTTGCCGTGGAGGGCGAAAGCAGCTTTGGTAATGGAGTTCAAGTTGCTGTTGTTAACGAAGCCGGGGGCAGAGAAATACCAATTTACGACAATCTGTCTGCTCAGACGGCTTATGTCCTGGCGTTCTACCGTCACCGGCCGCAGGTAATTGACAAACTACGAAAAATGATAGCCGACTACACGGCTTCCGTTACTAGCTCAATGGGCCATGTCGGCGAAGGGGCCAGACTGATTAACTGCCGGATAATCAAGAATGTCAAAGTTGGTCCGGCCAGTTTAATAGAGGGAGTCAACAAATTAGAAAACGGCTCGATTAATAGCTGTATCGAGGACATGGTTCATATCGGACCAGGCGTTTTTGCAGAGGATTTTATTGTCTGCAGCGGCTCGGAGATTACAGATGGCGCGATCATCGAGAAATGTTTCGTAGGCCAGGGCACCGTATTATCCAGGCAGTATTCAGCGGAGAACTCGGTATTCTTTGCCAACTGTGGCGGTTTCCACGGTGAGGCATGCGCAATATTCGCCGGGCCTTACACCGTTACGCATCACAAATCCACGCTGCTGATTGCCGGCTTGTTTTCCTTTCTGAATGCGGGCAGCGGAACCAACCAAAGCAATCACATGTACAAGTTCGGGCCCGTTCATCAGGGTATTGTCGAACGAGGCTCCAAGACAGCGAGCGATTCGTATATTCTCTGGCCGGCAAAAGTCGGAGCGTTCACCGTCGTGATGGGCCGGCATTACAGGAATTCCGATACTTCGGACCTGCCTTTCTCATACCTTATTGAGCATGAGGATGAGAGTATTCTTGCCCCCGGCGTGAATCTCCGCAGCTTAGGAACGGTTCGAGACGCTCGGAAATGGCCGAAACGGGACAGAAGAAAAGCCCCTAAAAAACTCGATCACATTAACTTCAAGCTCCTTAGTCCGTATACGATACAAAAGATGATCAATGGCCGTAACTTGCTGTGCAAGCTCAAAGCGACATCCGGAGAAACATCCGAGTACTTCACGTACCACAGCGTTAAAATTAAGAATTCATCTTTAGATCGCGGCGTCAAATTATACCAGATGGGTATCGATAAGTTTCTTGGCAATTGTTTAATCAAGCGATTGGACGGTAAGCAGTTCGAAAATTCCGACCAGCTTAGAGCGGCGCTGAAGCCGCATACCAGTATCGGACTGGGCAAATGGGTGGATTTGGCCGGCATGTTTGCCCCTGAAGAGGCCGTGGGAAAATTGCTTTCTGATATTGAAAACGGCTCTGTTAGCTCACTGGAACAGGTAGCAGATGTTTTTCGGTCGATGCACGAATATTACACTGAATATGAGTGGGCCTGGGCGGCAAATGTCCTGCGGGAAAATCAGGGTAAGGCAATGGATGAAATGACAGCCGACGATATCATCGAACTGACTAAAAAATGGAAACAGGCTGTTGTAGAGCTTGATAATATGCTTTATGCCGATGCTAAAAAGGAATTTACAGCTACTGCTCAAACCGGATACGGACTCGATGGCTTACAGGAAGAGAAGCAGGCCGATTTCGCGCAGGTTAGGGGAACATTCGAAGAAAACAGCTTTGTCCAGGAAATCGAAAAACATATCGTCCGCAAAACAACACTTGGAGATGAGTTGGTCGGCCGAATGGAAGAGCTGCGGCGGAACCAACCGAATTGAAGGTTTTGTAATCCGTTCGGTTCTAAAAATGTTTTGCAAAATGCCGACCGGTAATATATCATCCGGCGAACTGCGTTTTATGGTTTTCCTGGATAATTAACATAAGTAATTGTCCGCTAAGTCTTTACTGTATTGATTAGGAAAACAAAGGAGATTGTTTCTCTTCATAGTACGCTTGGTTTCGATTTATAGGATGTTCACTTGTAAGCAACAATATATTCAGGAGAAGATAACTTATGAGATTGATTATTGAAACGGATTATGCGTTAGCATCCAAATGGGTTGCAAATTACGTTGCCAGGAGCATCAATAAATTTGGCCCAACCAAAGCCAAACCTTTTGTTTTAGGTCTTCCCACGGGCTCTTCACCGCTGGGAGCGTACAAAGAGTTGATAAAACTCAACAAGAAAGGGACGGTTTCCTTCGCAAATGTTATCACCTTCAATATGGATGAGTATGTGAACCTTCCGAAGGATCATCCCGAAAGCTACTATTCATTTATGTGGAACAACCTGTTCAGCCATGTGGATATTGAAGAAGAAAATGTAAATATTCTCAATGGAAACGCGCCGGATTTAGAGGCCGAGTGCGCGAACTATGAAGCGAAGATGAAGAAGGTTGGCGGCATAAACCTCTTCCTCGGGGGCATTGGCCCCGACGGTCATATCGCGTTTAATGAGCCCGGCTCATCTTTGGCATCCAGAACACGAGTCAAGACGCTCACCTACGATACTATTGTGGCCAATTCGCGATTCTTCGGCAATGACATCAACAAAGTCCCCAAAACGGCTCTGACAGTTGGTGTCGGGACGGTTATGGATTCCGAGGAAGTGCTCATTATAGTAAACGGTCATAACAAGGCTCGTGCATTACAACACGCCGTCGAAGGGAGCGTAAATCACATCTGGACAATTAGCGCCCTGCAAATGCACCCGAAAGGTATTATCGTCTGTGACGACGAGGCCACAATTGAACTGAAGGTCGGAACGGCAAAGTACTTCAAAGACATCGAAGCCGCCAACCTCGATCCGGCTACGCTCTTAAATATTGCCTCATAACTCGAACGAATTGTCACGGATTATTTGTTTGAGAAGACGGTTCTTTGCCCGCCGGATAGACTATTTTCGCGCCGGCCTTTAGCGATTCTATATACTCTTCAGCGATTTCGGATTGCTTCGTCTGTGTTAGTTGTTTTATGATATCGTCTTTGGCCTGCTCGAACGAAGTCGTGCTGGCGTCTTTATGTTCGGTGACTTTGATGATGTGGTAGCCGTATTCGGTTTCCACGATCTCGCTGATCTGTCCGATTTCCAACTCGAAAGCTACATTCTCAAAAGCCGGGTTCGTCTCACCTCTGGGAAAGAAGCCCAGGTCGCCGCCTTGCGGGGCCGAGGGGCAGACCGATTGGCTTTTGGCTAATTCGGCGAAATCGGCTCCTTCTTTGATTTGTTTGAGCAGGTCCTCAGTCTTTGTTCTGGCCTTTGCTTTGGCCTCGTTCGGATCGACATTGGGATCGACGTTAGGGTCGATTAACTCGGGCTTGATTAGAATATGGCTTGCCCTGACTTGCTCGGGCGTTTCGAACTGCTTCGAATTCTCCTGATAATATTTCTGCGCATCTTCTTCTGTGACGTTTATTTTCCCCGCCCATTGTGCTTCCATAAACTGATTGCGGGCCAATCCATTTCGAACTTCCTCTTTTACATTATCAAAACTCTGTCCGTATTCCTCTAATTTCTGCTTGAATTCTTCTACTGACAAGGGTTCTTTCTGGCCCGCGGCAATTTCTTGAATCGTACTCATCACCAGTTCGTCTGTGATTACAATATTGGCTTGCTTTACCTTTTCATCCAGCAAATTCCTGCGGATCGTTTGTTCGATGTATTGTTCTCTGAGTTGTTTGGCGTACTGCTCGGCAAACGTAGGCGGCAGTTGAGCGGACTGTTTGGCGATCATCTCGAGCTGGGGTTTGACGTGTTTTTCTATCTCGCTTTCGAGAATGTCGACGCCGTTAATAGTAACAGCGATATCGGGACCGGAATCGGCAGGCACGGTCGACGATTTATCAGCGTCTGTGTCCTTGGGGGTTTTGGGCTTACAGCTTAGAGCAATAGCGGTAAGAAATATCACAAAGCAGGCCAGAATTTTCAAATTAAGAGAGCAACTTCTCATAATATATCCTTTCTTAGGTTCAAAAAATAAAAAAAGACCCTTCACAGAGGGTAGCAATGCAAATTATTCCAAAAAAGAGCCAAATTGTCAAGCTTTTCTATTTTTCATCGTCAATGCCGGTTTGCCACTTAATTGCATGTTGAGGTTATTTTCAAATATGTTGCAAAAACACAACCTTTGTAATGGGGCTGATAAAGTGATAAAATATCCGCTGCGGGGTGGTTCCCGAACCGCCCAATCTCTCGATAGTCAATTAAATATCGAAAAACTGTTTTTTGGGAGTTTTTTTATGAATAACAACTCTGATCGCAAGTCGGCACTGACCGGTAGAGAACGGGTCCTCAAAGCTCTCGGTTACGAGCAGGTTGATCGGATTGCCGTCGATCTGGGCGGTACCCTCGGTACCGGAGCTCAAGTGAGCGTTATAGCCGGCCTTCGCCGAGCCCTTGGTCTGGATCAGCCGGGAACGCCCGTTAAGGTTGTTGAAATTTATCAAATGCTCGGCGAGGTTGCCCCTGACCTTCGGGATGCACTCGGGATCGACGTAGTGAATCTGCCGGGTCCGAAAAATCATTTCGGTTTCCCGGATGCCGACTACAAGCCATGGAGGACCTTCAAAGGCACGGATGTGCTGGTCCCGGGCAAGTTCAATACCGAGCCGGAGCCTAACGGTGATATCCTCCAGTACCCGCAGGGCGACAAGTCGGCGCCGCCGTCGGGACGGATGCCCAAAGGTGGTTTTTACTTTGATGATATTATCCGCCAGGAGCCAATCGACGAGGCCAAACTTGATCCCGCCGACAATCTTGAAGATTTTGCTCTCATCGGCGAGGAGGATTTGAAGATCTATGAGCAGCGCGCGCGTGAGCTTTACGACAATACCGATCTTGCAATTACAGCGGGCTTTCCGGGGACGGCCTTCGGTGACGTCGCTTTAGTGCCGGCGGCTTTTCTCAAACACCCGAAGGGAATTCGTGACATCGAAGAATGGTACATAAGCACCGCCTCGCGGAGGGAATATATCAAAGAAGTTTTCGCCGGCCAGGCCGAGATCGCAATCAAGAACCTACAGCGGATTCACCAGGCTGTCGGCGACAGGGTGCACGTAGTATGGCTCGACGGTACGGATCTTGCCGCCCAGAATACGCTATTCTGCAGCCCCGATACATACCGGGAGCTTTACCTGCCCTATAGCAAAAAGCTCAATGACTGGATTCACGCCCACACGAAATGGAAATCCATGAAGCACTGCTGCGGCGGCTGCGAACCGCTCATCGAGGGCTTCATCGAGGCGGGTTTCGACGTGCTCAATCCCGTCCAGACTTCCGCATCGGGGATGGACCCGCAGGGACTCGTGGACAAGTACGGCGGCAGAATCGTCTTCTGGGGCGGCGGCGTAGATACGCAACAGACATTGCCTTTCGGTACTCCCGAC
>CAYTNN010000149.1:0-11739 GCA_964439135.1 uncultured Pirellulales bacterium
CCATCGGCTTTCATGCCGTAGGCAGCATATCTATTACTCGCCTGCCAGTTAGGTATATTCTTACTCCAGGTGCTGTTTCTGCCGCCGGCACGAGGCAACTCATCCTCGTAATCGTTGGCATAGATCAGCATTGCCTTGCCCATACCGGACAGATTCGTCGCGCAAGCCATTCGGAATGCTAATTGTCTTGTCCTGGCCAAAGCCGGCATCATAATTCCCATCAGCAGTGCTATTAAAGGCAACGTAACGGCTGGAACCACGATTCCCGCGATGGCAAAGCCTCTGCCGGTCAAGCTGCCGCCACTTTTTTCAATTCTTACCAGACTCACAATCCCGAGGATTATTGCCGGTATTGCTGTAAGTGCACAGGTAAAAATACTAAGGATACCAAGTACAAATGCAGCGATGGCCATGCCGCTGCTTTTAACGCCGATACCCGGATCCTGTGCTGAAGATGAGATTAATACTGAGCCACAGGCGTGACACACCTGGACATTATCCGGATTTCCTTGACCACATTTTGTACAGTACATTTTGATTTCTCCTTTCGATTTTGAATATTGACAACAAGAAGGCTTCTTTTCGCCTCAACTTATTTTTCCTCTTGTTCGTCCATTTCGTGTCAATTATGATTGATGGATGGTTGATTTTCAATTATTTCTTTGGATTTAAATCATACTATTAGAAGTATCACTATCGGGATTAGAATATGGAGCCAAAGTGGTTGAAGTGGGCGAAGCAATTGCAGGCACTGTCTCAGAACGGATTGACTTATGCGCAGGATCCGTTCGACCGGGAGCGATACGAACAGATACGGCATATTGCAGCCGAGATGCTGGCAGAAAAAGCTGAAGCGAAGATCGAGGATGTGCTGGATTTGTTCGTACGTGAGAAGGATTACGCAACGCCGAAGGTGGATGTGCGGGGCGCGGCCTTCAGGGACGGCAATATCCTGCTTGTAAAAGAGCGGTCGGACGGAAAGTGGGCGTTGCCGGGGGGATGGGCCGACGTCGGAGAGAGCCCCTCGGAGAGCGTAGAACGGGAGGTGTGGGAGGAGTCGGGATTTCATGTCAGGCCGCGGCGTCTGGCAGCCGTATATGACCGGGGCAAACACCCGCACAAGCCCCTGATGCATTATCATATTTATAAGCTGTTCTTCATTTGTGAAATCACTGGAGGCCAGGCGACGACAAGCTCTGAGACAGAGCAGGTAGCGTTCTTTGAGGAAAGTAACCTGCCGGAGTTGTCGATTACGAAGATTCTCCCGGAGCAGATAGCGAAAATGTTTGAGTACTACCGGCGGGACGAATTGCCTGCTTATTTCGACTGACGAGGCATCGGCTGTAAGCAGCACCGTAAGGCGTCCTGCGGAGTCCTATTCTGTTGCCAGGATGGATTTGCCGAGGTATCCGGCCTCGATGCAGAACTGGATTATGTCACGGGCCAGTGGAGCGGCGTCGCTTGATCCGTGCTGGCCGCCTTCGACGACGATGGCGATTGCGATTTTTTGTGCCGCACTGTCCTGGGCGAAGCCGCTGAACCAGGCGTGCTCGGGCCTTTCAGTTGAGCCGGTTTTGCCGTAAACTTTCACATCCTCGGCAGCGAGGGTGCCTAAGAATGGTTCGAACTGAGTGTGAGCTGTTCCGCCTGTCTCGCTGACAACTGCATTCATACCGTCATATATGACGGCTAAAGTTCCGAGCGAGACGCCGAGATCCGTGCCCTCGGAATTTCGAGACTCCTTTATCAACCTCGGCCGCTTGAAGATTCCGCCCCGGGCAAGGGCGGCCATTGCATTTGCGACCTGTAGGGGTGTGACACGCAGGTCACCCTGGCCTATGCCGAAATATCTTCTCTCGCGATTCCTCAGCGGGGGCACATCTTCGAAGCTTAGGATCTTGCCCCTGACAAAACCGCTTGATATTACGCCGGACAACTGGCGAAAATCTCTGCCGAGTCCTGTTCCGGCTGCTAAAGTTAGCGAAGGTGACAGAAAAAGTACCTCCTGCCCGTAACCGAACTTAAAGAGCCACTGCTGCAAAGCCAGAGGCTCGATTCTGTCGGCGAGGTGTGAAAAATAGATATTGCAACTGCCCTTGATGGCGTTGCGTGCCGTATTTTCCCACTGATTGTCATGACCCACCCGGTGTCGCCTGAATATCAAGCAGTTCGGCCAGTCCGGCGGAGCCGCCTCAGGCGGGCAACTAATAATTTCTTCCGGCATTATCTGACCTGTTTCAAGACCGGCGATGAGAATCCACGGCTTTACAACGGAACCGGGCGGATACTGCTCATTAATCGCTCGATTAATCAACGGCTTATTTCGGTCGGTGATCAGGTCACCATAGTCGTACCGGGCGCGGTTCAAATCGTAAAGCGGCAGTGAAACCAGTGCGAGTATGTCACCGGTTCCGACCTCAATGACAACGGTTGACATCCCGGGTCCGCAATTCGTGTCGCGCGGGTAGCCGGTCAGGTAGTTTTCAATTCTCTGCTGCAGCTCGATATCCAGCGTTAGCGTAACATCCTTGCCGAACTGGGTATCGGTCCGGCTTGTAAGCTGGCCATCTATATCGTGACTGAGTTCGCCCCGTCTGCCTCGAAGGACGGTCTCGCAGACATACTCGACTCCATCTTCCCGCCCGCATACTTCTCCTTCCAGATAGCTCAGCAATTCGTCGTCCGCGAAAAGCTCCTTATCCTGTTGTTGCGTCGCCGGACCTACCCAGCCGATTGTCTGGGCGGCAACGGAACCGTAGGGATAGAACCGGTGGCCCTTCGGCAAAATCTGAAGTCCTTCCGTGTCCATGAATTCCAACTGGGCGGCGAAAACATCATCGTCGGTTTTCAACTCCAGCAACGGCCAGTCCTTATGCATTTCCAGGATGTCAATTTTGCTCGCAAGCTCGACCCTTATGCTCCGATCGGGCTGCTTTGCCTCGAAATCAACCATTGCTTCAGGAAACGGGATGCTGACTTTGCTGTCATATTTTTCAAAGACTTCGGATTTCGGGAAGTTTTTTCGCCAGGCCTGGAACATTCGCTGGCCCCAAACATAGTCATTTATTTTTTGTATTTCGTCCCATATCACCGACGGCTCCACCGCCTTGAATTGTGCGCATTTCTCAATTATGAGCTGTAAATCCTCGAGCTTTTCTCGGATTTCCTCGTCGACTTTGGGCACCGCGACATCCGCATCGCGTCTGGCAGCAGCCCCGGCGAGAATCGCCTTGCGTACACGTTCATCCAGGAAAGAGCTGAGATCATAATTGATATGCACCCAGAATCGGGCTTCATCCATGGCCAATACATTGCCGTTGCGGTCGAGTATTCTGCCCCTGATGGTTTGAAGCTGCCTGGACTGGCCCCTTTGCTGCTTTAATTCTGCGATTTCATGCTGGACGGAGGAGGCGGTCAGTAACTGCATTTGTGCCAGGCGGAGCAAACAAACCACCAGAAGCAGCAAGCTGAAAATCACAAATATTTTGACTCGCCTGTTGTACATATTCTAACCGTTAGTTCTCAGTCGTTATTCTTACGGTTCATGGCTATCGGCGGTTCACTCATGCCATTTGCAGCACACCGTTGTCAGCGTCGACCGAATCGATTAATTTTTATTCGCATCCACCAGGCTGAGGGCAAGAATAAAAACGGCCCCACGATGCTCGAGTATAAAGATGATACGAAAACAACGGCGTAGATATTTGCCGCAACCGGCTCGCCCTTTGTGATATACGCCAGCAGGTGAGTCAGAGTGCCGGTTAGAACCGAGGTGACAAAGATCGCAAGAGCCTGATACGGCATCCTTTTAATCGCTATCACACGATGCAGGTATGCCAGCAGCGTGCCGAACAGGCCGAAACTAATCATTTGCGGACCCATCGGCATCGGCGAGCCGACAAGATCGGCGGCAAAACCTATTGTGAATGAGCTGATGATCGCATCCGAGGTACTGTAGTAAATCGCAAAGAACACTAAAAGGATAACCAGTAAATCGGGTTTGCTGCTCCAACGCGCCAACAAACCCTTTTGCAGAACAGTCACAGCAAGAATTAGCAATGCAAACCGAAACCATCGCATTTCATGTCCTCAGTAGGTCCGAACGCGGTTACTTTTGCGGATTCATTATGATCACGGCTACGTCTTCGAGCTGTTCTATATTACACGCCGGCACGACTGTTATGTCCCAAAGAGAAGGATTCTTCTGGTTCCTGTTGCATTCGGAAACTTTTCCCACAATCATCGGGGCGTCCAGGAATCCGGGCTTTTTGAGGGCGAAAACATTCTCGCCGACTTTTACTTTGTTCTTGACCATCTCGATCTTCGCCGAATTATTGCCGCTGCCTTTCATTATATTCTTCAATCCCGCTACCTTTACAGGTATTCTCGACGTAGGATCAGTGACCAGCTCGACCTCGGCCTTGGATAATTGCGGAAAGACATCGGATATCATCCCGATAATACTTTCGTCGCCCAGGACGAACTGGCCTTTGGCTAGGCCTGTGGTTTTACGGCAGTCAATCGTCAGCTCGTTGCGGGATCCGTCGACAGTGGCTGTGATGACGTCGGCTAGCGCAAAACTCGTGCCTTCCCAGACATGCGTATTATATAGTTCGTACAGCTTTTTGAATTTCTTACGTTCCTGGGCCAATGTTTCTTCGAGGTTGGCAATATAATTGAGATACTGGGTTTCGCTCCGGCTGGCAGTGCCCGCAAGCGGTTGTTGTGTCTGCGCCGTCAGCGCCAAGTTGCCGCCGATACTTAAAGGCCAGCGAAAAACATGAACAAAAGCAAGCTGGAATTTACTCGTGAAATTTTGCGGGGCAAAAAGAAAGATAAATCCGGTCAGCATAAACCAGGTAAATAACATTCGTCTGGAAACTTTAGTTTGCTTCCTTGCCATAATAATATGCTGTCAGTTTTTACGGAATCCGCGTTAGACGCTGCCCACAACGAATCATTCCCATCCGTATTCGTTATGGTCCATTGTATCCTTCCACAACTCCAGGTTTTCCAGATAGACGCTGGTTCCCCGAGCGACACTGCTCAGCGGGTCATCAACGATCTGGACCTTCAGGCCGGTCGAATTGGCCAGAACGGTGTCCATTCCCCGCAGCAGCGACCCGCCGCCGCAGATGTGTATGCCGTTGTCGATCAAGTCCGCGGCCAATTCCGGCTCGGCTTTTTCCAGTGTTGCCGTAACTGTGTCAATAATCGAGGCGATGGGATCGCGAAGGGCTTCACGGATTTCCTCACTCGTTATGACAATTTTTCTCGGCAGGCCGGAGATGGTATCTCTACCGGCTATTTCCATCGTTAATTCCTCTTCCAGTGGAGCGGCAGAGCCGATCTGTATCTTGACTTTTTCAGCTCTCGCCTCGCCTATAAGCAGGTTATACGTCTTCTTGAGATGATTGATTACTGCTTCATCCATATCGTCACCCCCGATTCGGATCGACTCGGAAGTGGCAATGTCGGCCAGACTCATGATGGCCACCTCGGTAGTCCCTCCGCCGATATCGACAATCATCGAGGCGGTAGGGTCCGTGATGGGCAGTCCGGCACCGATTCCAGCAGCCATAGGTTCATCAACCAAATATACCCTGCGAGCGCCGGCCCGTTCGGCACTGTCGATTACGGCCCTGCGTTCGACGGCGGTAATTCCGCTCGGCACGGCGATGACCACTCTCGGCCTGACAAGCCCACCCCGGCCGTGGACTTTCCGGATAAAATAGCTCAACATCGCTTCGGTGATTTCGAAGTCGCTGATTACTCCGTCCTTCAGGGGCCTGATGGCGCTGATCGAGCCAGGTGTTTTGCCTAACATTTCTTTAGCAACCAGCCCGACAGCTTCGCCGTTATTCAGGACGATATTGGTTCCTTTGCGGACAGCAACGACTGAGGGTTCATTGAGGACGATACCTTTGTCGCGGACACAAACAAGGGTCGTACAGGTGCCCAGGTCGATACCCATATCCATACTGAACCAACCTAAGACTGTGTCCAGTAGCACTTTCGACTCCTTTCTGATATCCCAATTAAACTTTTGGAAAGCTTAAAAATCCTGCTTCGCTATCTTGTTATATAACTGCCGAGAGAGTTATTGTCAATAGCGATTCGGCTACTGTATTTTAAAAATTGTTTCGTACTGTGTGTAACATTGATAGGCGACAAACACTGCCGTAGCAAGAACTACACAAAATGCCACAGCAAGAATGACCGTATAAAGATTATCGGCTGCCGTTATTTTTTTACCACGACTCTGTACAACGGGACTCATATTTCAACCTCGCATAGCAACACAATTAATCAAAATTGCGTTTTCTACAAATTAGTACTGACTTTATCGTCTATTTTCGGCTGATCCCGCGGTTGGTCCTGTAGAAGCTCGATCCAGCCAACTGCCTTCTCAGGCCAAACGTCCAAAATCACAATATCACAAATAAACTTATCGCCACGAGTCAGATGAAATCTCATACCTTCCTTGACACCGTCTGCCGTACCGATAGATATTTCGGCAAGAAGATTTTTTAAATCAATTTCGGTTATCGACCCATTCAAATCGATATCTTTGGTGGGTGGTGCCAAACTAACCGCCCCTCGATCCGGTGTAACCGGCATCGGTTCCGCGATTGCTTTGCCATATTGTCGCAAGTACTGGTCCAGCTTGTTTTGCAGCTCGGTTTTTTCTTCGAGCAGGCGTTTAGATCCTTCCTGTAACTGCTTTACTATCGCCATATTCTCCATGAGAGCCGCTGTGGTGTCTTTGAGCTCTTTGTCCTGCTTGATCAGCTCAGCTTCCTTCAAGTCCCGCTCAGTGAGGGCATCTTTTGTCAGCTTCTCGTTATTTTCGATAGTTTTGGAGAAATCCTTTACTATTGCTACCCAGTCATTGACTTTCCGATTTGCAAGATCTCTATTTCTTTCAGCATTCGCGAGATCGCTCTTCAGCTTGTTAATTTGTTCTTCGAGCGAGGCAATCTGTTCTCCCAACTTTTCTGTGTCTCTGCCTTTTTCCTCAATCGTATTGTTCAACTGTGTCTTTGCATTGTCCTCATTCTTCTTCGCAGCCTGATAACTGCTCAACTGATTTTCGTATTTCTGCTTGTAATTGACTTCGCTTGCAACATAAGTTACTACAATACCACAGAGGAAAATTGAGGCGATTGTCAGTAGAACTATTAAAACCTTAGTAAGAGTACTCAAAACATGCTCCTTTCAGTAAATTTGTGTTTTCTTTTCAATACACCCCTTAACTTATCACAGGGCGCCCCAAACATATAAAAGGACATTAGGGGAGGCTCTATTCTACCCCTCGACCAAATAGGTTCGAGCCTAATACAGGCTCCCAAACACGTTTAGGTGCTTGGGATCCGGCTCAATTCATACCGGGTCGCTAAATGGGAACCCAAGCCCTGATATTATGTGTATAGTATGATTGTACGCTTAAAACTCGGAAAGGTCAAGTTATTTTTGGTAAATAGCCTAAATTAAAATGCACGGTAAAAATCCACGATGCCACGTCTGATAACAAACGATTTTCAGGTACTATTTAGTTCATTTTACACTGAAAAACGGCCTTGGCGGCTGCAATACGCACAAATTTCGACTCATTTTTCAGTAATTGGGGCAGAAATTTTTCCAGGGCCGGTGTGCATATTTCACCTATTGCCAGCGCAGTAAGCACGTTGGCCCGCTCAACTGCCTCCCTATCCAGACCGGCAGTGAGATTTTTTTCGAAAACATCGAGAACTTCCGTTTCACCGATTCTGTCCCGAAGCCTGCCAAGTTGCTCGGCGGCTGCCAGGCGGACTTCTAATACATTATCATCCAACTTGGTAACCAGGATATCTCTGGCCTTTGAAGTGCCAAGAAGCCCCATTGCTCTTATGCCCATAATTCTGTCATCTGCAAAAGCACTGTAAACTATTGCCCATAACTTTTGTAATACCTCATCATCACCGAGTCTGGCCCTGGCCTCTAATATCTGAAACCTGACCTTATCATTGGTATTTTTATCTTCCTGTGCCGATTTGAGTAAATTCAATGAGCCTTTGTCCCCCGTTTTACCGAGCAGAAAAGCAGCGTTCGCTCTAACCGTCTGATCGTTGCTGTTTATCGCTTTGCGAATAACTTCGAAATACTCGGCCGAGCCAAGCCTCCCCATCGCATAAGAGGCTGCAACAATTACATTTACATCTTTATCCTTTAACAATGGGCTCACCGAGTTTTTCGCTGGAGAGTATTGCATATCGCCTACAGCCAAAGCCGCTGCAAATCGAACAGGTGTAAATTCATCCTGAAGAAGCCTCAGTACATTAGGCATCAATTTAATTTGTCCGGTGGTAGCGATCACTTCGATAGCATTAACTCTGGCCACCGGATTGGTATCGGCCAGAGCATTTTGTATAATCCGATAGGCTTCCGCCTGGGGGGAAGCTATGTTAGTAACGTAGAAATCTCCCAACATTGATTGTGAGGAGTCTTCGCACCCGAAGACAAAAACAGCCACGCACGCGAAAAGCGAGGCATAAGCGATGCAAGCATTTATATTTTTGTGCTTTTGCGTTTTATTGTTTGTGGATATGCTTGCCATTTGGCCGTCCCTGATTAACAAGTTTTTTGTTTTTAGCTCTGAAAATTCTTCCCGAAAGCAATAGTATTATGAGTAAAATAACACAGACTTCACAACAAAAATCCAGCCATTCGCCGTATTTGCTGAAAATAGTTGCCCTGTTATCGATGGGTATTCTTTCGACGAACCATCCCGCCATGCCTGTCCGGTCTGTCGCCCCTACAGGTAAATCACCCGCTATAAAACCGTTTCTTATGCGTCCGGCACTATCGATAAGACAACTGATGCCGGTGTTGACGCTTCGCAGGACGGCAAGCCGGTTCTCGACCGCGCGGAACACACAAACCGCCGCATGCTGGGACAATTCGGCGCTCGGTATCACTTCATCGTCATTGAATAAAACGAACCAGCCGTCGTTGCTGATATTCACCAGCCAGTCGAGCCTCTTGCGGCCCTGTTCGTCCAGGGCAAACTTTCGTCCGATCTCCGGGACGGTGTCCTCGTAACAAATCATCACACCGAATTTGTAAACCTGTGCATGGTTACCTTCGACGCCGGTCATCTCGAAAATCGTGTATTCGCTGCCTGCATCGAGTGAATAATCGAAATTGTAAGGGATGAACTTGATCTTCATCAGCAGCTCATAAAACCACGACAGAGACTTCCTCAACGGCAACACTTCCCCGAACGGCACCAGGTGGATTTTGTTGTAAACTTCCTTCGCTTTGTCACCGTTTCTCTTGTACATAAAAGCCGAATTGAACCTCTGTATCATTCGGATTTCGAAATTATTCTCTATTTTGGGGCTGCCCCCGTACGCTCCTACGAGTACGAAAGCCGTATCTTTCGCGTGTTCCCGAAGCGTCTTATCAAAAACATTCCTGGGGTCAGAAGGATCCAAAAGTCTCAGCACTTCGGGATTTAACGTAGCCTGCACCATCGTCTCGGGCCAGACTATCAACTCGGCTCCGGCCTGTGCTGCGGTCTTGCTCTGCTCCATCAGTCCGGCGAATAAATCTTCGCCGGACTCGAACGTCCTTTTGACCGACTGAGGCACATTTGATTGAAGCGACGCCGCCAGCGGCCCTTCTGTTACACATTCGGCCTCCTGGTCGATCCGCCACCACCCATAGGCAAAAGCGCCAACCACCGCTGCACAAACTATTGCCGTGCCGGCAAACTGAACCAGCGTAAAACCCTTCTTTTGGCGGACAGCCACGATCAACTCAGCCAGCAGGCCGTTGACCATCGCTATCAGGAACGAAACACCGCCGGCGCCGAAAATGTCGGCGATTTGAATCAGCGTAACGTTTTTATACTGGCTGTGGGCCAGAAACCGCCAGAAAAAACCGCCCAAAAAGAAGCCCTGCATCCGCTCGATGCCGACGATTAATATAGCCGCCGCCAAAAACAGCGGCACTTTCTTCGTCCGGCAATAACGCAGGCACAGCGCCAGCACGGGCCACAGCAGCGCCGTGTACAGGCAGAACAAAAGCCAGCCGACAATCGTCACCGGGGCGACCCAGTACAAATTTCCCAGCCAGTAACAGAGTGAAATAACGAAGCCGAAAAGAAATAATCGCCGAGGCCTGGTCTTCGGCGAACAGGCAATAATAAAAGGCACAAACGCCACCCACGCCAGCGGCGCCAGGCCTATCGGAGCCTGAATCACCGTCAGCATCACAGCAGTGCCGATAAACGGCAGGGCAACAAGCAGATTTTTTTTCATCCGTATATTTTTCAACCGGTCAAATCCTTTAAAGCCATTGCTACAACCTTTTCGCTGTATTGCTTTTGCTTGTTCATTCGCACCGCGAGTTGATTTGTGAAATGCTTCAGTAAATCTTTGTCTGCAACGATTTCTCTTGGTGTTCTTCTGATATCAACCGATAGCCGCTTTAGTTCATCCAATTCAGTAACGTTGAAAAAAAGGTCACTTGAACGTTGTTTTTTCAATTGGGCGAGGCGTTTGTTTGTGTTTGTGACGTACTGTTCGGAGATTTCCACGCCGATATAGCCCCTTCCCAATTGACACGCTGCTGCTGCTGTTGTTCCCGAGCCGCTGAAAGGATCGAGCACGCAGTCGCCCGGATTCGAGCTTGCCGCTATGATTCTCTTCAGCAGGCTTTCCGGCATCTGGCAGGGGTGCCAGCCGGCACGTTCCTTAAATGTTCCGCACACCCGCGGGTATCCACCCCAAACGTCATCGGGCATCTTACCCACGGGATTGGCGCGTTTGTCGTTATATATGAGCTGCCTGTCCGAAGGAACGCGGACCGCATAGTCGTTAAAAATAAAATTGGTCTCGTCGTTGACAAAGTAAAAAATATGTGTGTGCGCCCGTGCGAATTTGGTTTTTGTCTGCTGGCCGAAGGTGTAATGCCATATTATCCAGTTTCGCATAATCAGGCCAAGCTCGTCGGCGAGGACCTTGACGTTCGCGGCGTAATCGTCACCGATAGCAATGTAGAATGAGCCGTGCGGCTTGAGGACTTTCTTGCAGGCGATCATCCAATCCTTTGTCCAGGTGATGTAGTTTTTCTTTTTGACCTTGTCGTAGTACTTGTCGTACTTATAGCCGATATTGAATGGCGGGTCGGCAAAGATAAGGTCGGCAAAGGGTTCATTAACCTTTCCCAAAACTTCTATACAATCGCCGCAAATTATCCTGTTAAGAAACTTCTGCATGGCGATATATTAGAGGTTTCTGCTTAGTATGCAAGAAAGAATTGATTTCGTTAGCTGTAATACTGAACGCAACTCAGTCTTTAGCCCCTTGAACCGTCCTGTCCCGACGGTACTCGGCCTGACTGCCGGCGCGGAAATACTCTTTTGCTTTACCGGCCGAGCATGCTCGGCACACGAAAAAGGGCTGAGAGCACAAAACTCTCAGCCCTTTTGATTCATAAATCTCAGGTTTCTTTTCAACCCATCTGGTCCGGGTCTATCATGCATGTTTACGCAATTTGACCCCAGCTACACTCAAGCCGAGCATCCCAAGAAGAACAGCACCCGGCACGGGGACGGGAACGATCTTGCCCCACAGCAAAGTAGTATTGTCATAACCTTCAATCGACGAGAATTGGCTAAGCGGGGCGAGTGGGTCCGAGCCAAAGCCCAGAAGCTGCAATGTATATAACATTCCGCCGATGTCGAACGTCTCA
>CAYTNN010000150.1:0-11616 GCA_964439135.1 uncultured Pirellulales bacterium
TTTGTTTTTTCAACTTAACCACGAATTAACACGAATAAACACCGGATTTCCTCTCATTTTTACCTTTTTTCTTCTATATTTCTCAATTCTTTCAACCCGGCACCAGTGGTACGAGCTAAACTGTATTGTTTCGTACTGCGTTCTGCGTGATTGGACCTATCATTCATCAATAATCAATAATCATTTAGTTTAGTATTATACGAACCGGGATGTTTGCCGTCGAGAAAATTCTAAATAAATCTCCGAGACTCGGCGTTTTCATATCTACCAAAGAGGGCACGTAGGACGCAGATAATTAATCATTCATCAATAATCAATAATCATTTACTTGGGCCGCAGAGGTCAATAAGGTCAAAGAGAAGAGATCAAATAATCAATCCGTCGCGCTTCGCGGCCGGATTTGCGCTCCGTTCCAATATCGAAGATCCGGCCTTTCTTGGACGGAGTAAATCGTAAATAGTCAATGGCAAGGTCTCCGTGAGACGGCGTTCTTTACCCGATTTTCGATGCCGGTTCGTATTTTGGTTTTTCAATGCCCCTTTTTGCTCTAAAAAAGGCAGATTTCTCCATAATTTGGTAACTATTTTCACTCGGAGTGCCATAGGATTGTCACGCTTGGGATTTTTTCTTGCATTTTGATTCCATACACCTTATTTTAGAGAAATAGGGTTACGTTATCGCGACCTGTTATGTTATAATCTACCAGACAAGCTCAACTGCGGATTGCATCAGGTGTAATTAGGGCGTTGGTCACATAGATCGTTGTCTATAAGAGGCAGAGCCATGATGTGCGGGGCGAGAAGATTCGGCAGGTTGGGCAAAAGGATTTCCGGCCGACAAAGCGGGTTTTTGGCGGGACGATTTAGAAGAAATCTCTCTCGCTGGGCGGGATTTACACTCATCGAGCTGCTCGTAGTGATTGCAATCGTCGCTTTGCTTCTGGCGATTATTTTGCCGGCGCTCCAAAGAGTCAGGAAGCAGGCCAGAGCGGTTGTCTGCCAAGCTAATCTCAAGCAGTGGGGGTCGGCACTGGCTCTATATGTGGAGGATAATAATGGAATTTTTCCACGTGAACGTCCCATATATATATTCCACCACGCAATGTCAGGTGAATATGGAAATGGAGTAAGATTCGAAGGCATTGATATTAAAGGAATTCTTTGCTGCCCCATGGCCACCAGATCTTCTGGAAGTCCGATAGGTTCAACATTCGAGGCATGGGAGTTACCTTACGATGATGTGTTAGTTAACGGTAGTTATGGGGGCAACTTATGGTTATTCCAAGGCCTGTATGATTTTTTCTATCCATTGGCTGACGAGGGCATAGACGTTTTCTCGCTCAGAGGCACTGCCAACATACCCGTGCTTCTCGATGCCATAGAGCCTGAGGAAACACCAACCGATAAACGTGGACCACCAGATTATGAAGGGGGCCATACTTCATGGGGAACCTTCTGCATAAACCGTCACAACGGGCATATCAATGGCCTCTTCCTTGATTGGTCGGTCAGAAGAATAGGTCTTAAGGAGCTATGGACGTTGAAGTGGACTCGCGATTTCAACACGTCTAACGAATGGACCAGCGCCGGGGGCGCCATGCCAGAAGACTGGCCGCCATGGATGAGGGGATTGAAGGACTATTAAAATTTTAAAAATCTCCCCGTGACTCGCAGCTTGCTGCACGTGGCCTGTGCCCCGTGTCCTGTGGTCCGAGCGACTGAATGACGTTTTCGTCTTGTTTTATGCTTTTTTAACTTCATAATTGGACATTGCCTGTTCGATATTGGATATTCACAGAGATTTTTGATGCTCGATTCTTACCTAATTCTCTAATTCGCTAAGATTATTTCCGCTTCACAAACGTTGTGTATATTGAATGGTCATTAGTTTTTGGCTTCTTGATTTGTGTAATTATACCTTTTGATTTTGCCATTGCTTTTAGCTCCTTTCCGGGGTCAAGATCCCCGAGTATGGAGCTAAAATCGCTGACTTGGGCCTCTGCTCTAACCCAATGCCTCATTCTGTGCCGCTTCTGCTGACGGGAGATAATGAATACTTAGGGGGATTGTCAGCACTATCTGTTGCCGGTGAGGTCTCCAAAGCGCGTTTGGACGCTGTAGAGCGAAGATCGGGCCGTAATAAACAGAGTTCTGCGGTCCCTGCCGCCGAAGACGAGGCAGGTGGGGCGCTGAGGGACTTCGATAGTCTCGATGTGTTTGCCGGAGGGATCGAAGACGAGGATCTGGCCGGCAGCGATATATACATTGCCACGCGCATCTACCGCGACGTTCTCGCCGCCCTCATGGACAAACAGTCTCGGCTCGGTAAGCGTCCCATCGGACCCAACGCTGAAGGCCCAGGTTTTCAGTTCCGCTTCGTTGGTGACGTAGAAGGTTTTTCCCGCCACGGTGGGGGCTATCCGGAAGGCACGTAAAAGATCCGACAGCTTTGTGCCCCATTGAACGGCCCCGGTAGTGAAGTCTCGGCCGGCGGGAATGAAGGTGGTACCGTCGGGCGAGACGTAGTGAAACGGCTTGGGCATGGTCGAGTCCCGCATGAATCCGCTGTCGCCCATCCATCGATTTACCGGGAGAACCGCTACCATACCCGGGCGCTGCGCTGCGGACTGAGGCTTGAGGGACACGATTTCACTATCGTCAACATCCGGGCGGAAAGCCAGCACGGTCCCATCGCCGTCGTATGCGATGACCATCAGATTTCCTGCCTTGTCGAAGGCCAACTGAACGGGCTTCCGGGGAATGTCACGGACCGGCTCCACTCGATGTTTCTCCTGCGACCACCGGTAAATGCGGCCCTCTCGCGCATCCGCAAAATAGACTTCGCCCCTGCTGTCGACAGCCGCACCGGCAATGTTCGAGAATCCTCCGGAGAGCTTTTCTACCCTGGCTCCATCGGCAATAACTACCGAGCCCGCTGGAGGCCTCGCTGGGACTGGAGCTCCTGAAATGTCCAATACGGCCAGCTCAGTATCGCGGATTTCGACATCGGCGGTCGCCTCGAAAATGGTGCTGTCGAATGAAACCTTGCTGTTGCTGTAGCAGTGGAGGTTCCTGAAGCGAATATCGCTCGAATCGCTGACTTTCACCGCGTATGGGAACGGCACAAAGCAACTGACCACGCGGTAGAAGAAGGTGTTGGCAAATTGGATATTGCTGGAACTCTCGATATCCAACGGCAGGGCTTTGGGGCCTTCTTCTCGCTCTTCCTCGAATTGCAGAGCGTAGAATCTCCAGTTCGAGGCGTTGCGAATGACCATCTCGTTGCTCACATGATGCTCGAGGGACATCGCGTAAATTCGGCCGCTGGTTGACGTATCGGAAATCTCCATTCCGGAGCTTGTGTAGGGGCTTGGCGTCCAGATGTCCTTGAAAGTTCCGCCGCCACCGTTAGTGACCCACAGACTGGCGTGCTGACTATTCCAGGCTTCGCGATTGCCCATTCGTCCGAAACGGCCTCTCTGTCCCGGGACCCTGGTTCCGTGTCCGCCGTGGAAACGGACATCGTTTATCATAGAATCCGCCCCGGCCATCCATTTGACACCGACGGCCCGGGCGTTGATCGCGCCGGTATAGACACCGATGCCCGTGATGATATTGGTCCCGCCCTGCGGAGCCTCGATGACGGGCTTTGGCGGTCCCTGTCCCTGAAAGGCGGAGGTTGCGTCCGGCACATTGATAACAGTGGCCGAAGGATTGAGCCCGATCAAGACGGTGTTCGGCCGGAGTTTCAGAGTGTCACTGACACAATACCATCCCATCGGCAGGTAAAGCGTTCGGTGCTGCGCGATAGCTTTCTTAAGAGCTGCTGTGTCGTCGGTCCAGCCGTCGCCCTTCGCTCCCAGCGTCCGAACGTTGACCCAGGTTGCGCCATCCGGAAGACCGGGAATGTCAGACTTCACAGGAGCAGGCAGCTTGGTTACTTCGTGGGCCTCAAACGTTGTCTTAATCTGCCGGTCGGCACCCAGGCCGGTTATGTGCAGGCCGTGACTGAACTGCTCGACGACGTAAGTGGAGGCGATGCCGGCGATTGTCTTGCCGGTTTCCCGGAATTTGGCGAGGACCGGGACATTCCGGCAGACAATGTTCCGGGCGTTAATCTGTATCCGGGCATTGTTCTGATTGCTGATAATCAGAGCCGGGCCGGTTATATTCTCAAGACGTGCATCACTCAGCCAGAGCTCGTCGGGTTTGTCGGGGACAATAGAGATAGCGGTGGGCACGTTTTTGAAATGAGGGCGTACCACCGCAAGGCCGGCCTCATCGCAACTGATGGCCGCCTCGCTCTGTCCCTCGAATGTACAGTCAATGACCAAAATAGGCCACCCGGGAGCGGACCTCTTGGTAATGATGCCGACCTGTCCTCCGTGAAAGTGCAGGTCCTCAACCTCGTTGCCGATATCCTTCAATCCCGCTCGGGCCGAACCGAGCCGGAAGTCCATGTGCGAAAGATAGCAGTGCTGCGCAACGTGGAAGCGGACGGCGATGGCCGCAGGATTGCCCGGGGCGATCTCGATATCGATATTGCTCATGGCACTGTAGAACGTGCCGGCACCGCCATCCCGCGGGGGATCATTGCTTCTACCGCGTCCGCGCCCTCCCGAGAAGAACAACATATACTTCTCGTCTCCATCCTGGAAACCCAGAGTGTTCTCAGCGAGGGTAAAAACCGGCCGGTTGTCACCATAGCCGATCAGACGTACGCCGGGCCAGACGTAGATGGTTTTCGTGAGCCGGTACGTCCCATCCGGAATGAACAGAACTCCGGCTCCAGTGCTCGACGCGACCTTGTCAATCGCCTCCTGCAAAGCTAATGAATCATCGCCGATTCCATCGCCATGGACGGGAAATTTCTCCGGCGTCAGGTAGATCGCCGCCGGGTCGTTTAGACGCGAATTGTAAAAAGAGGCCCCGCTACCAAGACATGGTGACCCAACGATAAACATGAGGCAAAGCCAAAATAGTAATGATTTCAGACTCATATCATTTTCCCATTAATTATAAGTGTTATTAAGTTGACGAAAAAGATCACGGCGCGGCGTATGCGATTCTCTTGTACGGTATCTCGCCGCTGACAACATTACAGAAGGGCTTGCCGTCCCTGACTCCGACGTGGCCGTAGCCGGTGGCGGTGCATATAAATGCCTTGAAGTCACCTTCGAGCGGCGGCTGGATGTGCAGGATACGTTCCACGGCGTCGTACCGGGCGCCGCTGTAGGCGCCGAGCAGGGCGTAGCTGGACATGGCCCGCGCATACCAGTGGCCGCATTCGTATTCGTTGAACGGATTACGGGCGCGTCCATCGTACCTGTCACGCGCTACGCGAACAATCTCGAGACCTTCATCGACCATGCCGCGAAGAATCAGATGCGAGGCCACCTGGTACTCAATGCCGGTCCAGACTTCGTTGCTGTAGACGAACGGCAGAGACGGCATTCCGCCTTTCGGCCAGGTACAGAGCAGCAAGCCTCCGTCATCGCCCATGGCATAGCCGGGACGCTGTGGATTCGCATGTTCCGAAAGATCCTTCTTGAGATTGTACTTGTGGATGCTCTTCAGATGGCTGTCTACCTTGCCTTGATCCAGTACGTCTCCGAGTCCGGTGACCGCTGCCAGCCAGGAGCCTAACACACCGTCGGAAAGGCAGCCTGTTCCGTATTGGTACTTGGGCCCTTCGGCCTTCAGTAATTCCAGGGCCTCAGGCGTGTAGCTCCTTTGCATGCTCTGGACCTTAACAGGACTGCCCGCTCGAAGTCCTTCCGTCTGGATTTGCTGATAGAAGTACTCGCCATTGAAAAGCTTTTCATTCACGAACCTCTCGCCCTTGGTGAGCAGATCTTCATAGAGTGACACGTCGTCGCCGGCTTCCCTGCCCATGGCCACTGCCGCCTTCAAAGCGCCGAGATAGAAACTGCTGCACATCCCATCAGGACCCCAGAACTCGATGTCATACGTATTATGATGCGGTTCGCGGAGTATGCCTTCGTGCTCAGGGTCCCATGTCTCGATGCAGTAGTTCACACTTTGCCGGACCTGGGGCCAGAGCTTCTTCATCCATTCGGTGTCACCGCTTATCCTCCAGTCGCGATACAGCTTCATTGCGCAACCCAGTTGTCCGTCGCTGGCGGCGTGAAAATCGTGGCTCGGCTCGCATATCGGAATCGGACTACGGAAATTCTGATGTCCCTGGGCGTTTTGACAGACGCAGAATTCGGTCTCGCGCAGCGTTCTTTCGAGAGAGGGAAAAAGGTGCGGTATGGCCTGCGCGTAATTCCATACATGCGTACACGACCCGTGGCAGCATCCGGCCTGGTCGTGACATCCCTCGAATGCCCAGAATCTGCCGTCGATTTGCCTGAGAACGGTAGGAGACTTTAGTATCGTCAGATTGGCAGCCACCGCCTCGACCGCTTCGGCCGGCAGCGTTGTATCGTAAAAGCAATCGCTGAACTTTTTGCTTTCGGCCCGCAGTCGGTCATAGCTACTACGCCAATAACGAACCACGTCATCGATATCCCGGAATTTGCCGGCATACCAGGATCGATACGTATCCTCTTGACCTGCCGCAAGGGTACCACCGCCCCTGCGAACATCACTATAAGGCACATACCAGCACAGCTTCAGGGCAATCGTTTTCGTTTGTCCCGGGGCCAATTCGAATGGCACAAAAAGCGTTGCACCCGGGCTCGGCCCGTCCTTCTGCGGGAAATCTTTGCCGTAGCACTTGCCCTGCTCGATATCCTTCCAGACCATCGTCAGCGGATCGAACCAGCCGCCCCGGAACCATGCAGCGTTGACTTTGGCGGCAGGCTCGTCTACGAAAGCGGCGAAGTAGCCCTCCTCGTGCTTCTTCAAGCTGCCGCCCGGCGGCTGGGCGAGAATGAATCCGCCCTCGATGGTCCTGATCAACTCCTGACTGCCCTGCATCTTCATAAAATTCTCGGCGTTAAACGAATACACGGCATCGATTTTCCTGCCGGAGGTATTGACGAATTTATACTCCAGCCCCACCATCGGCAGTGACGCCGTATCGGCGTCGGGCGGTGCAAAAGGACTCCAGCCGGTGATTTCGACTTTCAGAGGCATCCTGGGATCTGTCAGTGTCACTGCTGCGAACGGGAAGCGCGCGTTGAAGCTCGCCTCGCGAAACCGCGGGAGTCCGTAGGTGGTCTCCCCGAGGCCGTTGCCCGGCCCGCCGTACTGGCCGGTGCCTGGGTGAATCGCGAATATCTTCCATTTCGGAACCGGTCCTTCCAGTACGCGTGCGACGTTCTTGTCGCCCTTGACACATACAGCCGCAAAGACCTTCTCCTCGCGGAAGATATCGGGATGATTGTGAAGCGAGAAGTGGCTTAGCATCCCTGCCCCCTCCAGGCAGATCATCCCCGCCCCGATACCACCCATGGGAAACGCCACACGATCCAGGTTCGTTCCTGCATACGGGCCGTTGTAGGAGTGGGCGCCAAAAGTGACTCCACCAAGAACAGCAAGAACGACGCTACAAAAGACAAACCACAAGATTCTGTTAGATTTCATTTCTGTGCTCCTTAATTTTCATTATTTTCCCTGAAACACTCGATACGAATGCGGCGGCAGCGTTATCTCAAAACGTTTGCCGGAGATACGTCCCCACGGGCTCCGTGGCGCAGAACCGGGAGTCACCGTCCGGCCGGTGAGAAGATCGGTCAGTGTTGTCAATCGCTCGTCCGTCACTACCTGCACGTCCACAGGCTCATCAAGAAAGGACTCCACAATAAACGTGTCATTGTCATATACAAACAGAGACACCTTGCCCGGCCCCTCCAAACGTACAGCCATGTCCCGGCATAGGGTCTGCCGAATCCGGTTCAATACCTCAACCGGCAGATTGTACAGGTCCGTAAAGCTCTCCGGAATGGTCAGCACATACAGGGTTCCTCCGCCATAGGAGGCTGAGTGCAGCATGGGCCAGCCGTTGCTCTCGTCCAGGGCGGAGATCTCTTCCCACGAATCATTGGTCAGGTACTGGATCTGGGGGATGACCATCTCGGCGCCGGCCTGTACCGGGCGGCCCCAGCCAGCGCGAAAGTCCCTGACTACGGCTTTGCGGTCCGTGACCTGCAATTCCACTATCTCTTCGATCCTTCCACCCTGCAGGGCCCGTAACAGGCCGGAGGTGATCATCACCTGTTTGCCCTGCATGAGGTGGGCCTTGATTTTGGCTATCAGGTCCGGATCGAATCTGGCAGTCTCGGCCAGGAAGACCATGTTCACATCCGTGGGAAACTCCGGCACCAGATCCATAGGCAGGCCGCACATGCCCAGGTAGTTGTGGAGGAAATCTTCACCTGTGGAGTGATATGGTTTGTAGCTCTTAATCCCCACCGGGTTGCCGAGCTTTCCTAAAAACCGGTCCACCTGCTCGAAGGTCACTCCCGCGGCCCGGGCGATCATTTTGGGCTGATATGTGCTTGCGTCCGGCAGGGTAATGGGGGCCGTCATAGCGTCAAAGTCAAAGCTGGTTTTTCCATCCTGCCAATCGGCCCGCATGTTCGTGTTGATAGGACGCACGATCTGACGGATATCAAAGAGCGTAATTTCCGGGGCCTTGGCAAAGAGCGTCAGCCAGAGCTGTTCGGCGTAGCGGTCCATGAAACGAAGGCCGCCGGTATCCACCCAGCCGCCGTCGTTTCCGCCCGGCTTGAGGTTCTCGAAATAGCGGAAGATCAGATAGCCCAGATAGGGCTGCAGGTGCTGATTGCCGGAAGGATCGCGGGTTTCCGTGCCGGTGTAAAGACCGTCAAACAGGGCCGGCTCTTTCTCCAGGTTAAAGCCCAAACCCTGGAAGTGTTCGTACCAGTTCGGATACTTTATCACCACCTTGACTTTGGGATTGACGGCTTTGGCCGGATTGATAACCACGCTCTGGGCCGCCTCCGCTAACAGATCCAGGCGATACCGAGTCCAGGTTTTATCGCCTTTGGCCGCGATGCACAGATGACACTTGCAGCTTGTGAAATAGAAATCGTCCAGAATCAGCTCGTCAAAGTGACGGGCCGTGTGCTCTACGATTTCCTTTACCTTCTGCCGGTGCTCAGGATTGCTGTAGCAGAAGGTCTCGAACCGGTTGCGTTCATTGACGGTCAGAGTAATGCCGCCTGCCGTACGAATCCCACGCTCATGAAAATAGGCCTTGGCCTTGTTCAATGTCTCGTCGTCGACAATCAGCAAGTCCCGGTGCGTCTCCAGATACACCTTGTCCACGTGGACCTGCTTCGTGATATCCTGCCAGCGTGAATCCAGCCAGTTCAGGTCCGCCATCTCCCGGGTTTCATACGCCCGGCAGTATACGGCCACGGTAAAGTTCTCATACGCATCGGCCCGAGGACACCACACCAGGGCCGGCAGAATCATCCAGATAAAGTTACGTGTTTTCATTTTGTCACCTTCGGTTTCTATTCTTTCGTTTCAAACGGATCTTTCGTATCGTCCCACTTGCCGCCCTGTGACAGCACAGGATAGACGGCGGCCGGGAAGCACAGACTCTGATAAATGGTAAACTCGTTCCATTGAATAGACGCTAAGTTGTCAATATATCGGCGTTCCCGGGCCAGCGATCTGACCTCGGGCACCGATGTCCCCCTGCCTCGTCCGCCCGGTCCGAACACGAGAATGCCCGGCCGGGGGCCCCATCCCTGTTCGATAGTATAGGCAGATTCCCGGTCATGCGGATTATGCACCCGATTGAAGCCGATGCCGCAGACATAACATTTGCCGAGTGGATTAAGGCCCTGATTGTAGTCCATAAGTTGACTGGCGGCATCGATGTACTTTTGTTCTTTGGTCAGGCCCCAGTATAACAGACAGGGATAGGCGTACTGTCCCTGGGCTGTGTTGCTGCCCCACCAGCGCAGATTCATAGGTGTGCCGACCGGATAAGCATTGCCCTGGAGATATTCGATAGCTTTATCTGCTGCGGCCTTTATCACGGCCTTGAATTGCTCCACTACAGCCGGATCGGTAGGCCTGTCTTTTTCAATGATGTACGAGTAAAAAAACGATGCCAACCAGCCGTCCGGATGTCTGGAGAAGTTGGATCCGGCAAAAGATTCAGGAGGACTGTTAAACGTCTCAGCATACTTAGCGGCATTCTCAGCTAGGTTCTTGATGGTTTGGTGAGCAGTTTCATCGCCGGTCAGCAAATACTTTTGCACAGCATAGTAAAGGTGGTGCATGGTACGAATCTGCTCTCCCGCCGCCTTAAAGGCCATCTCCGCATGTTTGCGCAGTTCTTCAGAACGTTCTAGCTTGTAAGGTTTTATTATTCGAGCTAAGTGCATGAACATTCCGGCTGCAAATCCCGCCGAACGTGTATCAAGCACTTCGGTGCCGAAGAGTTTCGTTTCCTTATCATAAGTCGTAAAGGGAGAATATCGGTCCGTCTCAGTGCCCCAATGAATCGCGCCGGACGGTTTCTGCATGTATTCCCAGAACATCGCACCCCATTCGGCCTCATCGATGATGTCGGGAATCCTGTTGCCCTTGCCCACGATATTGAAGTTTTCGTCAAACTTATCCGGGATGTTGTATTGGTCGTCCGTGAACAGGTCGCCGAAGGCTTCATAGGTTGTCAACAGCGTGACCGTCACATCCATATGGTATGTACGACGGTCCGCGTCACCGGCATCGTGATAGCCGCCGAAAGCAGTGAAGGTAGGTTCATTTCCGTCCACGACCAGACGCGCTTCTCCAATAGGAGCATTGGTATCGTAAATCGTGGTGTGACACGGTTTCATCCGGATGTTCCATGCATACGGCTCTTTAATCGGGCAGCCGCAGCGTTGATGGTATAGCGAACGAAAAGAGATGTGACCGAGGCGGCGTGAAAAATCCCCGCCAACACCAAACGGATAGGAGCAGCCGTAACCTTTTACTGAAATCTTGTAGGGCCCGCCTTCGGGGACCGCCGACAGATCGATCCGGTACACGAAATCGCCCGATGATTCGTCCTGTCCGATCTCTTTAAGCGTTCCCTGAGTGACCTGCCGGCCCGTGGATAACTCGAAAACCGTATAGGCCGGAAGAGCACTGCTGATCTTTCTGCTGCCCCCGTCGCCGAGCCAGATGGCGAAATTGGCGTATCGAACTTTTGACAAGGCACTATATGCATTCTGGTTGGTTTTAATGGATTCGCAGAATATCTTCTTTTCGTCAAATACGAAGGTTTTATCGTCGTGTGGTGTCTGGAGCTTGTAGCTGGTTCCGTCAACAAGAGTAGGAACTTGCAAATAGATATGATGATCACAGGCATTTGCCTCGGTTACAAATTTATTGATAGCAGTGACAGATTGGCCGTTAAGCTTCCATAGGGACACATCGTTGGTATCAACCTCATCGGCCTTAATGATATCACTCTTGAAATAGGCCACAAGGACATTGTTCGAAGCAGTACGGATTTCCGTTAGTGAAAGCTCCGCATGAACAGATAGTGAACAGAATAAGCAACTGACAAGTACGGATAGGCGTTTCATCATAGATCTCCTTCAACCATCGATACGCTTCTCGACGCTCCACTTTTACTTGCTTGTCTTTGAATGATCTTTTTCTCGTTCATCGCTTG
>CAYTNN010000151.1:0-11514 GCA_964439135.1 uncultured Pirellulales bacterium
GTTTTTGATTATAGCCCATTGAAATTAACCGACCGAAAAGTGCGAAAGTTCAGATTGTAGATGAAGCAATTGTATGGCAAGCCGTAACAAAACACCTGCCGATTTTACTTGGAGAAACAAAAGAATTATTAACTGCCTAAAAAATCAATTCAGAGAAATGAAAATCAAGTACTTTACAGATACCGATACCGCTTTGCTGGAGTTTTCAGACCAACAGGTAGCGCAGACTAAAGAGATAAATGAGAATATATACGTTGATTTGGACGCAGACGGCAATCTGGTTAATATGACTATCGAACACGCAAGCAGTCAGGCCAACATAGCGGAAGTGGCTTATGAGCAGATGAAAAGTAAGAGTGCCTGACATGATGATGTTGTTACCATAGTTGGTACTACTTAGGCAATTCATGATTTAAGGATTTTCTGAAATGGCTTCCAAGTTGCTTTGGATTACCGGATTTTGTTTTGTTTTTTCTTTAACAGCAGTAGCAGCGGCTTCGGATGAAAATACCGAGGGCGAAGAATCGTTCTTTTCCAAACTGCCGATAGAAGCGCACGGCTTCTTCGAGGTCAGGGGCGGATACCGGCTGCAGGAGGACAAGTACGAAAAAGACATGTCGATTATGGAAGGACACTTCCAGTTTGATTTGTTTTCGTACTTCGACTGGGGCGATGTGAAAGTCAAAGGCGATTTGTTAGGCGACATGGTGACCGAGGAAGGCGACTTCGATCTGCGCGAGGCGAACATATTCACCCGGCCGACCGACTTTATGGATGTGAAGGTCGGAAGGCAGGTTCTGACCTGGGGCACGGGGGACCTGATTTTTATCAACGATATGTTTCCGAAAGACTGGCAGTCCTTCTTTATCGGCAGGGATACCGAGTATCTCAAGGCGCCGTCGGACGCAGCTAAGGTAAGCCTGTTCGGCGAATCGGTGAATCTTGACATCGCATATACGCCCAGGTTCGATCCCGACCGTTATATCAGCGGCGAACGTATATCATATTGGAACGGGAATCTGGGCAGGACCGCCGGGCAGGATGCCATCGTCCATCCCGACGAGCCGGACGAGTGGTTCAGCGATTCGGAAATAGCAGCGAGGCTTTATAAAAATATCGACAACTACGAGCTGGCCTTCTACGGCTACCGAGGCTACTGGAAAAGCCCCGGCGGACAGAACTTAGAAATGAAAGCCATCTTTCCTGACCTGAACGTTTATGGCGCCAGCCTTCGCGGATCCGTCGGCAAAGGAATCGGCAATGCGGAGATCGGATATTACGAATCCGCCGACGACCAGAGCGGCAAAAATCCCCTGATAAACAACTCGGAAATGCGATACCTGATCGGTTATACGCGCGAAATCGCAAAGGATTTCACGATGGGCCTGCAGTATTACATCGAGCAGATGCTTGACTACGGCCAGTATAAGAGGAATCTGCCATCGGGGCCCGCTCGCGACGGGAACAGGCACCTGACGACGCTGCGTTTGACCAAGCTGCTGATGAACCAGAACCTGCGACTCTCGCTGTTCACGTACTACTCGCCCAGCGACAAGGACGTGTATATGCGCCCGAACGCGAATTACAAGGTTAGCGACAACCTGGCGGTAGAACTTGGCAGCAACATATTCTTCGGTGACTACCCGCATACGTTCTTCGGCCAGTTCCGGGACAATACAAATATCTACGCGGGCCTGCGCTACAGTTTCTAAGACGTCTTGGCTTCGGCGTCCGCGTCGGATTCGTCCTGCTTGTCGGGCACGACTACGACGTTAATGGTGGCCGTCAGGTCGTCCCTGAATTTGAGTGTCACAGAATGCGTCCCGATTTCCTTGATATGTTCGGGCAATTGCACAATCTCATCACGAACTTCGAATCCCTGCTCGCGCAGGTTCGCAGCGATCTGCCGCTCATTGACCGAACCGAACAAATGCCCCTGCTCGTTCGCCTTGGCGGCGACAACGGCCTCTGCCCCTTCAATCGCTTTGACCGCCTCTTCGAGTCGTTTGCCGTCAAGTTTGCGCTGCTCGGCGCGTCTGGCTTTTTCTTCAGCTATGGATCGAATGCTGGCCTCGTTGGCAATCTTCGCAAGACCCTGCGGGAGCAGATAATTTCTCGCATATCCGGTTTTGACTTCGACAACGTCTCCAAGCCAGCCAAGTCTGTCAATATCTTCACAAAGCAATACTTTCATATGTCATACCTCGTATCTCGTGAATGCAGTCACGAGTCAACAATCAAGCGGTGAACGGCAATAATGCCATATACCTGGCGCGTTTAATAGCTCTTTTTGACTTTCTTTGACAGCTCGCGCAGTTTCCGCTGCGCTTACGCGAGTATATTTTGCCGCGATTGGTCAGAAGCTTCTGCAGCGTCCCGATGTCTTTGTAGTCTACGTATTTTATGCCCCTTCTGCAAAAACGACATTGAGTCTGATCGCGGGTCCCGACAAATCCTGGTTTTCTTCTGTTGTTATCAGTTCTTCTTTGCATCCTTTACCTCATACAATTGAATATTTTCTATTGTCTATTTACTATTGTAACGAATTTGAGAATTTGTTTCTGACTTTTCAATAGTCAATAGTAAATAGACAATAATCAATTAAAACGGTATATCATCTTCACCTGTCTGCTGTGGACCCTGGGATCCCTGGGAATTCATACTGCCCGTGCTTTGGCGTGTTTGGTCTGCACCGCCGCCTCCGCCACCACCTCCGCCGGAGATAAACTCGAAATTCTCAACAGTAACTCTCAGCTTACTGCGTTTCGAGCCATCCTGGGCCTCCCAGCTATCGAACGTCAGGCGTCCTTCAACAAACAGAGGATTTCCCCTCTTGCAATACTTGTTGATAACCTCCGCTCTCTTGCCGAACATCCTGCAGTCCACAAAGCATGTTTCTTCACGCTGACTGCCGTCCTGTCCGGTCCACCTGCGATTCGTAGCCATCCCGAAATCGACTACCGCCGTCTGGTTCGGCGTATATGATAACTGGGGATCACGGGTCAGATTTCCCATCAGCAAAACTCTGTTAAAATTAGCCATACTTAAACTCTTCTTTCTGTGTTAATCGTCCGATGAAACTTTTGGCTGGGAGTCTTGCTGCTCTTCAGTCTCAACTTCTTCGGCCTGTCCGGCATCTTCTGCTTTCCTGGTTTCTTCCGGCTGCTCTGTTTCTTCGGCCTGCTCGGTTTCCACAGCCTGCTCAACATCCTCTGCTGTCTTAGCTTCGTCTACTATCTGGGCTTGCTCCGTTGTCAAAGCTTCGTCAGATGTCTGTGCTTGCTCTGCTGCCGGTTCTTCCGGTTGATCGCCCTGCTCGCTTACTTCGGCCTCCTTCGGCTGTTCGGCAACGGCTTTTTCCTTTTCAGTCTTTGTCGCAGGAGTATCTCTCTCGATATCCTCTTTTGTCATCTGATCGGTGCTGAGAATCAGAACCCGTATAACATTTTCCGAGAGTTGAACATCCTTTTCAATACCCTGGATTTTCTGGCCTTCAGCTTTGAAATAACAAAGCATATACGTCCCTCTCGATGTGGTTCGAATATCGTAGGCCAGCCTTCTATCGTCCCATTTTCTCATCGAGACAATCTCAGCCTCGGCTCTATCAAGTATCTTTTTGATAGCTGCGTTAACTCCGTCCCAATCCGATGCCGCCTTGCCTGAATCGACAAGAAACATACCTTCGTATAATTTTTTCTCTGCGATAGTTTCCAAGCTAATTACCTCCCATTAAATTACATGCCGGCTTTTAGTTTTATCGCCTTACACATAACTGACAATGGTTAATCACTAAAACTATTAAACTTATTCATCGCTGTCTCGATACCATATTCGATCCAGCACAATACTGCATTCCGCGCCCGTTCTATCGCCTCGGCCAGCAGCGGTTTTTCGTCCTCTTGCGGCTTATCGAGAACATAATCGACAGCGTCTGCCTCGGCACATCGCCCGATTCCGACTCGACAGCGGGCAAACTCATTCGTTCCGAGCTTCTGTATAATATCCGCCAGCCCGTTATGTCCGCCGGCCGAACCTTTATACCTAAGGCGAATTCTTCCCGGCTCAATATCCATATCGTCGGTTACTACGATTAACTCGCCGATATTGAGCTTGTAGAAACCGGCTGCTGTCGCTACAGCCTGGCCGCTGCGGTTCATATACTGCCACGGCTTTAACAATATTAACTTGTTATCTGCAAATTCGCCCAAGCCGAAGCGAGAGCCGAATTTTCTTTTTCCTACGTCTATGCCCAACTCTTGAGCCAGCGAATCAACGACCTTAAATCCGGTATTGTGTCTCGTATCAATATACTTGTCGTCAGGATTGCCCAGCCCGACGACCATTCTCATATCGTCCATTGTTCACTTTTATCCGGCCCGGTTTATTTTTTTTCCTGATCTTCGCCGGCCTCAGGTTCCTTTGTCTCGCCTATAACCTCTGGAGCAGCCGGCATCTCCTCTTCAACCTCTTCGGTACTCTTGGCGGCGGCAACCAAATGGCACGTGACTAAAAGAGTCTCCGGTGAGCTTACCAGGCTTATGCCGTCCGGAAGCTCAATGTCGCGGGCATGCAGGTTGTCACCTACATGCACATCTTTTATCGAGACAACGATTGTTTCCGGAATGTCGGATACCCTGCACTCAATTTCCAGATGATCTGTTTGTTCCTCGATAATACCGCTTTCGTGAGTGCCGGCGGCCGTGCCTTTCAGTTCAATCGGTACTGTCACCTTCACCCTTTCGGCTACATTGACCCGCATTAAATCCACGTGAATTATGTTTTTTCCCAGATGGTCGTACTGCAGTTCTTTTACAATTGTCTTTTCTTTCTTTTTGCCGATCTGTACATCTATCAGTCGTTGTCCGTGATGCAGTCCTTCGGTGAAGTTGTGTGCATCCAAAGAAATAGCTGCCGGCTCCTCCTTGTGGCCGTACACAATAGCAGGGATTCTGCCTTGCTCACGTACCTTCCGAACGGTTTTTGAGCCGGTTTGTTCTCGAATTTCAGCTTTTAAAAGTAACGTTTTTTTCATGTCCCGTATCCTGATCAAATATTGTTAAACATGTTACTAACGGATTCGTTTCTGTGAATTCTCTTTATTGCTTCACCTAACATGGAAGCTACGCTTAAAACCTTGATATTGCTGATCTTTTTAGACGTCTTGTTGTGGGGTATCGTATCGGTAACTACCACTTGGTCGATAGGCGTTTTTGCCAGCCGGTCCAACGCCTGCGGGGCAAAAACGCCATGCGTGGCGCCGACATACACCTTTTCGGCCCCGCGTTCCTTGACCAGATTGACGGCACTGCAGACCGTCCCGGCAGTGGCAATAATATCGTCGCACATCAGGATGTTTCTGCCGCGGACCTCGCCGATGATTTCCTGAGCTTCCACCTTGCTGCCGCTCAGGCGTCTTTTGTGTACAATCGCCAGATCTCCGCCGAGTTGTGTCGCGTATCTGGACGCTGTTTTCATATTACCCACGTCCGGCGAGACAACCGTCAGATTATTGATCTTCAAATCCCGGAAATATTTGCTCAAAACCAAGTCACCTGCCAGGTGGTCAACCGGTATATCGAAAAAGCCCTGAAGCTGATGTGCGTGCAGATCAATCGCCAGGACCCTGGAGGCGCCGGCGGTGGTAATCATGTTTGCCACCAGTTTTGCCGTGATTGGCACACGCCCCTCGTCTTTTCTGTCCTGCCGGGCATAGCCGAAGTATGGGATAACCGCAGTGATCCGGCTGGCACTGGCCCTTCGCAGGCAGTCCAAAAAGATCAGAAGCTCGACCAGATGCTCGTCAACAGGCTCGCACGTCGACTGCACGACATAGCAATCTCTCCCGCGAACATCATCTTCCACCCTTATGGCTTTTTCCCCGTCCGGAAAACGTTCGATCTTTGCGCCGCCCAGCGGAATCCCCAGATACTTGCAAACATCGCTGGCTAATACAGGATTACTGCTGCCGGAAAATATCTTCAGATTGTCATTCATAAACATCTGTCTTGGCCTTTCCGCTCAATTTGTTCACACTTCCCTGTGAAACCACCGTTCCGGCACTTACTTTTGAGCCGTCTTTCAGCTCGAGGGGCGCTATCAGTACGGTGCCGGAACCGATATAGCAGTTATCACCGATGTTTGTTAGGTTCACTTTTTCGCCGTCGAAATTTGCCGTGATCGAGCTGGCCCCGAAATTAACATTTTTTCCCACTGTCGCGTCACCGATATAGCTGTGGTGGCGGGCCCGAACGCCATCGTCTAAAGTCGAGTTCTTAACTTCGGTATAAACGCCCAATACGACATCGTTTTTCAGGACCGTGCCGTGCCTTAAATAGGCGAACGGCCCGACCCGGCAGCCCTGGCCGATTTTGACTTGACCGTGAATATATGTGAACGGCTCAATCACGGTGTCCTGTCCGATTTGCGCCCTTGCATCGATCCAGGTATTGTCGGGGTCGACTATTGTCACGCCGTCTTCCATCAAATGCCGTTGAATTCTCCGCTGCATAATTTTGCTCGCCGCGCTAAGCTGTGCCCTGCTGTTGATGCCTATAGCCTCGTCGGGCGGAACAGCCGTAATGGCCTCGACCTTGTGACCTGTCGCAATTATGCCTGAGACAGCATCGGTCAGATAATACTCTTTTTTGACGTTTTCAGGCTTCACTCTCTCTATAGCTTCAAAGAGAACCTGATTATCGAAAAGATAATTGCTCGGATTGATTTCTTTGATCTTCAACTGTTCCGGGGTGCAGTCGCTGTCTTCGACAATTCCCTGCATATTGCCGTACGTATCGCGGATGATTCGCCCATATCCGGCCGGGTCGTCAAGAACCGCCGTGGCCAGCGTCGCCGCCGATTGTCCCGACTCGTGCTTGTTGATAAGCTTTTTCAGTGTTTGGGCTCGAATTGAGGGCCCGTCGCCGCAGAGTACCAGCGTCTGGCCGTGAAAATCCTTGAGATGTTCCTTACAGCACAAAACCGCATGGGCGGTCCCTAACTGCTCATCCTGTCGGACCCAGACAATATCGTCGGCCCCGGCGAATTTCTTCTTGATCTCGTCAGCGGAAAAACCAACCACGACATAGATCTTTTTTATACCGATCTTGCGGCAGGCATCGAGCACGTAGGCCAGCATAGGCCGGCCGCAGACTTCGTGCAGCACCTTCGGAACCTTAGTATTCATTCTCGTGCTGCCGCCTGCCGCCAGGATTATCGCTACCGTTTCAGCCATAAAATCGTCTCGAATATTCAATCGTACTGCTCCGCTGACTTCTCGCGAGCGAAGCATTGTATTTTTCAATAATCAATTATCATTAATCAATAATCATTCAAAAAAGCTACCCGACCAGGACTTGAACCTGGAACGTGGGCACCAAAAGCCCATGTGTTACCAATTACACCATCGGGTAAAGCAAAATAATGATTATTGTTTAATGATAAATGACAGAAATTACTTTCTTTTTGCCAATAATCAATTATCACTCATCAATAATCATTACGACGCTGTCACGGAGACCGTTTTGTCCCGGCCCGATTTGGCCCTGTCGGAGGCTTGAGTCAGCCACGCCGTGATACTGCTGACCCCAGACATTTACTATTTTCTATTTTCTATTTACGAATTATGCTTTTCGCAGTTTCTTAAATAGTCAATATTCAATAATAAATAGTCAATTCAAAAGCTACCCCATGCGACAGAGCAATCTTTTCAATCGAAGGAATATACCCGATTTACAACCGCAAAGCAATATATTTTATAAAAAAATATACTCAAATCCCAAAATCCATTCTAATTGTTCCAAAAACCGAAGAAAAACCCTATCTTAGGAGAAGTTCTTATGAGAATCTCACGTTTGATCACAGTTGTTTCAGGCATAATGGCGCTGACCGCGGTATTCTGCGCCCAGGGCCTGGCACAAGAAACCGTCATTGTACGCCCCAGGGAAATCGATGACGTCCTGACGAATCCCGGAATCGGCTTTATGACATTTCAACGCTTTAACGGCGACACGCTCAACGAGGCCAAAGGCTGGACCGAGGGCAAACCTATCGTCTATCAGGACTTCGACGGCAACCTGAAAAACGAAGACTATCCCGATACGACGATAGCCTACTTCCGTATCTATTGGAAATTCATCGAGCCGGAGCGAGGCGAATATAGCTGGGACCTGATAGACAAGGCCCTCGATACCGCACACCAGCGAGGCCAGAGCCTGATGCTGCGCATAGCACCTTATGGTACGGGCAACCAGAACGACGTGCCGGACTGGTATCGCACCCTGGTCGGCGACAAAAAGGATTGGCGGGAAAAGAAATGGCAGGTAGATCCGGAGGATCCGCGATATGTCAAGCACTTTACAGCGATGATAAATAGCCTCGGCAAACGCTACGACGGGCACGCCGACCTCGAAAGCGTGGACGTTGCGATAGTCGGTGCCTGGGGCGAGGGCGCGGGCTCGGACCTTCTGTCCGACAAAACCAGGCGTGCCCTGGTTGACGCCTACATCGACTCGTTCAAGCAAACGCATCTCGTAATGCTCCTGACCGACGAAAAGACAAACAGCTACGCGCTTTCCCGCGCGGACGTCGGCTGGAGGGTCGATTGTCTCGGCGATATGGGAGGATTCAGTCCTACGTGGTCGCATATGAACGATTATTATCCGCAGGCGATCATCAATTTCGGTGTGCGAGACGCCTGGAAAAAGGCCCCGGTGACTTTAGAGGTCTGCTGGGTAATGCAGCATTGGATGGATATGGGCTGGGACGTCGACCACATAATCGCCGAGTCGCTCAAATGGCACATCTCCTCCTTCAACGCCAAATCATCGCCCGTGCCCGAGGATTGGCAGCCGTCGGTCGATAGCTGGCTGCGGGCAATGGGATACAGATTCATTCTTCGCAAGTTCACCTACCCGGCAACGCTCAAGCCCGGCGGGAAGCTCTCTTTCACCTCATGGTGGGATAACGCCGGCGTGGCGCCGTGTTATAGGAAATTCCCCCTCGCTCTTCGCCTCAAGAGCGACGAAAAGACGGAAATACTCACTACCGATGCCGACATAACAACCTGGCTGCCGGGCGACAATCTCTACGACAACGCCGTGGCGGTCCCGGCAGAAATGCCCGCCGGCCAGTACGACCTGCAAATCGGCATCCTCGACCTGAAGTCGGACAAACCCAAAGTCAAACTCGCCATCTCCAGCCGCAATCCCGACGGCTGGTACCCGCTCGGAAAGATAAAACTATCTGAAAAATAATCAGCCTTAGAATATGTGGGAATATTAGGAACGCTATCGAATGGCGGGACGTTAAGGGATTGATGAGTAGAAAATACCCGCATCGACAAGAGGCCGCGTTTGAATTGGAAGATACTGCTCCTGCCTTAGAAAGAGAACAAGAACTGAATTTAGAAGTAATTTCATCAATCGTAGCCTGAAGCCACCAATAATTACGAAAAAGACCGATATGCGGTTATAGTCCCGCTATTCGTACTGTATACCTTTAATTCTCTCCATTCCGAGTGCAGCCGAGGAATCTACTTAAACAAACCGCGGATTTCACGGATTACGCAGATGCACGATCAACAAATCTCATTCCCCTCAGAACACAGAGATAAACTCGAAAAATGCTAATCCACAGACGAATAGATGAATTCGCTCTGGTTCCCCCGGGATTCTCTCTTCAAATGCAGAGAAGGCGCGCGGCGCGTCCGAACTGCATCACGCAGACATACGCAGCGATCTTACGAATCTGCGTAGCAAGTGGGTGAGGTTTAAGATCAAAGATGTTTATAAACTCTTCGGATGAAATGGTTGCGGCGTCGGCGACAGCGGATCGGAACCACTCCGTCAGCCCCAGTTCGGTGGCTTCATCAAGGACCTCTCGCACAAAGGAAGCCGCGATACGTTTGTAACCAGCGGCAGCTTTACTCACGTCATCAGCAACATCACGCCAGGTCTCACCATCCACGCGTCCGGAGCGAAAGGCGGGGAAAAGTCGTTCTAAGTCATAGAAGACCAGGCCAAACTTGGTCGCTGCGAATTGACCCCACTCATACCTGTCGAGCAGGCAAAGAACTAGGCTTGCGGCAACTATCTCCGGAGCCCGCAAGGCGGCCTGTTTCCTGGTGACGTGTTCAAAAGTATCGAGGTACTGAATGGCTAGTCCAATCCGCCCTTCTTCTACCTCTCCGTCCACACGGGCAAATGCATGTGGGCACCAGATGGGCACGGCAGGTATCACTGAAATCCCGATCCGTGATGCCAATTGGTACCCAAGCACTTCGCAACATCCGTGGGGCTTGAACTTGACCAATGAGTGATCAAAACCTGTGCCCGGCAACTCCACCTTCCGCAGCCCCTGCGGTCCGTCAGATGCGCCGGCTGTGAGTTCTTCCAGATTGTTGATAGCTAACAGAGGCATACTCATAGCCTTTTCGGCTGCTCCGCTGTTCCTAGTTTCTGCCCATCCGGTTCGCTCGAAAACGTGGCAGCGTTATTCCGAGTTAGGGCGAGTTGGGCGTTATGCCTAATCCTTCTTTATCTCCGGAGGAACTTGATCGTCTGCCATCTGCTTTCACCCGGCACGCGGCACTCCCAGAAAGTCCATCCGTTGACCGACTTACCAGTTATTTCACCAGCAGCAGCAGAAGCTGAATCAAAACGCTTATTGTCAACTACAAGTTTCCCATCCTCAACTTTTCCACGATATGTCTGGCTCTTGTAGTTTGCACGGAACTCTGTCCCAAGGGGAAAACGCACACCTTTGGTCACCCAGTCTCCTCGCGCAGTTGTGGTACCAACTATAGGGACGCGCCTTTTGATGCTTAGACCGAGTAACTCACGAATCACATCATTATAGGTTACCTCCTCTGAAGATCGGCGATGAGTTAATTCCTTAAAAACATCAAAATCAATATCAATAGTCATCATGTCATTCTCCTTTCATACTATAGCATTATAGTACTATAGTACTGCCAGAGACCATATTTGTCAACAATAAAATCGGTGTTTTTCTGAAAACACTTTTTCAAACCTCATTATTGCCCGCAAAAACGCGGAAAAAGGATTTAAAAAAATGAAACAAGCAAGAATTCAGGAGCCAGAAATCAGAATTTACTCAATAATCTGCGTTAATCCCGTGAGATAGGCAAATCCGGCATCTCACAGGATAAATCAGCGTCCATCAGCGTTTATCTTCGGTTAATGAAATTGATTCCTTCTCTGTGGCCAATTTAAGAACGCCGTGTATCGGAGATTTATCTGGAATTAGCCCGCCCTTGTGCGATTAGATTCGTATAATACTAAACTGAATGATTATTGATTATTGATTATTGATAAATGATAGGTCCAATCACGGAGAACGCAGTACGAATTTTAGCCCGCACCTTTGTCATTGATTATTGACTATTGATTATTGTCCCTGCTTTCGCAGGGATGACAATATTATTTCTCGGTGTTTATTCGTAATACAATCTTTCAAAACGTTGTTTTTTATGCTCGTTTTTTGTTTTGGCCGATC